>DENY01000166.1:0-2623 GCA_002359825.1 Bacteroidales bacterium UBA2632
TATGCATTATGGGCATTTCCCTTCAGATCATTTTCCAATAATGGTGACGGCAAGTTTTTAAAAAAGAGTTTTTTGGCAAACCAAGGGTGCAAAAAAAGAGCATAAGCCAAAAAGAATTAACCAGTTTGAAAATTGAAGCTCAAAACCAATAAAACTTAATGACTTATGCAACTGCAAAGGAGAGGATTAAATTTTGATTGACAAAATATTTTCCTCTCAATTTGCAAATTCCCTATATTTCAAATTCCATCAACACTGGCAAGTGGTCACTCAAAGCATATGACATCGGGTCATCGTTATTAGTTCGGAAATTCCCTTCAAATAAAACACGGTGATCTGAAACTTGATTTTGAATTTTTCCTTTAGCAAAAATATAGTCTATTCTTCTTGTTAGTTTGATAGAGTTCACTGTGTTTAAATTATCTTTCACCCCCGCTTTATCAAATGTATCAAGCATACCTCCATCAATATATTTTTTGTATTCGGGAGTATCAGGCGCGTGATTCAAGTCGCCTTGAAGCAAGACAGATTTAACATTATGCTTGAGGTCATAATCAATACTTTTCAAAATTTCATCGATTTCGGCAAGTCTTATCTCGCCATCTTTTTTCTCTTTATTGAAGGGCCACAAATGAGCAGAGTGTACAGAAATCAATTCTCCATTCGGCAATCTAATATATGCTTTTCCCCAATGACGGGTAAATAACTCATCTGAATCATTCGCCTCTTTATTCACAAAGGGCCTGTTTTCAGAATATACTATCTCAAATGGAGTGAGAATACTTCCTGGATAATTGCCCAATCCATTTTTGCCACCCGTAAAATGCACATAATTATAGTTGATATACTTGGCCATATTGGCAACCACAAACTCTTTTGCAGATTCTGAAAAGTTGATAATATGTGGATCATATAAAGCCAGCTCGAGCATGATTCTTTTAGGAATTTGCCCCTTATCTCTCGCAGCTTTCACAAGAAGGCTTTCCTCCCCTTCAGGTAAAGCATGACCATTTATCCCTTTATAACCAATNNAATCCCGCCATTAAAAATATTATAGGCGATTGTTCTTATTGTTTTTTCAGGAGTCTTCTCCGTTTGTTTAGCACCAATAACCTCTTCTGTAAACACATTCCTCATAGTATTGGCAGTTATTGAGGGCAAAGTACTTAAGCCAAGAAGAGATAGTGAAGATTTTTTCAAAAATGTTTTTCTGTTCATAATATAATCCATTTTTATATTTTTAATAGTCATCTGCAATTTACATTATTTATCAGATTAACTCAAAATACTCCATAAAAGTTTTAATTTTCCATTCAGTTTCTCAATCTGCAACTTATAAAAATATTGGACTTTGTATCAATCAAGTTATTATATTAACCTCTTTCGTGTGTTGTTATGGCGCATTTAAAACAAAAGCCCCCTGATGGACGTTAGTAACAATCTAAATTAAGCTCATTAAATAATTAAACTATAAAAAATAGAAGCATGCATTTTAAAAATAATACTCCATATTTCATATCATTGATAATTATAATAGCTGCAGGAATAAGTTGCACACCAAAAGAGCAAAACACTTTTGTACCAAGAGATCCCATGCCTTTGGATGAAATTGAATATTCGTTTATTCACATGGATGAATATCTTCCTTCTAAAACGATTAAGAAGTCGGAACATCCATTTGTTTTTCCTTATATAGAAAACATTTCACTCCCTACAGATTTTTCTCATAATGGTGCTAACTATAATACAATGCACTTCTTGGACTCTTCTGATACACAAGGATTTCTTGTAATTCAAAACGACACCATCCACTATGAAAACTATTGGAAAGGACAACAAGAAGACATACAGCATATCTCTTGGTCCATGTCCAAATCATATATATCTGCTCTCTTTGGCATTGCCATGGAAGAGGGTTTCATTAAAAGTATTGATCAAACTGTAGATGAGTATTTGCCTGAGTTAAAAGGATCGGGTTATGAAGGTGTAAAAATAAAGGATGTTTTACAGATGTCTTCAGGAATCAAATTTGATGAAACCTATAGCGATCCTCAATCAGACATTCAGCAATATTGGCAAGGTTTCGTATTTGGAGAGTCACAAGATGAATTTGCCAGTAACTTAATCAATGAGAGAACAGCAGGCACTTACAACAAATANNCATGTATTGGGAATGATCATAGTAAAAGCTACTGGCAAAAGCTTGACCGACTATTTGCAAGAAAAAATATGGCAACCTATTGGGACCGAATTTGATGCTTATTGGATAGTTGATGCAAAAGGAATGGAAATGGCCCTTGGTGGGCTCAATGCTACTTTAAGAGATTTCGCTAAAATAGGGAGATTGTATTTAAACAAAGGTGATTGGAATGGTAATCAAATTATTCCAAAGGCATGGTTTGAAGCATCCATTTCATCAACAGAGGAACATTTACAACCAGAAAGTGAAAATTCATCAGATCCTGGCATTGGCTATGGATATCAATGGTGGCTGCTGGATGGTGATGAAGGTGAATTCTTAGCAATGGGTGTATTCAATCAATATATTTATATCAACCCAACTACGAACACTGTTATTGTGAAAAACTCTGCCAATAAAAACTATTATGAAAGTAAAAATCCC
>DENY01000166.1:2732-4975 GCA_002359825.1 Bacteroidales bacterium UBA2632
AAGCCATAACTTGTTAAAGGAGGGACTTGCGTAGTCTACGAAAGCCAAAAATTGTTGGAGGAGATAGATTCGCATCCTACAAAAGCCAGAAATTGTTAAGGGAGGCACTGTCGTAGGGAACGAAAGTGCAAACTCGTTTAATTTATAGGTTTATGCACCTAAGAAGCAATAAAAATGTTCTGTATAAGCTCTATAGTAGAATCAGTAAGTGAAGTCTTATATATTCTACTCATAACTGACACACAAAAAGATCTAATATGTTATTGATGTATAATCTCAGCAGATTATATCATCCTAAAAAGAGGAATTAATTAATCTCTTTAGAATGGAATATTCATGCCAACATGGAAGGTACCTACCCCCGATAGTGGTATATATTGTTTACTTAGAGTACCAGTTATTTGATCCATCGCTAGGAATAGATTAAAATATTTGGGATGTAGATTCAACATCCAACCAACAGAGCCACCAAAAGTTCCATAGGCTGCACTTAAGCTACCTGACAAGAAGCTATAAGGTGCCCAATTAGCTGAAACACGTGCATCTGTCCAATTGAAGTTTTTTTGCATATGGCTAGTACTTAGGAAACCAAAAGTGAGTTTTCGATACGTAGGTAAGTTGTAGGATGCACCTACGTTTATCGTTGCTCCAACGCTTTTGGATACAGATCCTTGATCTCCCATATCTTCCAGCTCGTATAATGAACTGAGACCATTACGCATACGATCAAGCTCATCGTCAAAATTGATGGCTTGATCGTCGTCCACATTAAAAATATATTCATCTGTTGAAAAAGTTTTCTCCCCATTGGTGCTTGCTAACATGTTGTTTTTCCAGTTGATAACTCCCAAATCGATGATAGAAGCACTGAATCTCCAATCATCATTGTGTTGATAAACTATCCCTAAGTCAACAGCTAATCCACTTCCATTAATACCAGCTCCGTCTGCAACATCTGCTCCGCTCACGTAACGATTGTTAGTGTTTTCATTTAAATCAGTTTCATAAATTAAATCCTTTATACTTGCTTCCACAAAAGCATCAGAGGTAATTGTCCATTGCTCCTCTCCAAGTGCTAACTGCGCTTTATTGAATTGTGCATCAATATTGGCACCTCCAATCAAGACCTTCAATGTCCCTCCAATACGAAGCTTTTCATTAATTTGGTGGGAGTGCCCTAATGTAACCTCCACATAAAAATCGGCATGGCTGTTGAATGCACTGATATCATACATTTGATTTGCGACTCCTTCTTTGGCCAAACGAAACAATTCGCCTGGTAAAGTAACATGCGAATTGCTACGCACATTTACTCCAATGGTATTGTATCCTTTAAAAGCTTTGAAACCTGCAGATAATAATTCTAAATTAGCGTTTAAGCCAAGTTGATTTTTATCTTTGAACTTGCTCAATACTTCAGCACTGCTGAGGTCTGGATGCATAAACGTTGCTGTTTTTCCATCCACTTGATAGAACACATCGTTTAAAGCTAGATTGCCTCGAAACGAAAAGTTGTTATTACCTAGTGCTAATGATGCATAGTTGTTTTCATTTGCAATAGCAGGATTCATTTTGTGACGGTATAGGAAGCCGTCTGTAAAATATCCAGTTTGGGCATTTTGTGATATGATTAATGCTGTTGACAGCAGCCATGCTAAGAAAGCAAATATTAATATTATTGTAGATCTCATTATTTTCTATATTTTATGAGGATTAAAATTCATTAATGTATTCCCCTGATACTTTTAGTTGTATATCTGTGAGCTGAATCTTTTGATTAGGCTTTAAAGAGAGATTCCCTTCAGCACCGCTTAGAGTTGCTTTCACAATGATGCCATCAATCTCTTTCAGCGGACCTTCCATCTCAATCAAAACGGTGGTGTTGGCCAATGCAGGTAGAATATCCTTGGTCGTTCCATCGGTTCCTACAGACCGTAATAAAGCCTCGATAGGCTTCCCGTTTTTAGTCAGTTTGTTAGCATTTTTATCAATGGGATAAGCAATAGCTTTGAATCCGAATGGAATATCCGATTGAATATTGGCTTCAATACTTAATTGATTTACTATGAAATTATCTAATTCGTTGCTACTCCAACCATCCAAGGTGTCGGAGTAATGAATTTGCGCTTCGGCTGTCATAGCCAACGGTGCATAAAAGACATAGCTTCCTTGCACAGCTCCTAAGCTTTGTCCCAATTGGAAGTTGCGCACCTTTTGTTGTGGCACTTCAGGATGGACAATTT
>DENY01000121.1 GCA_002359825.1 Bacteroidales bacterium UBA2632
TCACAGCTATGCTGACAAGAAAAGAACACCCATGGAAGAACACCTCATTGAAGGGGCAATGTATGCCAAAAATGCCAATGATAATGTGAATGTGCATTTCACCATATCGCCCCATCACGAAGCATTGTTTCAAAAGTTGGTGAAGGAAGTGAATACTGATTTGGAGAAACAGATGGATGCACATTTCAATGTCACTTTCAGTATTCAAAAACCATCGACTGACACAATTGCAGTTGATTTGGAAAACAAGCCATTCAGAGATGAGGGAAAACTCCTCTTTCGTCCAGGTGGGCACGGAGCACTGATCGAAAACTTGAATGATCTGGAGTCTGACATTGTTTTTGTGAAAAACATTGACAACATTGTGCCCGACAAGTACAAAGAGGATGAATCTACATACAAGAAAATGCTGGCAGGAGTATTGGTGGATGCCCAAAAGAAAGCATTTGACTATTTAGCCAAATTAGAATCGGGGAAGTATTCCAAGGAAGATCTTATTGAAATAAAGACATTTGTCGAAGATGATTTGTGCATCATAAATGAGACTATCACTGACAATGATGAAAAGTCGATGGTAGCATATATGATCAAAAAGCTAAATCGTCCAATAAGAGTGTGCGGCATGGTGCGCAATGACGGTGAACCAGGTGGAGGACCCTTTATTGTGGAAAACAAAGATGGCAGTTTTTCGCCACATATACTGGAAGGCTCACAAATTGTTACTGACGAGGCAAAAGAAATTGCCCGAAAAGCTACACATTTCAATCCTGTGGATTTGGTGTGTGGATTAAAAGACCGCCATGGTAAACGATTTAATCTTCTAAATTATATCGATAAAGATACTGGTTTCATCTCTTCTAAATCGCAAAGTGGAAGAGCGCTCAAAGCTCTCGAGCTTCCCGGTTTGTGGAATGGTGCCATGAGTGATTGGAACACCATTTTTGTAGAGGTGCCCATCAGCACGTTCAATCCTGTGAAAACAGTGAATGACTTGTTGCGCCCAGAGCATCAGTAATATGTAGATAAATATAAACGACGTCGTTCAAAACCCTCTTTGGGAGAGTTTCGAGCGACGTTTTTTGTGTGCCAGTNNTCAAATCCACGGCCGTGGATTTGAATTTCAACAGTTGAAAACGCAATCCATCGCCGTGAAAATGTTTTGCAAAACAAAAATGATGCTTTTTTGAGCAAAAACAGGAGAAAAGCAGTGCGAAAAATGAAAAAATTGGGTCAGATGGAAGAATCTGCAGATGAAATAAGAGAATGCTACATCAATATGTTAATTTTAAGNNTGTTTGCAATTTTCAACTGTTGAAAAGCATTTTCAGCATATTTCAGGGGGCCTTTTTTAATTAAACTACCCAGGGTAAGTTTTCCACTAATGTGTATGTAATCAGTCTGAAAACAATAAATATATATTGCTTGTTACGTTTTTCAGAGATTTATTTGTAACTTCGTGGTAGACTATAATCAATCTTGAAGTGTAGAACAGGATTTTTCTATTTTTCTTATGAGTGAAGACAATAAAATAATAGATGAGAACAAAATGATTGAAGATGAGTTTCAGGCTCTTCTTGATGATTATCTTGCGTCCAACCATCGCAAGAAAGTAGAAATTATAACCAAAGCATTTAATCTTGCTCATGAGGCACACAAGGGGGCCCGTCGTCGTTCGGGCGAACCCTATATCATGCATCCACTGGCAGTAGCACGTATAGTTTCAAGCGAAATTGGTTTAGGGTCTACCTCTATTTCGGCGGCTTTGTTGCACGATGTGGTGGAAGATACGGACTATACGGTGGAGGATATTGAGATGATTTTTGGTGAGAGAATTGCACGCATTGTCGATGGTCTCACCAAGATATCGGGTGGTATGTTTGGATCCAATGTGTCGGCTCAAGCAGAGAATTTCAGGAAGCTGCTGCTCACCATGTCAAACGATATTCGGGTGATTTTGATAAAGATTGCCGATCGTTTGCACAATATGCGCACTTTGTCTTCGATGGCTCCTGCCAAGCAATATAAGATTACGGGCGAAACGATGTACATTTATGCTCCCTTGGCCCATCGGTTAGGATTGTTTGCCATCAAAACGGAGCTGGAAGAACTTTGTTTCAAATATGAGCATCCTGTGAGTTTTGCGGAAATAACTGAAAAGATAAAAGATACTGCTAGCGCACGAAATAAGATATATGAAAATTTTGCTAAACCAGTTGTGGTTGAGTTAGACAAAATGGACATTAAGTACGAAATGCATGCCCGTGTTAAATCCGTTTATTCTATTTGGAATAAAATGGAGAAAAAGAATGTGGAATTCAATCAGATTTATGACTTATTCGCTGTGCGCATCATCTTTGAGATTTATCCGGGCATGGACGAAAAAAAACAGTGTTGGGATATCTACTCGGCTATCACAGACATCTACAAACTTCGCCCCGATAGAATACGCGATTGGGTGAGTAGTCCCAAATCTAATGGTTATCAAGCGTTGCACCTCACGGTGATGGGTCCCGACGGTAAATGGATTGAGATACAAATTCGTAGTCGACGCATGGATGATATTGCGGAAAAAGGATTTGCAGCTCATTGGAAATACAAAGCAAACAAAGTAGAGGAAGACACAGAGTTGGATAAGTGGCTCAAAACTATTCAAGAAATATTGGCCAACCCCAATCCCAACGCAGTTGACTTTTTAGACACCATCAAGCTCAATCTCTTCGCCATGGAGATATTCGTGTTTACTCCAAAAGGAGATATCAAAACACTGCCTATGGGAGCAACAGCTCTCGACTTTGCTTATATTCTGCACACAGATATTGGAAATACGTGTCTTGGAGCAAAGGTAAACCACCGGCTCATCCCTCTCAGTCAGAAGTTAAATAGTGGTGATCAAGTAGAGATTATAACATCTGCATCACAGAAGCCACAACCAGAATGGCTCAACTTTGTGACTACTGCTAAAGCAAGAACTAAGATAGAGGCTGCCCTGAGACGCGAAAAACGTGCCATTGCAAAAGCGGGTAAACTGAAGCTGGACAAGTTGTTTGACAAAGAACCTATTGAAAGAAGCACGCTCGACAAAATTCTCCATTACTATGATATTGAGAGGAAAGAAGATTTGTTTTTTCAAATTGGAAACAACGAGATAGAACTGCCGCAAGATTATAATAAATTTTTTCAAGCAAAAGAGAAAGATCAGTCAGATAATTTGTTGCTGCGCTATATGAAGCAGGCCTATCATGCCATGCGCAAACAATCGGATGAGACTGCTGCGAAAGAAAAATTGGAGTCAAGCCTGTTTCAAGATAAAAATAAAACTTATTCTGAGACTAATAAGATCAGTAGAAAAGAAAAATATCAGTTAGTGGAGAATAATTTGAAGAAAAACTTTCTTGTTCCCACTTGTTGCAATCCCCTGCCCGGAGACGATGTGTTTGGCTTTATTACCGATAAAGAGAAGGTCGAAGTGCATAAAAGTTCATGTGAAGTGGGCCTTAAATTGAAGTCCCATTTTGGGGACAAAATAATTGAGGTAGCTTGGGGCGACTATAAACAGTACACTTTTCAAGCTTCTATTGCTTTTACCGGAATTGATAAAAAAGGAATCTTAAATCGAATTATTGCCAAAATATCAGAAGATCTCACCGTCAATATATTAGGAATGAACATATCATCAAAAGATGGTATCTTCGATGGCCAAATGGAAGTGACCGTTCACAGTGTAAAAGATGTTCAAAACCTATGTTCTAATATAGCAAAAGTGGACGGCATTAATACCGTCCACCGTTCTACAACATAATATGGTTAGTTGTTTTTCTCAATAATTTTTTTTATTGAAGCAAAACTGATAACCTTTACCTTCTCTTCCTCTTTGGAAAAAGTTTCGATGTAACTTTCTTTGTCAAAAAGGTTAGTGCTATGGGCTTGAGTAATCTCCAACCCACAGAACCAACTGTTTTGTAATTTGATAGGAGCAAACTACCCAAGCTCCCTCCAACTCCAAGAGTTCGAGTCAGACTGGAAGTTCTAGAAACAGGTGAACTATGCTCAATCCTGTCAGTAAACTTGTTCATAACAGATGAAGTGACACTTTTTAGTAACATCGAACCCCAGTTGTCATTGATATATTGTAGCTGAAATGCCATCTTTTGCTCGGAGATTTTAATCTCTTCTCGCAACTGTCTTTGTTCCAGTTTTAATTGTTCGAGCGGGGTTAATTTGTATGTTTTCATAATGTTTTATTCTTTATCATCATCCATTAGGAGTTTGATTATGATGTTCGTCAAGCTATTTCTAATTGCTTTGCGTGCCAATATAATAATGATTACAAAAAGTATTGCTAATGCTGATACTATAGCGAAGCCAAGTGACATACTCCCAAGTATTTCGCCCAGATATATAGCAATGGTAATAAATATAATGTTTACGGCAAATAGAATAAGCAATATAAATGCTAATCCGTATAGCAGCAAGGCACCCGTTTTACTTGTTTTTGAATAGGTTTGCAACTTCAAAAGTTGCAACCTATCGGAAACATACTTAGATAAATCATCTCTCAATTCCTCGAACAATGTACTTACTTTTTTCTCCTCCATCGTTTAGGTAATTTCAGTTTTCTTACTTTTTAGATAATTCTTTTTTTGCAATTTCTGCGATGTCTTCAATATCTTCTTTAAGATCTTCCACTTCATGTTTACCTTTGTAAACTGCTGTTTTCACGTTTGCTCTCACTTTGTCTGCCTNNCTTCTTTTTTGTCGTTACCCATGATGTAACCAATAGCTGCTCCAAGTGCAACACCAATTCCTAATCCTAAAAGTAATTTTGATTCTGAATTTCTCATAATGTCTTTTTTTTTAATGTTTATAGATTGTTATTAATAAAATGGTTTAACCTTTTGTTTTTGGTTAAACACATATATGAAACGTCTGAACAATGCATTTTGTTTATAAAGAAAACAATAAAGCTGAAAAGAGATATCACAAATAGCTTACTCTGAAATAGAATCACCAAATAGTGTAGCAGAGGTAAAGTCATTAATTTTCACACGCACTGTTTGACCAATATGGTGTGATTTTTTATCAAATACAACAACTTTACTTTCATTGGTTCTGCCAAAAAATTGATTGTTCGATTTTTTAGAATAGCCTTCAATTAAAACTTCAAACTCCTTACCTACATCTTTTTGATTGCTCAGCTCCATGTGTTCACGTTGCAAATCAATTATTTCTTGCAATCTTCTTTTCTTCACCTCCTCTGGAATATTGTCTTTTAGTTTATTTGAAGCAAATGTTCCGGGTCCTTCAGAATACTTAAACATAAATGCTGAATCAAAAATGACCTCTTTCATCAAAGATAGTGTTTCTCTGTGATCTTCTTCTGTTTCATCGTGAAAACCACACATAATGTCAGTAGAAAGGCCACATCCGGGTATAATACGTCTGATTGCTTCTATCCTTCCCAAATACCATTCTCTGTCATATTTTCTATTCATCATTTTCAACATACGTGAGCTTCCCGATTGGATGGGCAAATGGATGAAGTTGCAAATATTGTCATTATTGGCAATTACGTGCAGTGTCTTGTCTGTCATATCTTTTGGATGAGAGGTCATAAAGCGTATACGCATCTCTGGTGCATGCTTTGCAACCATTTCCAACAGATCAGAGAAATCAATGGACACATCATCTTTTGTATAGAGATATGAATTAACATTTTGGCCCAATAAGGTTACTTCTCTAAAGCCGTTTTTCTTCATGTCCTCCAATTCATTGAGAATGCTTTCGGTATCTCTGCTTCTTTCACGTCCGCGTGTATAAGGAACTATGCAATAGGTGCAAAAGTTGTTGCAACCCCTCATAATTGAAATAAACCCAGAGATGCTGTGTCCTGCCATTTTCAATGGAATCACATCTTTGTATGTTTCTGTTTTAGACAGTTCCACATTCATCGCTTTTTCTCCTTGCTCGGCAGCACTAACAAGGTTGGGGAGGTCCATGTAAGCGTCTGGCCCTATAACCAAGTCGGCATGATGTTCCTCTATTAGAACTTCTTTCACTCTCTCTGCCATGCAACCCAATACACCAATGATGAGTTTATTGTTGCGTTTACGTTTTATTGAATTGAAGTATTCAAGTCTGCTTATAACACGTTGTTCAGCATTTTCTCTAATGGCACAGGTGTTCACAAAAACTGCATCAGCAGCTGCCAAGTCATCCGTTATGGTATAGCCATCCATTTCCATGATAGAAGCCACCACTTCTGTATCTGCCACATTCATTTGGCAACCGTAAGTTTCAATATATAGTTTTTTTTCTTCGGAATGATATGTTTTTTCTTCTAATTTCATAATTTAGCAATGTTAGTAAATAAAGGACGCGCTTTGAGCGTTGTTCATCCAACAAATATAAAGAAAGATCGATATCGAATGGCATGAAATCTGTTTTCAACTATTTGTATCTTCATTGTTTGCAACAAATATAAGACATCAAATTATCATTGATAAACTTTGAATGAATAAGCGAGTAGAAACAAAAAAAGAAGACTCGATTATTATGTATTCATTTATAGTCAATCTTTTGTATCTCAAATAAAAAATGAGTACTTTTGTCAGAACTACAAAAGTAATGAAAAAATGGATATAGGCGATCTTGGTTTTTTAATAATTGCTTTAATTGTGTTTATAGTCAACTTCTTTGTGAAGGCAAATAAAGAAAAAGTAGAGGCTCAAACACCAAAGACTGCAAAACCTGATTTTCCCGAACCTTGGGAGGTAGAAGAAACTTTGCCGCCATTGCCACCCATATTTCAAAACCCTTATTCGCGTGAACAGAAAGCTGATGTGGCAAAAAAGAGAACACCTCGTTCTATGCCATCATCTGAAGATTTATACAACGAGAAGAGAAAGAGCTTGCAAACTATGCAAGAGGGAATGTCTTCTTTGTCTGAGTCTCTTTACGTAGAAGATGAAATGGAAAGTATTTCTTATCAAGAAGAGGATTCAGGACAAAGATCCTATACGGGTGAACTTTTCCATGGAAACATTACAGAAGAATTGAAAAAAGCAATCATATATAGCGAAATTCTCCATCGCAAATATGAATAAATCACACAATAAAATTATTATCAATGGCTTTAAAATTTATTGGTGCTGAAGAAGCTGCAGCACTTATTCATCATGACCAAAATGTTGGTTTTAGCGGATTTACGCACGCCGGATGTCCAAAAGTAGTGCCTGTTGCATTAGCAAAAAGAGCAGAAGAAGAACATGCAAAGGGTAATCCTTTTAAAATAGGTATGTTCACGGGGGCTTCTACAGGCGATTCTATTGATGGCAGTTTGGCACGTGCCAACGCTGTTAAGTTTCGTACTCCTTATCAAACAAATAAGGATATGCGCAATGCAATTAATAACAAACACATTCACGACTCAATAGCATATTTTGATATGCATCTTTCGCAAGTAGCGCAAGAGATCAGATATGGCTTCTTGGGTGGCGTAGATGTGGCAATTGTTGAGGCTTGCGAAGTAACAGAAGATGGAAAAATAGTTCCAACTGCAGGTGTGGGTATTACTCCTACCATTTGCCGCATGGCAAAAATCGTAATTGTCGAACTGAATAGTAAAGTTCCTGCTAAACTACGTGGTATTCACGATTTATACGAATTGCAAGATCCTCCAAAACGCCGCCACATCAATATTTATGAAGTAAACGGTAGAGTAGGGTTGGAATATATAAAAGTTGACCCTGAGAAAATATTTGTTGTCGAAACCAACCAAGAAAGCGAAGGAGGTGGTTTTGCCCCTGTTGATGAAACAACTGCGAAAATAGGTGAAAACGTTGCTAACTTCTTTGCTAATGAGATGAAAATGGGAAGAATCCCACAGGGGTTTTTACCTGTTCAATCGGGCGTGGGTAATATCGCTAATGCTGTATTGGGTTCTATGGGAACCAATAAAGACATTCCTCGTTTCGAAGTGTACACAGAGGTTATTCAAGATGCGGTATTGGATATGATGCGCGAGGGTAAAATAAGTTTTGCCAGTGGTTGTTCCTTAACTGTAAGCAACGAGCAGCTACATCAATTGTATCAAGATCTTGATTTCTTTAAAAATAAAATGGTGTTGCGTCCAAGCGAAATATCCAATAATCCAGGCTTGGTCCGTCGCTTAGGGGTGATAGGAATCAACACTGCTATTGAAGTGGATCTTTTTGGTAACGTAAACTCCACTCATGTAATGGGAAACAATATGATGAATGGAATTGGAGGCTCGGGTGATTTCACCAGAAGCTCTTATATATCTATTTTCGTAACACCATCAGTTGCGAAGAATGGTGACATCAGTTGTATCGTTCCCAAGGTTACGCACGAAGACCACAGTGAGCACTCTGTTAAGATTATTGCTTCTGAATATGGTGTTGCTGATTTGAGAGGAAAAGGAACTTATCAACGCGCTCAAGAGATTATAGAAAAATGTGCTCATCCTGAATATCGCCCTATGTTGCATGACTATTTGACTTTGCAGACAAGCGGACACACTCCTCAAAGTCTTTACGGATGCTATGCTTTCCACAAGTCTTTCTTGGAAACAGGCA
>DENY01000131.1:0-1394 GCA_002359825.1 Bacteroidales bacterium UBA2632
GGACTCGAACCCGCGACCCCCTGCGTGACAGGCAGGTATTCTAACCAACTGAACTACCACACCGTTTTTTTGGTTTGATATCCTTTGTTTTGGATAGCGAGTGCAAAGATAGCTCTTTTTTTAAAACGCCAAAACATTTTCATAGAAATAATTCACTAAAAGTGCATTTTCTTTCATTTTGTGTGAGAAAGGAGATAAAACCTCTCTTTCATTATCTAAAAAGCGATACACTGTGCTTGAAACTACTTCCTCTATTTTATTAAAAATGTTGACAAAACAGCTTTATGATCAGTTGGCCAAATGTCATCAAGAGTAATAAACTCGTCTTTTGATTGTTCTTCCACTCTTTGTGATCGTACAATAGATGATGAAGGACCCACCATTGTAGCATTCTTCAACGTGATGTTTGGATTAGGATAAAAATAGACAAAGTCTATCCTTTCTCGTTCATCTGCATCAGGTGCCCAAGTTAGTTTCGTGGCTAGTGCACCAGCATTGTCAGAGGGGAATGTAAATCCAGGAAAGTTAACAGCATCGGGATAATATTCTCTATACGAATCTTTAAAACCGTTCTCATATAGCAATTTAGAACAATCCCATTCTACAATAGCTCCATTATGATCCCACAAATCCTTGGTGTTCTCTTGCCAATCTAGATGTGAAGGTTCATTGAAATCGCCACCTATTATAACAATATGCTCTTTTTGAATCTCTTTCTTGGCATCTGCAATAAACATTTCAACTGCCGGTAATCGTTGAGACAAGCGATTGGCCTTTAAAATAGAGTCTGGCTTGGTTATAGGTTCGTCTAGTTTCTTCCATGTCGCGCCACTATATCCTCTTGGCAGATAACATGCATAGTCTCTATAATCTAAATGTGCGGAATAGAGTACTACTGTTCTATTTCCGACCTCTATTGTAGCTTTTAAAATTGAGCCTTGATCATTTTTTAGAGGATAGACATATGTCTGTTCTATTATCGGATACTTCGAAATTATCCCTGTACTTACACTTATTTCACCGTAATAGGTAGCACCCTTTTCATTTAGCGCAGCAATTAAGCGAGGAATAAAATCTACATCGTTGTAGTTTCTTACTTCGCTAAAAGTTACCATATCTGGATTCACATGGATGATGTTATCTACAATTGCATCAAATCCATTTTCAACCATTGTCCCTTCCTGCCAGATATTAAATTGAAGAACAGAAAGTTCTTTTTCGTAGTTTGTGCACGAGCCTAACATTATCAATAGAGAAAAAAGCACTGTTTTGAAATGATTCATATTATTGAAATATAAAATAATTATTATTGTGGACTACAGATTTGTTTATTGTGGGCGAAAGCAGGTTAGTTATGTAACTAGTTGATTTCTGATAACATCTCTGGTCATGTC
>DENY01000131.1:1506-1776 GCA_002359825.1 Bacteroidales bacterium UBA2632
AAACGTTCTATCCTCTTCATGAAAGTGTGAGTGAAAGACTAATTTTAGATTCTTTTGATTTTGAAATAAAGTCAATATATCACTGCACTCAGGAGAATCACCTTTAGTTCCGGGTCTAACACCAGCATATCGTGGTATATGAGAGAAAACAAAAACACCTTTTTTGCATTTAAACTCCATCAGTTTTTGTTCTAAAAACTCTTTGTCTAAACATATCTGTCGTGCTCCATCCTCATCAGATGATCTTATAATAATATAACCATAATCACC
>DENY01000131.1:1863-2395 GCA_002359825.1 Bacteroidales bacterium UBA2632
CACACTCGCATACATCGGTACGTTTACTTTTGCATGGTACAAATCTTTTATTTCTTTTAACCTCGGGACTCTGGGCTCTTTTGATGTATGAATTAAATCACCATTAAACAAAACAAAGTCTAACCGTTTACTCTCTTCTTTTACTAAATTATTCAATAGCAAATCAAACCTATCCACAAAAAGTTTAGGTGTAACAATCGGGCCTGTTCTATCATCTACCCCTGACGTGTTTGTTGAACTATGATTGGTCAGCTTTGCATGAATATCCCCCACTACAATAAACCTTTGGATGACTTCACTTTGATCTACCATGTCATCCAATAACGACGACAGGAAATCAGTAGTTTCATGCTGTGGGAAAAGACACCTTGGTATGTGACTAGCAATAGCAACAGTTGCCATTTTCTTAATAAAACTTCTACGACTTGTCATTTAATCAGTTTTTAAAATAGTTAATAGATGATACATATAGCAATAAGGTTGATAATTTTCCTCCCACGGATAACCCGCCTGCCTTCGGCAGACACGAGTT
>DENY01000131.1:2425-2632 GCA_002359825.1 Bacteroidales bacterium UBA2632
ACACGAGTTACAAACTCGCGCTAGCGGCATGAGATGACGCAAATATCAAAAATGTTTTTATCCTTTTTTACGGATCTAAGCTATGCTCACAAGCTCCTAAAAGGATTATTGCGCACTAAGGGAAAACCATTATTTCTTCAACCATTGATCAAACCACCTTGCAAACTCTCTTTGGAACAATACTCCATTTTGTGGTTGTGCAATCCA
>DENY01000131.1:2767-4980 GCA_002359825.1 Bacteroidales bacterium UBA2632
CCCATATCCCAATTGGCAAAGAACAACTCTTCGGTTTCCAAGTACTGCGCTTCTAAATTAAAGATACCTGCATGCGCTAAGAATGCTTTGAATCGATTGTCATGATTGCCCGCTAACCAATATACAGAAAACCCACCATAGCTTGCGCCTGTACAACCCAAATTGTCTTGGTCAACGAATGGTTCTTTTGCCAAAGCATCTATTGCCGATAGGTAATCGCGCATATTCTGACCACCATAGTCACCACTAATTTGCTCATTCCACTCTTGTCCAAATCCTGGCAGACCACGACGATTGGGCGCAACTACAATATAACCATTGGCAGCCATCATTTGCAAGTTCCATCGATACGACCAAAACTGACTCACAGCACTCTGTGGTCCACCCTGACAATAAAGTAATGTTGGATATTTTTTAGAGGCANNACCTTGACAATAAAGCAATGTGGGATATTTTTTAGATGCATCGAAGTTGGGCGGATACACCACCCATGTCAGCATTTGTTTACCATCAGAGGTGGGAATCCATCTCTCTTCCACCTCACCCATGGTTAGTTGATCAAGTATATCCTTGTTTTCAAATGATATTTCTTTGGCTTCACCATTGCTGATATTCACCGAATATATTTCAATAGGTTGTGACATTGATTGACGCTTGGCAATCAATCCATCATTGCCCAAAGCAACCGATACATAGTCGTGCTTGCCAGATGTAATTGATTTCACTTCTTTCGTATCCATTGCAATAGAGAATAGTTGCGTTTTGGCTTCAACAGTTGCAACAAAGAAAAGCGTTTTGTTGTCGTTGTTCCAAATAAATGCATCCACATTATTATCAAACTCTTCGGTTAAGTATATTTTCTCTTTTGTGGACAAGTCCATTACAAACAATCTGTTCTTGTCCGCCTCATAGCCATCACGCTCCATGCTCAACCAAGCAATATGTGCACCATCGTGCGAAAACTTAGGACTGACATCATATCCCATCATGCCTTCCGTTATATTCTCGGTAGTTCCATCCTCTAACGAATACATATAAAGATCGGAGTTGGTTGACTCTGCGTATTCTCTACCCGTCATCTTTTTTGATACATACACAATCGACTTGCTATCGGGATTCCATGCAATATCACCCGTACCACCAAATGGAAGAAGCGGTGCTTCAAAAGGTTCACCTTCCAATATATCTATGTGATTGGTTAACTTACCATTTTCAATAGTGGCGTAAAATGTGTGTGGCACACTTTCCACCCAATGATCCCAATGTTTATACATCAACTCATCTACTATCTTACCTGTTGCATTGGGCAGATCGGGATAGCGTTCGGCAACAGTTTCAACACTCTTCACACTTTTAATATACATCACCTTTTTGCCATCGGGAGAGTAAGTGAATCCTTCTATGCCACCCTCCACATCACTTATGCACTTCATGCCACTACCATCGGCATGCATTTCCCACAATTGATTGGAGCCTTCATGCGTGCTCAAAAAAGCAATTTTTTCACCTTCTTCAATCCATTGAGCACTGCCCTCATGGTTGTTGGTGTAGGTGAGTTGTTTCTTGTCTGAACCATCCACTTTCATTTTGAAAATCTCGGTGTTGGTTTTGNNCAATATCTACAAACGTAACATGATAGAGAAGCTCCTCTTTGTTGGGCGAAACTTCTACATTGCCAATGCGACTAAAACTATGCAAAATTTCAGGTGTCATAATTCCGTTTTCAATTGTTGGTGTTGATTTACCAATTATTGAACCCAAGTGGCTTGAACCTCCTTGTTGTGTGTCCTTGCAAGATGACAAAAGAGCAGTGCTAATAATTGCCATAAAAAATAGATTTGATTTCATATATATATAATAGGTGTATGAGTTAATATCGTTTTATTCAGATGTTGCTCTATTCAATAAAACCATCTTTCATTTTAATGGTTCTGTCGGTTAAGGCTGCCAGTTGCGTATCGTGGGTAACAATCACAAAGGTTTGGTCCAATTCGTCGCGCAGCTTGAAGAACAAAGAGTGCAATTCCGACTTGTTTTCAGTATCCAAACTTCCCGATGGTTCATCGGCAAATACAATCATAGGATTGTTGATGAGTGCACGTGCCACCGCCACACGTTGTTTCTCTCCTCCAGAAAGTTCAGCAGGTTTATGTTGTATTCTGTCGCTCAATCCCATTAGTTCTAAAATATGGAGTGCCTCTTTTTCTGCTGTC
>DENY01000131.1:5066-5443 GCA_002359825.1 Bacteroidales bacterium UBA2632
CTGCCTGCACCACTCGGACCTACTATTGATACAATTTCACCTTTGCGTATCGTCAAATCGATATCCTTCAGAACCTGTAGGCTACCAAAACTTTTGTTTATACCTTGCACTTTTATCATATAAGTGTATTATGGAATGATTTATTTAGTAATGAACTATGAATGTGCGAAGATACGGAAAAATGAAATATTGGCAAAGGGGATGTTGGGTATTTAATGAGAGTGGTGAGTGGATATAATAATAGTGGAGAATAGTTTTAATAATCTCATCAAGCATAAGTACGCTTTCAATTACTATATAGGAAATGCCTTCTCACCCCTCAGATTGTAACCACGTGACCGCATTTGAATCGACGAAGGGTTAAGATACTAAGAAAA
>DENY01000131.1:5538-5708 GCA_002359825.1 Bacteroidales bacterium UBA2632
TAGTGGTTGGACCCGCGGAGTGCTTCGAAACTAGGGGAAAGCAGTTGTTTGCACTTTCGTAGCACTCCGCCTTAACAACCATTAGCAATTTTGCACTTTCGGAGTAGTATCTCTCAACAACCCTTAGCAATCTTTCACTAACGGAGTCTCCGCTATAACAACCGATAGCA
>DENY01000194.1:0-6738 GCA_002359825.1 Bacteroidales bacterium UBA2632
ATTATTCTCATTCAAACTAAACATATCTTTTTGACGGCAAAGATCAGCTAATCTGATTCTATTGACAAGACGGCAAAATTGGGATGCTTACTGTTTTTTACAATTCCTTTGAAGATGCGTTACAAATTAGATAGAAATCAAATCCACCGCGATGGATTCGACGTTCATCAGATGAAAACGCAATCCATCGCCGTGGAAATGTTTTGAAACGCATAAATGGGTTTTTTTGAGTAAATTATAAAAGAATATGCAGTGAAAAAAAGATAGAGCAACGCAAGATTGAAGAAATACTTTATCAAAAGAGAATTCTATATCGATATTTGGATCTTTAAAGCATAAATTTCACAAATTAGGGCAACAATATGACAAATATCTTTATTCAAACATTTTCTACGCCGTGGATGCAAGTTTCATCAGATGAAAACGTAANNTGGAAATGTTTTGAAAAAGTATAACAATAAATTCTTAAATGCATTTCGAAAAGAACGATGAAGTATCACTAAATCGATAGTCTTATTTTTGAGTCCATTTTAATTATATAAAGCATACCTCAATATAAATCAAATACAACCATTTAACGTAATCATTGATAGATGAGGGATTTTTGAACTATTTNNAAAAAAAGTGTCCAAAACCATTTAGACACTTTTTTTATAATAAATTCATTGTTGTTCGACTCTGACTTATTAGTCACGTCTTGCAGGTCTTTCTTGCAATACTTTGCGTGAAAGCTTAAATTTACCTGATCGTGGATCAACATCAATTAATTTAACTGATATTTTATCACCTTCTTTAAATCCTGCGTCTTCAATGTTCTCGATGCGATCCCATGATATTTCTGAAATATGAAGTAATCCATCTTTTCCTGGAAGGAATTCGCAAAATAGACCATATGGCATAACCGATCTTACTTTTGCTTCATACACTTCATTAACTTCGGGAATTGCTACAATACCTTTAATCTTGTTCATTGCAGCATCAATAATTGCTTTGCTTGTTGCAGAAACTTGAATGTGTCCAATACCATTTGTTTCCTCTATAGTTATTGTAGCACCAGTTTCCTCTTGTATTCCTTGTATGATTTTTCCGCCTGGTCCAATAACAGAACCAATAAGATCTTTGGGAATGTCTAATGTTTCAATGCGTGGAGCATGTGCTTTAAGGTCTGCTCTGGGTTGGGAAATTGCCTCCAATACATGATCCATAATGTGCAATCTGCCTTCGCGTGCTTGTGTAAGCGCTTGCTCTAGGATTTCGTATGATAGTCCATCTACTTTAATATCCATTTGAGCAGCAGTAATTCCATCTTTAGTTCCACATACTTTAAAGTCCATGTCGCCTAAGTGGTCTTCATCACCCAAGATATCTGAAAGCACTGCAAACTTTTTGCCTTGATTTTCAGAAATCAGACCCATTGCAATACCTGTAACTGGTTTTTTGATTTGAACTCCGGCATCCATCAGTGCAAGTGTTGCTGCGCAAACTGTAGCCATTGATGAAGACCCATTTGATTCAAGTATGTCTGAAACCACACGTATAACATAAGGGTAGTTGGCAGGTATTTGACCTTTCAGGGCACGATGCGCCAAGTTTCCGTGACCAATTTCTCTACGTCCTGTTCCACGGTGAGCTCTGGCATCACCAGTTGAGAATGGAGGGAAGTTGTAGTGAAGTAAGAAACGATCTTTACTCCTGTTAAGTACATCGTCAACTATTTTTTCATCAAGTTTTGTTCCCAATGTTACTGTTGTAAGTGATTGAGTTTCGCCACGAGTGAAAATGGCTGAACCATGTGGTCCAGCTAAAGAATCAATCTCAATCCAAATAGGACGAATCTGAGTTGTAGCTCTTCCATCCAATCTTTTACCTTCGTCAAGGATAGAACGACGCATTGCTTCTTTTTCTACTTCATGATAATACTTAGCCACTAAAGGTGCTTTTTTAGCACGTTCGTCTTCGTCTTCAATAGTTGCTAGATAATCAGTATAAATAGAACTGAAAGCATTAATTCTTTCGTGCTTGTTAGGATTTTGAGCTGTTGCAACCTCAAAAGCTTTTTGGTAGCATTTGTCCCAAATATCTTTCTTTAGTTCTTCGTCTTTTTCTTCGTGGCTATATTCACGTTTTTCAACTGTGCCACATTCTTTCATCAATTCTAATTGAACTTGACATTGAGTTTTGATGGCTTCGTGGGCTATCTTGATTGCACCTAAGAATTCCGCTTCAGACACTTCATCCATTTCACCTTCTACCATCATCACGTTGTCTAAGGTAGCACCTACCATAATGTCCATGTCGGCATTTTCGTTTTGAACGAATGTCGGGTTTACAACGAATTTTCCGTCAATGCGTGAAACGCGTGCTTCAGACATGGGTCCATTAAATGGAATATCGGATACAGCTAATGCAGCAGATGCAGCCAACCCCGCAAGAGCATCGGGCATATCTACTCCATCAGAAGAATATAGTGTGATATTAACGAAAACTTCAGCGTGATAGTCTTCGGGGAACAACGGACGCAGTGCTCTATCTACGAGNNGTCTGCAAACTAAAATTTCGTGTTCAGAAGGTCTTCCTTCTCTTTTCATAAATCCACCTGGATATCTTCCGAAGGCAGAAAATTTTTCTCTGTATTCAACCTGTAAAGGCATGAAATCAACACCAGGGTTTGCCTCTTTAGCGGCAGTAACAGTAGCCAACATCATAGTGTTGCCCATTCTTAAGACAACTGCACCATCGGCTTGTTTTGCCAACTTCCCTGTTTCGAGCGTTATTGTACGGCCATCTGCCAATGCAATGCTCTTAACAATTGGATTAATCATAAATTCTTTATTGTTTTATTTATATCTAAAAATCACACAAAGTTACATATTAATTTCAATTTTAAGAGCTTATTGCGTAATAATTTACGAAGTAAAAGAANNCGAAAGAACAAATCCGAGACTTTATAAGGCTGTTTTGATTTTCTTAAGTATGCTTATTGCGAAACTATTTTTGTACTTCTTGATTGTTTCTATGCAAGTAAGCGAAAAAATGTATAAATTTGCACATTCTATCAAACACTATACTTTAAAAATTGAATATGAATAAGTTAATATCATCAATACTGTTTTTGTTAGTAGCTTCGACGCTTTTTTTGTCTTCGTGTGACTCTCAGGGTAAGACTTTTCAAATAAAAGGAGAAATTACTTCGGCCGAAGATCAGGTTTTGTATCTGGAACATCGAAGTCTTGCAGGCATCCAAATGATAGACTCTGTGAAACTAAAGAAAAACGGCAAGTTTACGTTTAAAGAGAGCGCTCCTGAAAATCCAGAGTTTTATCAATTGAGACTGGGCGAACAAGTTATAATTCTTGCGGTTGACTCAGTTGAAACATTCAATATTGAAGCGGATGGTTCCAATCTGTATGGAACCTACAAAATTGAGCCTGCGATACTCAATGAGCAAATAAAGAATGTAATCAATATGCAGCGCACTGCAAAGAGTGATATTTCTACAATTGTAGCGCAACACGAAAATAAAGAAATAGATGATGTAACATTTATGGAGAATGTTGACTCTGTTTTGTCTGTTTACAAAAGCTATGCTACCAAGGTTATATTGGGCAATCCATCAAGTGCTGCTGCTTACTATGCAGTTTTCCAGAAGATAGATGATTATTTGATTTTTGATCCTTATGATAAAAAAGATTATTCTATGTTTGGAGCAGTTGCCACTTCTTGGAGCATGTATTATCCTGAAACAGCAAGAACCAAGCATTTGTATGAATTTACAATGAATGCTTTGCGTGTACGCAAACAAGAAGACAAGCAAAGTGACTTTATGAACAACATTACGGTAACTGATACGCAACTACCCGATATATCACTCATGAATGTGAAAGGACAGAAAGTCAGCCTTTCATCCTTTAGAGGTAAATATGTATTACTTGATTTCACTGCTTACAAATCAGAGTTCTCATTGAAACACAACGAAATCCTCAATAAAGTTTACAATAAATATAAATCGGAAGGTTTTGAGATATTTCAAATTTCATTTGACTCTGATACACACTTTTGGAAAAATGTTGCCGTGGAATTGCCATGGACAACTGTCCATGATCCACAATCAATTAATTCAATGTTGTTGAAAAACTACAATGTTAGAGAGTTGCCAACAGCTTATGTGTTGAATAAAGAGGGTGACTTGATGAATAGAATTGAAGATTTCAATGATTTGGACAGTTATATCATTCAATTACCATAAATAATAGAGAAATATTTTGTATTCATATTAAGAAATATTATCTTTGTAGGAACATAGAAGTAAAAGAAGGAATTCTGGCCCGTAATATATATATTGGCCAGAATTCTTTTTCTTACTTCTTCTTGTATATATATAAATGAACTATTTACATTTAATAAAGATCTAATTATGACTATCACATATATGACCGAAGAAGGTTATAATAAACTCAAAGAAGAGTTGGCTCATCTTGAATCTGTGAAAAGACCTGAAATCTCCAAGCAAATTGGAGAAGCGAGAGATAAAGGAGACTTGTCTGAAAACGCAGAATATGATGCTGCCAAAGAAGCGCAAGGTATGTTGGAGGCTAAAATATCTCGTTTGAAAGGTGTTTTAGTATCGGCCAGGTTGATTGATGAAAGCGCAATCGGTATTGATTCGGTCAAAATAATGAATCGTGTAACGATGAAGAATTTGAAAACTCAAAAACTGATGACCTATACTTTGGTTTCTGAGACTGAAGCAGATTTCAAGCAAGGTAAAATTGCTGTGAACACTCCAATAGGTCAAGGCTTATTGGGTAAAAAAGTGGGCGATGTTGTTGATATTACCATTCCTTCGGGAGTGCTAAGTGTTGAGATTATCGAGATTGCAATATAAGTAGTTGAGCTATTATACTATCAAATCTAAATCTATTGAATTATGGCTACCATTTTTACAAAAATAGTGAAGGGTGAAATACCATCATACAAAATTTTTGAGGACGAAAAGTTCTTTGCTTTTCTTGATATAAATCCAATGGCTAAAGGGCACACTTTGGTAATTCCGAAAAAAGAAGTGGATTATTTGTTCGATATCGATGATAACACAATTGCAGATATGATAGTGTTGTCAAAACGAATTGCCAAAGCAATCGGAAAAGCTGTCACTTGCAAGAGGGTGGGAATGATGGTTATTGGTTTAGAGGTGCNNAGGGTGATATGAATCTTTCAAACAAGCGAGTTGAATTGTCAAAAGAAGAGTTTGAGCAGGTTGCAAAAGATATAAGTAGTTTTATTAAATAAATGCCCATAATTAGATAAAGCAGATAAAAACGGTGAATTCTTTCAATAAGAGTTCACCGTTTTTATTTGATTATGATGTTATAATTTCTTTAAATCTTTCGAATTCTCACCCCCCTGACAAAATGGCACTCTCCCTTCTCTAAAATGAGGTCGGCTCTAAAACGAGTTGGCAAAATATTTTGCTCCAAATTAGGCAAGTTGATACTGTCCCATACTTGACTTGCAAATTCGAGACTTTGCTTTTCAGATAAATCTACATATTGGTGAAAGTATGATTCAGGATTAAGAAAGGCTGTCTCTTGAAGTTTGAAAAATCTTTCGAGAAACCATTGACGTAAATCTTTGTGACTTGCATCAACATATATGGAGAAGTCAAAGAAATCTGAAACAAACACCCGTTTCTTACGTTTCCCTTCCAAGCTTCTGGGAACTTGCAAAACATTGATTCCTTCTACTATTAAGATGTCAGGATATTCAATTTCTTGTTTTTCGTTAGGCATAATGTCATAATATAGATGCGAATAAACAGGAGCACTCAATATCTCTTTGCCGGACTTTGCTGCGGAGAGGAAAGCGATTAAACTCTTTGCATCATAGCTTTCCGGGAAACCTTTGCGATTAAATATTCCACGTTTGGTTAACTCTGCATTAGAGTATAAAAAGCCATCGGTAGTTACCAATTCAACATTAAGCTTTTCTGGAGTTAATGACAGTAGTTTTTGTAAAACTCTTGCAGTGGTGCTTTTGCCTGCTGCGACACTTCCAGCAATTCCAATAATATAGGGTACTCTTTTGCTTGAATTTTTAAAAAACTCATCCCGCTCGTTGTGCAGATTGCGATAGTGGGTAATGTGTATTTGCAATAATCGAATCATTGGAATGTACACTTCTTCCATCTCTTCGAGGGTAAGAGGTTCATTCAGACCTTGCAGTTTTGTTAAGTCTATATCAGAGATTGAGATTGGGAACATGGGATGCTCTTCCAACTTGCTCCACTCGCTTCTGGTGAAACTTCGAAAAGGTGAATAGGTTGCCTGATAAGGAGTTTTTGACATTGAATTGTATTTTCGATTTTAAATTCTGAAACAAAGTTATAGTGTTTGTTTGTAACTACCACACTTTTATAGAAATAAAAAAACCGATAGATAAAATTACCTATCGGTTTTAGTTCAAATTTACCTTTCCTCAAAAATAATAAATTTATTTATCTGCGTTCAAATCTTCATAATTGCGCTTGATGAACTCATTTAAAGCTTCACCTTTTAGCATTCCGTTTGAAAGTAATGCTAAGTCAATTAATTGATGCAATGTTTTGTTGTCCAATGCATATTGCGGAAGTTCGTCTTTCTCTTTAGTCTCGGTTTCGTTTATCATTCCGGCTATAAAAGGATGGTCAATATTGAGCGCCACTTGATATGTATCAGGCATTTCACCATAGAAGGCCATTCC
>DENY01000194.1:6743-15614 GCA_002359825.1 Bacteroidales bacterium UBA2632
TTCATTCGTCTCGAAAACTCATTTTGAGTAATCTGAATGGGTCTGGCATTCTTTCCTAAGGCTTTGTAGTCAATAGAAAACTCTGTTTTTTCTACTTTTGGCAAAGTCGATTTCACCACTTCTTCAATATTTTCTTTTTGCTTGTCGGTTAAATCTACTTTAGCAGATTCTTCTTTCATAATAATATTTTCTGCAGTGTCACTATCTACTCGGATGAAACGACTGTTTTCTAACTTCTGTTCCAATAGCCCCACCCAGTGTGAATCAAGTTGGCCATCCATTAACAGTACATCATATCCTTTTTCTTTAGCTCCATCAATAAAGGTGAACTGAGCATCTTTATCGCTTGCATATAGATAGATTAGATTGCCTTCTTTGTCAGTTTGATTTTCAGTGATAACAGCTCTGTATTCATCTAATGTGAAGTATTTATCGTCGACGTTTTTCACTAAAGTGAAATCCTTTGCTCTGTCATAAAACTTATCATCAGAGAGCATACCGTATTCAACAAATAGTTTGAGGCTGTCCCATTTCTCTTCTAATTGAGCACGATCTTTCTTGAATATTTCCTCCAATCTGTCTGCTACTTTTTTACTAATATGATTGGAGATCTTTTTCACATTGCCGTCGCTTTGCAGATACGATCTTGAAACGTTGAGCGGGATGTCAGGTGAGTCTATCACGCCATGTAATAGTGTTAAGAATTCAGGAACAATGCCTTCAACTGAATCTGTTACAAAAACTTGATTACTATATAATTGAATTTTGTTTCTATTCAGATCGATGTTGCTCTTAATGCGAGGGAAATAAAGAATACCTGTCAAGCTGAATGGATAGTCAACATTTAGATGAATCCAAAATAGAGGATCTTCACTAAATGGATACAATTCTTTGTAAAATTTCAGATAGTCTTCATCTTTTAATTCTGTAGGTTTGCGTGTCCACGCTGGTGTTGTATTGTTTATTACATTGTCTTCTTCAGTTTCTACAGATTTACCATCCTTCCAATCTTGTTTTTTACCAAAAACAATGGGGATAGGTAGAAACTTACAATACTTATTTAATAAAGAAGTAATTTTGTCTTTTTCTAAAAACTCTTTGTTCTCGTCATCAATATACAACACAATGTCTGTACCGCGTGATTCTTTCTCTATTTTTTCAAGGGTATATTCTGGAGAACCTTCACAGCTCCATTTCACAGCTTCTGAACCTTCTTTATAGGATAATGTGTGAATCTCTACCATCTTGGAAACCATAAAAGCAGAGTAGAAGCCTAGCCCAAAGTGACCAATGATGGCGTTTGAGTTATCTTTATATTTATCCAAAAAATCGTTGGCTGACGAAAGAGCAATTTCATTGATATACTTATCAATTTCCTCCGCTGTCATCCCAATACCTCTGTCAGAAATAGTAAGAGTGCCTGCTTTCTCATCTATGGATACACGAACCGAAAGATCGCCCATCTCACCTTTAAATTCGCCAACTGAAGAAATAGTCTTCAGCTTTTGAGTTGCATCAACTGCATTCGATACCAGCTCACGTAAGAAAATCTCGTGATCGCTATAAAGAAACTTCTTAATAATAGGGAATATATTATCTGTTGTAACCCCTATTTTTCCTTTTTGTGTCATGTCTTTAAAAATTAAAATTGTTGTTTGATATATTCCATGCAAAAAAGATGCCAACTTATACGTTCTGTTAATTTTGAACTCTGTAATAACGTGTTGAGAAATTTATAGATAGTAGTAAAGCCTGGATGGCAGTTTCATTTTTGTTTTTTAATTCATCCATTATGCATTAATTATTATGCAGTTATACATTTCCATTGATAGTGCATAGATAGTATCAATGAATATAAATTACCACCAAAATCAGTTTTATTACATATAAATTAACTGATATCCAGTAGATTAAATGTTTAACATTTATACATAACATTATTTAACCAAACTAATTTGCTTATTGCAATAACTATCAAATATAAATTTGTTATCTTTGTTTATATCAAAGTGGTAAAAAATTGCACAATCATTCACTTAATGATTAAAACAACACAATTATGAAAGAAAACAATTTATTTGAAACAAATCTTCTCGGACTTCAAGACAACATGCTAAATTTTGCATTGACACTTACCGCAGACAGAGAAGCTGCAAAAGATTTGTTACAGGAAACAACCCTTAGAGTATTAGACAATAAAGAAAAATATTACGAAAACGTAAACTTTAAAGGTTGGGTGTTTACAATCATGCACAATATATTTGTAAATAACTATCGTAAAATTGTGAGAAGTCAAACTATTATTGATAGGACAGAGAACTTATATCATCTGAACCTACCACAAGATTCAGGATTTGACACACCCGATGGAGCATACACAATAAAAGAAATAAACAAAGCTATCAGCAGTTTTACTGACGAGTATAAAGTACCTTTCTCAATGCATGTTTCAGGTTATAAATATGAGGAGATAGCGCAACACTTAGGTTTGCCAATTGGAACAGTAAAGAGTAGGATATTCTTTGCAAGAAAAAGATTGCAAGATATGTTGAAAGATTTTAGACATTACGCAGAATAATAATCTTTGGATATAAAAATATTACAAAAAAAGGAGCTTCNNTTTTTTTGTAATAACACGTTTTAGTAGTTTACTTACTCTATATTTTCTCTTTTGGGACTGCGAATTTTCTTGGGCTACCCACTTTTTGTTTCAATAATGCTATTTCCAAAACATCTTTTATATCTTTTACATAATGAAACTTCAACCCTTTTAGATAGGATTCTTTGATTTCACTGATATTCTTTCTATTTTCATCTGAAAGTATTATTTCTTTTATTCCGGCTCGTTTTGCAGCCAATATCTTTTCACGAATTCCTCCGACTGGTAACACTCTTCCTCTCAATGTTATTTCACCTGTCATGGCCAAGTTGCTTTTCACTTTTCGTTGTGCAAGGGCAGATGCCATAGAGGTGACCATTGTGATACCTGCCGATGGTCCATCTTTTGGTATAGCTCCTTCGGGAACATGAACATGAATATTCCAATGTTGGAAAATCTCAGGGTCAATCTCTAATTCCTCAGCGTGAGATTGTAAATATTCTTTTGCCAACATGGCAGACTCCTTCATCACATCGCCCAAGTTACCGGTTAAAGTTAGTTTTCCACCTTTACCCTTACTCAAAGAGGTTTCTACAAGCAGAATTTCCCCACCAACAGAAGTCCATGCCAATCCAGTCACTACACCAGCATATTCGTTTCCCTGATATTTGTCTTTACTATATTCTTCTACGCCCAAGTATTCATGAAGGTCGTCAACTTTGAGAGATTTAGGATACTTCTCTTCTCCGGCAATTTTACGAGCAATTTTGCGCAATATTTTTGCAATTTGCTTATTTAATTCACGCACTCCCGATTCTCTTGTGTAGCTTTCAATTATTTTAGCCAATGTTTCTTTGGGAATAGAGAAATCTTTTTTCTTAATGCCATGATTCTCCAATTCCTTTGGAACTAAATGGCGGTTGGCTATTTCAATTTTTTCCTCTAATATATATCCACCTACATTTATCAACTCCATTCGATCGAGTAGTGGTTGAGAAATTGAGTTCAAGTTATTACCAGTGGCAATAAATAGCACTTTCGATAAGTCGTAGTTGATAGACAAGTAGTTGTCGAGGAATGAATCATTTTGTTCTGGGTCCAAAACTTCGAGCAAGGCAGAAGATGGATCGCCCTTGAAGTCGCTACCAATCTTATCAATTTCGTCTAAAACAAAAACAGGATTGGATGAACCCGATTTTTGTATATTCTGGATAATCTTCCCTGGCATAGCACCAATATAGGTGCGACGGTGGCCACGAATTTCTGATTCATCGTGCAATCCTCCCAGTGATACTCTGATGTATTTCCTATTCAAAGCTTCAGCAATAGACTTCCCTAATGAAGTTTTTCCAACTCCGGGAGGTCCATGCAAACATATGATGGGCGATTTCAAATCACCTTTTAATTTTAATACAGCCAAATGTTCTATGATACGCTCTTTCACTTTTTCCATACCAAAATGATCGCGATCCAATACCTTTTGAGCATTTTTTAAGTTGAAGTTGTCTTTGGTGTATTCGTTCCAAGGCAATTCAAGTATGGTTTGCAAGTAGCCAAACTGAACAGAATAATCGGGCGATTGAGGATTCAATCGTTCGAGTTTGCTTATCTCCTTTTCAAAAGTTTTAGCTACTTCTTTACTCCATTTTTTATCTTTGGCTTTCTCTTTAAACTCATCAATCTCTATTTGTTGTGTATTACCACCACCCAACTCTTCTTGAATGGTACGTATTTGCTGTTGTAGGTAATATTCTTTTTGTTGTTGGTTGAGGTCTTCGCGAGTTTTCATCTGAATATTCATCTTCAGTTCCAAAATCTGCGTTTCTCTACTCATTATGGTCAACAACTCCATAGCTCTTTGTTTCTCTTTGTCGATGCTCAGCAGTTGTTGTTTCTCTTTGCTGTCGATTGGCAAGTTAGTAGCACAATAGCTCACGAGCATTCCTGAAAATGCTTCACTGTTGAGTGTATTCATTAACTCTTTGGGCGGTTCGCCTAACATATTCAACATCTGAATCATGCTATCACGAATAGATCCAAGGATAGCTTCATACTCCTTATCATTTTTCTTAGGAGCAACGCTTTCCTTGATGGTGTAGCGAGCTTTGAAGAAGGGTTCTGTTTGTGTCATTTCTGTCCACTCAAACCTTTGCTTAGCTTGTACGATGAGGCTAAAGTTATCTTCTGAGAGTTCGATAACTCTCAATACTTCGGCAATAACACCAACTTTATATAATTCGTCTGCTCGCGGATTTTCATTGTTTGTGTCTTTTTGGCATACCATGCCAATGTACTTGGTTTTTTTGCCAATAGACTTAACAAGTTTAATCGATTTTTCTCTCCCAACTGATATAGGTAAGCTAGAACCGGGAAAAACTACTGTGTTTCTCAATGGTAGTATTGGTAACTCATCTGGAAGTAAATCTAAATCGATATCCAGGTTCCCTTCCATAAAATCTCCCGCAATAAATGATATTACGTTCGGATCGTTTTCTTCTAAAGCTAATGTATGTAGTTTTCTTTGAGACATATTTTTATTCAATAGTATGTTGTGTGACTTTATTCTCTTTTCATCTAATATAATGACAAGAGGATACTTTGTTAACGGAATATTCGCTATGTTTGTTTTAAATATCTATTTGTGCACGTTCTAAATTAGATTGTGCACATAGTATATACATAACTCCAAATTCCGTGCCAAACTATTGATATACTTGAATCATGTCAAATATTTTTTTCAAATTTAAGCAGTTCACCATTTTGCAAGATCAATGTGCGATGAAAGTTGGAACTGATGGAGTGTTACTTGGAGCGTGGACAAATGTGGATAATTGCCACCAAATTTTAGATATTGGAACAGGAACTGGATTGATTGCTCTTATGCTATCACAACGAAACCCGCCGGCCATCATAGATGCTATCGATATCGACAAACAATGCTTTGTGCAGGCGCAACAAAATGTGGCAGATTCTATTTTTGCTGATAGAGTGGATGTTCAAAATATTTCTTTCCAAGAATTTTTACAACATGCCGATAAAAAGTATGATTTGGTTGTGTCAAATCCTCCTTATTTTCATAATTCTTTGAAATCGCCGAGTCTATCACGTAGCCATGCTCGCCACACAAGCTCTCTCTATTTCCTCGAAATCATTTCGCAAGGAATTAGTCTCCTAACTGATAATGGTCGTTTAGCTTTAATACTTCCATATGAGTTTAAGCAGACCCTACTTGAGCATGCTTCTACACTAAATATTTTCGCGAAAAGAATCACTAATGTGTTCCCCCTTCCACATAAGCCAGCAAAACGTTTGNNGAGTAAAGCTGAAGTGGAGTTTGTAGAAGAAAATATCACCATTGAACTTGCCCGACATCAATATTCCGAAACGTTCAAAGAATTGACGCAAGACTTTTATCTCGATCGATAGTGCTTTCGTGTCATTAATTGTACGTGTTATAGCATTTTACTACTTTTCAATATAGCAAAGAGGTTTCAGTTTTGCAGTTTTTGTCTCATATCAATTTTAGGCTCGATGAGGTGCATTTGCTTACTTTCTTTATTGTTTTTGTTGAAAATGTATTCAGAGAACGACTTGCAATTCCAAAATATTTTCTTCATTAATTTGTTTTTGTTTATATTTGTGATATCATCAAGCAAATTATGTGATGTCAACAAGCAACTTAACCCTTATTCAGTTTGAAATTTAGAGGTGAAGAAGTTTTGCTGTCTAATCTCTTGAGGAAACGGAATAAAAAGAATTAGTTTACCCAAAGTGTTGGAGTTTGAGCATTCAGATAAAACACACAATAAGAGAATATCAAACAATCCAAGTATAATCCATCTACAGAAGCCTTTTGATACAATTTTTTCTAAAGACTGAGAATGAATATGCTCAAATTTGAACCAATATCCCATTTCTACATATATATAATATAAAATTAATTTTTCGAATAACTATTTAAAGCAGCAATATTATCAACTACAAACTAAACGACAAGCCTACCCCTCTTCCATTTGCACTCTATGGTTTGCAATGGTTGGCCATATCTGTCCCCACTATCTTAATATTGGGACGAGTACTCAGTGAAATCCATTTTGATGATGCGTCTTCTCAGATCTTTTATATGCAAAAACTATTTATTTTAGCAGGTGTTTTCTTGATTGTGCAAGTTCTGTGGGGACACAAGTTGCCTCTGCTCATTGGCCCTGCCTCAGTGTTGCTCATTGGTATTGTCTCATCGCTCAGCTTCTCCTATTCCGTTATCTACACATCAGTTACCATTGGTGGAGTGCTTTTGTTACTGTTGTCGGTGAGCGGTTTGTTGGCAATGATCAACTTTCTGTTCACTCCTCGCATCATAGTTGTCATTTTGTTGCTCATAGGTTTCACCCTTGCGCCTGTTATAATAAACCTACTGTTTGAAAACTCAGTAGGATTAGAAAACTTCCATTTTTGGTTTGCCATTGCATTGGTGTTGCTCATGCTGGTTATGAACAAATGGTTTGTGGGAATTTGGAAATCCATTGTTGTTTTGCTAGGCTTGGTGATTGGCACGCTTGTATATATTCAGTTTGGCAAACCCATGGAGCCTTTTGAGACAACCACATTGTCCGAAATAGTATCGTCGGACAAAACGTCATTCTTTATCCTTCCTTTTGAGTTCGATTTTGGAGTAATTATTGCCTTTATCTTTTGCTATTTGGCCTTGTTAATCAATGAACTTGGTTCAATACAGTCAATGGGTAGCATCCTAGATGTCAAAGATATGGACAAACGCACCCAGAGAGGTGTCGCAGTTACGGGAGTATCAAATATATTTGCAGGCATCAGTGGTGTTATCGGATTGGTTGACTTTTCTTTTAGCCCTGGCATCATATCGGCTACCCGATGCGCTTCACGCTATGTGTTGATTCCAGCAGGTATTGGATTGATGTTGATATCATTCTTCCCAGGCTTGGTAAGTATATTAAATCAAACCCCTTCTTTGGTAATTGGTGCCATCATGTTTTATTTGATGGTTTCGCAATTAGCTTCAGGTTTTCAGCTCATGCAAAAGCAAAAAGCCGTTTTGGATTTCGAGTCAGCCATTGTCATAGGGTTTCCTGTCATGTTGGCAGTATTGATATCGTTCCTTCCTGACGCAGTTGTAGCTTCTATCCCACTTATTGTGCGTCCGATTTTCACTAATGGATTTGTGATGGGAGTGATAGCAGTCATTATATGTGAGCATTTTATTTACAGAAAGAAAAAAGCATAGCCCTATGAAAACAATTGTGTTTTACGACAATCTTTGTAGTGTTTGCAACTATTGGGTAAGTTGGATTTTGAAGAACGACAAAAGACAAGTTTTCTATTTTGTTGCATTAGAATCAGACTTTGCCAAAGNNTTCTCGTCATTTCAATTATCAGTTCCCCACTGAAACGATCGTTATTTGGGATGAATATGTCGGTTTCCTACAAAAGTCAGATGCAGTCATTTTTATATTAAAGTCCATTCAGCCTTCCTCTTTTCAATTTAAAGCTTTGAAGTTTTTACCAAAACTTTTGAGAGATGCAGGCTATTCTACTTTTGCCTATTTCAGGCGATTTATACCCATGAGAAAGTGTGAAATTCCATCATCTGAAGATAAAAAAAAGTTTTTGACAGATGTTCCCTTTCAAGTTTTTCTGAACAATCAGAAAAAATGATGCGTTCTATCGCCTTAGATACATTAAAAAATAGTACTTTTGTTCGATAAATATAAAACATCGAAATATCTTTATGAAAGAAGTTAGAATATTAGACAAAGATTTCGAGTTATTTATCGAAGCAGATGTTATCCAAGAGAGCATTAAGCGTCTTGCTATGGATATCAATAAAGATTTGGAAGGAAAAGATCCTATATTTATTGCTATCCTAAATGGCTCCTTTATGTTTGCTGGCGATTTAATGAAGCACGTAACAGTTCCTTCAGAAATAACTTTTGTGCGCATAGCGTCCTACAGAGGTATGGCTAGTACAAAAAACATGAAAGAAGTATTGGGCCTCAATGAAAGTATCAAAAATCGTACTATTGTAATAGTTGAAGATATAGTTGATACTGGAAATACAATTGAGATGTTGATAAATCAATTCAAAATACATGATCCAAAGGAAATTAAAATTGCAACTTTGCTTTTTAAGCCTAAAGCTTTGGTAAAAGATATCAAACCAGATTATGTGGCATTGGAAATTCCCAATGATTTTATTGTAGGTTTTGGTTTAGACTACGATGGCTTTGGACGGAACTTAC
>DENY01000089.1:0-22625 GCA_002359825.1 Bacteroidales bacterium UBA2632
TACAAGAAACGGCAATAAATGAGAGGCAAAGCAATGCCAAACTTATTTGAAATACTTTTTTCATTTGTTTATTCTTTTCAAATCAATTAATAATTTTCCACTATAATAATAACAAAGATAGAAATAAGACTATAAAAAGAACTCATGAAGTGTGTGAAAATAAATTAAATGATTTACTCTTACATCTAATAGTCATAAATTGTCTTTGTTTAGACTTAAAAAACCGGCATCTTTTTGAACTTATAAGCTTTCTAACATATCAAAATCGATAATGGGAGGTTCAGGTATTGGCTCTGATTTGAACTTTTCTCCAAAAGGGGTAGAGTCGCTAAAGAAACCACAGTTTTGTAAGAAGAATTTATTTTCTTCTTGGCTGTATCCTCCTTTATAATCTTTTCTTACTCCTTGTTTTGCAGTAGCATCGTGGGAAAACGAAGATTTGTCTCCTGCAATCCATTTACCACTTTTACTTCTGTACCATTGATTTCCAAAATAGACTTTGCGCGTAATGTATCCTTGCTCTGGAATGAAGTTTTCTAAAAACGAATGTGCACGTTTATAATAGGTGTCTGTTTGTGGTCGCAAGAAGCTGGCAATCAATAACCATTTGTTTTCATCTGCAGCATAAAAATACGAAGTATATATTGTACTGCCATCCCCCGTTGGTTTGATCTGAGTGAGGAATTTATAAGTGTTTCCCGCTGTCCAGTTATATTTAAGATAGCTTTGTCCACCTGATCCTTCGTTGCCAAATTCGCCAATATGAACATTCTCACCACGACGAAGCATTTTAATTTTCATACTATCGGGAATCAATTTAGGGTCTTGTGTGTCAAAAGGACTCCAAACAGAAAAAAGAACCCGACGTTCTGTGGGAGAATTTACCTGCATACCAAAATAACCTTCACCAAAGCCATTTGCCATATAATAACTACCCATAACATCATTGTCTTTTGGAACTGTTATCTCGTTATAAAACCATTCGATTGTATCTTTTGGCATCGCAAAATTAAGATGTACGGAAGGACCTCTGCGAGCAAAGTAGTCGGAGAAGTTGTGTACATAAACTATGTCGTCATCATCTGTTTCTATTAAGAAAGACTCTATTTCTCCAAAATTGTCACCCGTTTTATTCAATCCCTCAAGCGACATAGAAGTGTAACCCGCCTGATTCAAAACAAGAGTCGCTACCCTTTTAGTAAAGTTACCTTCTTCTAGTCTAATAGTTTTGCTTATTTCATTGTTCGAAAATTTTATCTCAGATTTACCCTTTTCTAATCTTCCTTTTATAGACACTGTTATAGTTTGAGGCTTGGAAAAATAAACGAAAGTATTTATTTTTGAATTCTCACTTGTCCAATTTATAAGACCATTGTTGGATATTTTAGCACCTGCTCTATCATTTATTACATAACTGTTCCCACTAAAGTTGACTATGTGATTAGAATTTTGAGCTAACAAGTGCGAAAATGATAAACATACCCCAAGAAATAACAGAATGAATTTGTGCATATTTTTAATTTTATTTTCTATAAACGATCCGTAAATCCTCCTCTCGTTTGCATTGTCACAAAAATAGAGAATTATTTTTGCACTACCCTTCTTATATAGAAAAAGAATAACAACTTTTAATTAGGGGAATCTAAACAATTTGATTTAATCATTTGTTTAAATCAAAAATAAAACCTACTTTTGCACCACAACATTCGAAAACATAAAAATGAAAAGCGAGATGAACGAAGAATTAACAACAGAAGAAAAAATAATTGCTGCTGCCCGTAAGCTCTTTATGCATAAGGGGTTTAGCGCAACCCGCACAAGAGATATTGCCGATGAAGCAGGTATAAATTTAGCCTTGTTGAATTATTACTTTCGAAGCAAGCAAAACTTGTTTCAGATAATCATAGAAGAAAAATTTGGCAAGCTATTCGGGATTATTACCCCTATTCTCTCTGATAAAGAAATATCTCTTGAAAAGAAAATTGAAACATTAGTTGAAAGCTATACGAGTATGTTGTTGGAAAATGAGGACTTGCCTCTTTTTGTTTTGAGTGAAATAAAATCAAATGAGTTTATAGCAGAAAGAGTGAAACAAAATGCTGAAATACTTTCTCAGCCAGTAATAGAGAATCAATTGAGAGAGAGAGGATTTACAATATCAAGTTTCAACTTTATAATGAATGTGATGAGTTTGACACTCTTTCCATTTATGTCAAAACCACTGTTTGTATCATCTGGTTTAATAAAGGAAGAAGAATTTGTTAGTTTCATAACAGAACGCAAAAAAGATATCCCAATTTGGGTAATGAATACATTAAAATAATAGATCTATGAAATTGAGAAAATTGTTTTTTTTAGTAGCACTATTTGTCTTTTCTATTGTGGCTAAAGCACAAGTAGTAACATTGGAGGAATGTCACAGTATGGCAAGAGAAAACTACCCTGCGATTGCAAGATTTTCTATTATAGAAGAGAGCAAAAACTACACCTTGGCCAATGCCAATAAAGCTTATTTTCCACAGTTATCCTTGGAGGCAAAAGCAACTTATCAATCTGATGTGATTACAATTCCTTTGGACATGCCAGGATTAGAAATTCCAGTTCCCGATAAAGATCAATATCAAATAGTGGCACAAGCCAATCAGATAATATGGGATGGTGGAAAGATAGCTGCAAAAAAAGAAATGGTTAAAGCGGGAGCTCAAGCAGAGGAGAAACAATTAGAAACTGAATTATATGCTCTACGAGAGAGAGTAAATGGCCTTTACTTTGGCATTTTGCTTATGCAAGAGCAATTAAAACAACAGAGCGTTTTAGAAGAAGAGTTGCAACGCAACCACGATAAAGTAGAGAGTTACGTTGAAAATGGTATTGCTAATCAAGGAGATTTAAGTGCGGTGAAAATTGAAATGCTCAAAGCTGGACAGCAAAGGATTCAAATGGAATCTGCCAAAGAAGCTTATTTGCAGATGTTGTCTATACTGACAGGGAAAGCTTTAAGCAATGAATCTGAGTTTGTAAAACCTCAGATTTCAGACAACAACTCCCTTGTGACTATTAAGAGACCCGAACTTGATCTATTTACAGCGCAACAAGCTACAATAGATGCACAGAGTACAGATTTGAAATCGAGCATCATGCCTGTTATTGGTGCATTTGTGCAAGGTGGATACGGAAAACCTGGATTGAATATGTTACAAAATGAATTTGATACATTTTTTTTGGGAGGCATCAAACTTTCTTGGAATATAGGCAATTTATATACCTTCAAAAACAGTCTCAAGGCTAATGAATTAAAAAAGTTGAGCATAGACACACAGCGTGATACTTTTATACATAATCTTACTATGCAAATATCGCAGCAACAAAACGAAATTGAAAAATATCGTAAAACTATGAGAGACGACGAAGAGATAATTCGTTTACAACAACAAATAAAAGATGCCGCCGATGCAAAAGTTGAAAACGGAGCAATGACAGTCTCCGATATGTTGAAAGAGTTGACAGCTTTGGATATGGCAAAACAAGCTAAGCTACTGCACGAAATACAGCATATAAACTCAATTTATACACTTAAAAACACAACCAACTAATAAAAAACAATTAAAGAATATGAAATCAATATCTTTACTATACATGGGATTAGGGATGCTATTACTTTCCTCCTGCTCCAACCAAAACGGAGAGTATGATGCTTCGGGTTCATTTGAAGCTACAGAAATAATTGTCTCCGCTGAGGCATCAGGAAAAATTGAACAACTTGACGTGATAGAAGGACAGCAACTTGAAAAGGGTCAGCAAATAGGTCTGATAGATACTACACAACTCTATTTTCAGAAGATGAACTTACTCACCAATGTAAAAGGAGTGCGTTCGCAACAACCTAATATAGCAGCTCAAACTGCCTCTATAAAAGAACAAATAACTACATTGGAGAGAGAAAAACAACGCACCCAAAATTTAATTAAAGCAAATGCAGGAACTCAAAAACAGTTGGACGACATAAATGGTCAAATAGAAGTCTTGCAAAAACAGCTTTCTGCATCACAATCAACTTTGCAAAAGAGCAGCCAAAACATCACAGCTCAAAGTTCGGCCCTCGATATTCAGATAGAGCAAATAGAAGACAGGTTGCAAAGATCTATTATAACGAGTCCCATAACAGGAATTGTGCTCAATAAATATGCTGAACAAGGAGAATTGGCAAACATGGGATCACCCTTGTTTAAGGTGGCGAACATCAATAATATGCATCTCCGAGTGTTTGTTACTAACGATCAACTATCATCCGTAAAACTAAATGACACGGTGCAGGTGTTTGTTGATAACAGAGAGGAGGATGGTAGCAATAAAAAAGCTTACGAAGGTGTGGTGACATGGATTTCAGATAAGTCAGAATTTACCCCAAAAACTATTCAAACCAAAAACGAACGTGCCAACCTGGTGTATGCTATGAAGGTGTTCGTGAAGAATGACGGGTTTTTGAAGATTGGGATGTATGGGGAAGTTAAATTCAATTATGAATGACGAATTACGAATTACGAATGTGGCTGTTATTTGCAGATTGCAGGGAATTCAATGGACAATGATTTTTAATTGTTAATTGTTAATGAACTGCTTACTTGAAGATTGGAGAGACGACGATTTATTGCGCCCGAATAATCAACAAAATAGCACCCTCCGTACAGACGACCTACAGGATGCATCTGGTAAATCAATTCAACTTCCCCGCTCACGCCAATTTGTAATACTTCGACATATTCAGTAACTATCGGTATGTTGCGAAGCAAAAGTAAATAGAATAAAAGGTTTGCTGATGCGACATGCTTTTAAGTAGAAAGTTGTAGTGCTCGCTACTGAGTGCTGATCGCTAATAGCTAAACAGAGAATAAATAACAAGACATTGTCATTTGTCAACTATCAATTTAATTATACAATGATTGAAGTAAAAAATCTACGCAAGAACTATCATTCTCCAAAGTCTGGCAAATATGCAGGGCTCGGCACAAAAGATGATATGGAGAGTGGTATCTCTCTATCGGTTCCTAAAGGGGAGATATTTGGAGTGATTGGTCCTGATGGAGCTGGCAAAACTACGCTTTTCAGAATATTGGCTACTCTGCTCCTACCCGATTCGGGCGAAGCATATCTTGGTCAGTGGAATGTAGTGACGGATTACAAGAAGATACGCAAAATGATTGGCTATATGCCAGGTAGCTTTTCGCTCTATATGGATTTGAGCGTAGAAGAAAACCTCAAGTTTTTCGCCACTGTGTTTGACACAACCATCGAAGAGAATTACGAATTTATTAAAGACATATACCAACAGATTGAGCCATTCAAAAACCGCAAGGCAGGAGCATTGTCGGGTGGCATGAAGCAAAAACTGGCGCTTTCGTCGGCACTCATTCACCAACCTGATGTTCTTATTTTAGATGAGCCCACTACGGGTGTTGACCCTGTTTCGCGCAACGAACTGTGGGATATGCTTCAAAAATTAAAAGAGGGAGGAATGACCATCCTGGTTTCTACAGCTTATATGGACGAAGCAAAGCGATGCGATAGAATAGCTCTCATGAGAGAAGGTGAATTTATAGCTATGGACACTCCTGAAAATATTATTGCAGCTTATGAAGAAAAATTGTGGGCTGTTAAAGGTGACAATTTAGCTTCCATGTTGGCACACATCCGTACTTTTCCGAGGGTGCATACCTCTTTTGCTTTTGGAGATCAACATCACATCACGGTTGACGCACAACTTACAAAAGAGGAATTAAAGGACTATCTTTCAGAAAAAGGATATCACAATGTAAGCATCAATGAGATAACACCCACTGTGGAAGATTGTTTCTTAGCATTAACACATGAAGAAAATTGAGAAATGAAGAATAACATAATCATAGATGTTGCAGAACTTACCAAAAAATTTGGCAATTTCACTGCCGTAGATCATATCTCATTTAAGGTGAAAGAGGGTGAGATATTCGGTTTTCTTGGTGCAAACGGAGCAGGCAAGACTACTGCTATGCAAATGTTGATAGGACTGACAAAAAAAACATCGGGAGAGGCCACTGTGGCAGGATATGACATACACACGCAGAGCGAAAAGATAAAGAAAAACATTGGCTATATGAGTCAAAAGTTCTCTTTATACGAAGATTTGAAAGTGTGGGAAAACATCCGCCTATTTGGCGGTATATACGGCATGAAAGATAAAGATATTGCTGAGAAAACCGATCAGCTGTTACATCGCCTAGATTTTGAAGAGGAGCGCAACACTTTGGTGAAAGCGCNNCAAAAAATAGTATTCTTGGATGAGCCAACGGGGGGAGTAGATCCTGCAACAAGACGACAGTTTTGGGAAATGATCTATCAAGCTGCGGAAGACAATATAACTGTATTTGCCACCACACATTATATGGACGAAGCTGAATATTGCGACCGTGTGTCTATCATGGTAGATGGAAGAATAGATGCATTGGACACTCCCGCCAATTTGAAAGCTGAATACGAGGCTGCTGATATGGACGAGGTGTTTAGAAAACTTGCTCGAAAAGCAGAAAGAGATTAATGAGATTAAAAAAAGATAGATGAAACAATTCATTGCTTTTGTGAAAAAGGAGTTCTATCACATATCGCGTGATAAAAGAACCATGCTGATTTTGCTAGGGATGCCTGTAGTACAGATATTGATATTTGGATTTGCCATTAACATGGAGGTTCAAAACATCCGCATTGCTATCTATGAACCACAGGCTGATGTATATACACAAGATATTAGAGCAAAGGTCGAAGCCAATCCATATTTTATTCCGCAAGTCACCCCCCACTCTATTCATGAAGTAAATGAAATGCTTCGTAAGGGAGAAATAGATATTGCACTTATCTTCCCTCCAGAATTTCATAATAATCTTGTAAAAGGAGGTGCATCGCAAATTCAGATAATTGCAGATAGCTCCGATCCAAATATTGGAACAATATCTACCAACTATCTTAGAGCTATTATTGGTGAACAACAAATGGAGTGGATGGGNNTTGCAAAAAATACCCTATCATATAGATGTGACGAGTAAATTGCACTACAATCCCGAAATGAAGTCAGCATATACTTTCGTGCCAGGCATTATGGGATTGGTGTTAATGATTATTTGTGCCATCATGACATCCATATCTATTGTAAGGGAGAAAGAGATGGGAACAATGGAGGTGCTTTTGGCTTCACCTCTCAACTCAACTACTATTCTTATTTCAAAAACAATCCCTTATCTCGCACTCTCAATTATCAACTTAGCCACCATATTGCTTCTTTCGGTGTTTGTGCTGAATGTGCCCATAGTAGGTAATCTTCTACTCCTTTTATTTATATCAATATTATTTATTTTCCTATCTCTTTCATTGGGACTATTGATTTCCACAGTAGCACAAACACAAGTTGTAGCTATGCTTATTTCTGGTATTGGCTTGATGATGCCCGTGTTAATTCTTTCGGCCATGATTTTCCCAATAAGCAATATGCCTAACTTCTTGCAATGGTTCTCCACATTAGTTCCGGCAAGATGGTATATTACCGCTGTGAAAAAAGTTATGATTCAAGGTTTAGGATTCATGGCTGTAGCCAAAGAAATTGCAATATTAATAACGATGATTATCGTAATAGTAACATTGAGTATTCGAAACATAAAGACAAGATTAGAATGAAGACACTAAAATACCTTGTTGAAAAGGAGTTTAAGCAAATATTGCGCAACCCTATGATTCCAAAAATGATAGTGTTTTATCCCATATTAGTACTGCTTATTTTTCCTTGGGCAATCAATTTCGAAGTAAAGAATATAAAAGTAAATATTGTAGATCAAAGCAGGAGTCCCTATTCGCAACGTCTTACAAACAAAATAAATGCATCGGCCTACTTTATCTTAAATGATGTAACTGATAGCTATGAGTCATCAATGAAGGATATGGAAAATGATCGTTGCGATATCATTCTTGTTATTCCACCATCATTTGATGAAAGTTTGGTGAAAGAGCAGAAAGCAGAAATATCTCTTGTTGCCAATGCTGTGAATACTAACCAAGGGCTATTGGGTAGTAATTACTTAACTGAAATAATAAATGATTTTGCATCAGATTTACGTTACGAAATAAAACCCGTTTTAAAAGTGCAGCAGGCACAAAGTTTAGAGATTGTTCCTCGTTATAGGTACAACGAGACTCTTGACTACAAAACCTTTATGCTACCTGCATTTATTGTACTCATGATTACCCTTATTTGTGGCATACTGCCATCGTTGAATGTTGTATTGGAGAAAGAAATAGGAACAATACATCAAATAAACACTACACCTGTAACAAAACTTAATTTCATTCTGGCAAAAGTCATCCCATATTGGATAATTGGAATCATCATCCTCACCATTTCTATTTTCATGGTCTGGATCATATATGGTCTGTTTCCGTCAGGGAGTATCCTTGCACTTTATTTATCGTCCATTATTTTCATTGTGGGAGTTACAGCTTTAGGCATAGTTATATCCAATTATTCTGACACCTTACAACAATCAATGTTTATAGTTCTATTTTTCATTCTCATCATTATTCTATTGAGCGGCATGTTCACTCCCGTATCGAGTATGCCTGTGTGGGCACAAACTATTGCTTATATTAATCCTCTCACACATTTCATCGAAATTATGAGGTTGATTTATCTAAAAGCTAATTCGTTTATAGATTTGCTTCGTCCAATGGCGATATTGCTTGCCTTTGCAGCGGTGTTTAATGGATGGGCCGTATTGAGTTATAAGAAGAGTAATTAGATAAAAGTTTAATACTTTAGACTGTGCATATAATTATTCACGGACAAGTCGCAACCTGTCCGTGAACTTCACATTCAATAATATAATCCCAGAATTATCCAATCAATTATTTTTTGCTTTGTATTAGTTACTGTCGTGTATTAATTACCAAATTCGTTGGTTCAAACGCAACACATTNNATTCTTTTTGTCTTTTTTATCCACCATTTCCATATACATCATTAGTCCATTTTTATACTCCTCTGAGAATTTCTTCATTGCAGGAGGTAAATTAGTATGTTCAGTTTTAAACATATTCCCAAAACCAGCCTCCATATTTGGAGCAATATAAATAGTGAATTTGTATTCGTCGTTTTCCATTTCACGTCCAATACAGTCATACCCAAGGAACTTACGGTTGGGCAACTCTTTAAATGTGTAATCGTTATACATATTTGCGTCTTCCTCATCCATGGCTTTACTTAAATCCATTTCAGTAGCCATTGCCATACCATTCACATATGTGAATACTGTTTTATTACCTTCGTCAAACACCATTGACATATTCATGTTCTTATCTTCACCCATATTCATTTTCATACCCATGTAGGGTTCTGTTTTGCTGAGATAATAATCCATGCCAATCTCTCCTTCTTTAGTATTCATTTTCATGGCATAACGATAGTCGAAGTTGTAAGAATCTGGTAGTTTAGACATATCAACTTTCTTGCCCATTGGACTCATCAGTGATCCGAAATCGGGATTCAGAAGTTTGTCCATAGCCTCTCCTGTTTTGTCTGCGGCTTTGTCAGCAACCTTATCAGCTGTTTTCTCAATAACAAATTCTTCGGTCTTTTCCATTACACGCTTTTTCAATTTATTCAAAAACTGAGCGTTAGAATGGCCCACACCAAAGCTTATAAGTATAATTGCAGTTAATAATATTTTTTTCATCTCGATTTAATTTTGAGTGTTATTCCGTTCATTATTTTTACAATAAACAAAACTACTCCATCAAGCATCAATCTACTATAACTATTATCTCAAATAGTTGTAATAATAAGTATTTCGCAATATTAATGACAAGGAACTGGAATATTACTAAGATTACATCTAAAAATATAAGCCTCCATCAGATAAAATGCTGTTTATAAAAGCTCTAAACCATTTACTCTATGTAGTGTTATAAGATAGACATTGTTTTCATTTCACAATCGAAGCAAGGATATTAATTATTATCATGGTGATTGTAACTTGTCTGCGTATTCGTGGGAATAAAACCTAATATTAATCCTTTAATAAAGATAGAAATGAAAAAGTTACATACTTGTCTTGTCGTATTATTGTTAAGTATAACATTCATCTTTTCGTCATGTACCAATCGTGATAAAAGAACCAATAGTTATAATGAACAAAGTTCAGATGAAGCTTTGATATCTGCTTTAAATGAAGCTGATATTGTGAAACAGGCAGATGATTGCATATCAACCTATTTGTATATGAAAGATGCATTGGTAAACGAAGATACTGCAACCGCTACAGAAGCTGGCAATGATTTGATGAAACAATTGGAGAACTATCGCATTGAGAGTTATGAGACATCAGATCAAGAGAAATTAAAGAAAATAATTGAACATGCCGCTCAGCATGCAAAATTTATTTCTGAAAACTCTTTGGAAATTCAAAGAGAACATTTTGGCATGTTGAGTAAAAACATAATCGATCTCATTGATATTACAGGAACAACAAAGAAATTATATCAATTTTATTGTCCCACGTACAACAATGATAAAGGTGCACAATGGTTAAGTGATTCTGAAGATATCCAGAATCCGTATTTTGGGAAAGAAATGATGACATGTGGCGTAAAACAAAGAGAAATCAACTAATTTATAAACATTTAAAAATATATCATTATGACTTATTATTTCAACACAAAACTATCCGGAGATTTTGAATCAGTAAAGATAAAGGTAGTGGATGAACTACAGAAAGAGGGTTTTGGTGTTCTAACAGAAATAGATGTGCAAGCCACATTTAAGAAAAAACTTGATGTTGATTTTAGAAAATATCAAATTTTAGGAGCCTGTAGTCCTTCTTTTGCACACAAAGCTTTGACAGCTGAAGACAAAGTTGGCACTATGTTGCCTTGTAATGTTATTTTACAAGAACTTGAAGACGGACAGATTGAAGTGGCAGCTGTAAATCCCACAGCAAGCATGCAAGCCATAGAAAACAAAGAGTTGAAAAACATCGCAAGCGTTATAAGCGACAAATTGCAGAAGATAATTGCAGCTTTAAAATAGCTGTATAGCTTATTTTCATATTCAGCGGTTTCTCTAATAGGAAACCGCTTTGTTAATTTTACGTCTCAATTTAACCCTATGTTCAATTAAATAATATATCAAAGAAATGAATAATCAAGAGAAAAAACATAAGGAGAAGAAAAACCACTACACCAAGTTTGTAATAATGCTTGCGGGCTCATTTGGGGGTTCTGTGGTGATTTCTGATTCCTCTCCACGGATTTATATCCGTGGCTATTCATATTAAACCTCTTCGTGGTTTCAAGTTTTTGCACTTATTGCAAACATTTAGAGTGATACCAACAAATACGGCAAATTGTCCTCATTTTTGCATGTAACTGAATGAGTTCATCATATACTCGTCCCTTATATACACCTCTATTCCTTAAACCCGAAAAGGTTACAAGCTGCGTTTACCTATTTCCAAACACTTAGACAAGCTCAGCAACCTTTTCTGACTTTCGCATTGCAAATAAACAGAATACCCATCTTAGACAAGAATTACAATATCATGCCCATGTAGCAATTCTATGTCATTGCCTATATAGTATTTATATACTAACACCTTTTTTACTTTAAACCTCTTCCTCCACCATTTTCATTTTCCTCTTCAGCAATTGTGCATTCAGAGCAACAATAATAGTACTCAAACTCATCAACACTGCTCCCATCGCGGGACTAATGAGTATACCTGCACTATACAAAACACCTGCAGCAAGCGGTATAGCCACTACGTTGTAACCTGTTACCCAAATAAAGTTTTGAATCATTTTTCGATAAGTTGCTTTTCCAAAAAGAATAAGCGTAGCAATATCCTCTGGGTTGCTGTTTACCAATATAATATCTGCCGTTTCAGCAGCCACATCCGTTCCACTACCTATCGCAATACCTACATCAGCCGTTGCAAGTGCAGGAGCATCGTTAATGCCATCGCCCGTCATGGCTACAAATTCACCTTTTTCTTGAAACTCTTTTATTTTGTCCAACTTCTGATCAGGCAATAATTCCGAATAATATCCGTCAAGACCCAATTCTTCGCTTACGCTTTTAGCCACTTTTTCATTGTCGCCTGTCATCATTATGCATTTGATATTATTCTCTTGGAGAGTTTTGATTGCTTGAAAAGATTGCTCTCTTATTTCATCAGACATTGCAATAAAACCCGCCAATTTGTCATCAATTATTACAAACACAACAGTTTCAGCCTCATTCTTATAAGCCTCATCAGGGATGTCCAAGTTTTCCTCTTCAGCATATCCAGGACTTACTACTTTCACATTCTTCCCCTCTACAGCACCCTCAATACCTTTACCCGTAATAGCATTGAAGTTTTCTGCTTGCGGAAGTTCTATCTCAGCTTCTTCAATCTTATTCATTATACCCATCGCAAGTGGATGCTCTGATCTCGATTCTAAAGCACCTGCAAATTTCAATATAGCATTCTCATCCAATTCATCCACAAAGCTTCCTATACGTGTTACTCCAAAGTTTCCTTTTGTGAGCGTTCCCGTTTTATCAAACACCATCATGGTTATTTTCCGTGAGTTTTCAAAGGCTGTTCGGTTACGAATCAACAGACCTCTTTGAGCAGAAACAGATGTGGATATAGCCACCACCAATGGCACTGCAAGCCCCAAAGCATGCGGACAAGTTATTACCATAACAGATGCCATGCGTTCCATCGCAAAAGAAAACTCTTTGCCTATGATCAGCCATGTAGCAAGTGTTGCAAATCCAACCGATAGCGCAATAATGGTGAGCCAAAATGCAATTCTATCCGCTAAGTTTTGCGTTTTAGACTTCACGCTTTGTGCATCACGCACCATATTGATCACCTTGTTGAGATAGGCGTTCTCCCCTACTTGCTCCACTAACACTGTCAGCGAACCATTTCCATTGATAGTTCCACCAATCACCTTGCTATCTTTCTTTTTCCTCACAGGCTTAGCTTCACCCGTTACCATCGATTCATTGACATTGCTTTCGCCATCAACTATCACACCATCTACGGGAATCTTTTCGCCCGGACGAACCACTACTTTGTCGTCTTCCTTCAATTCATCCAACTTTACATCTACCGTATCGCCATTTTTTAGCAAGTGTGCCTCAGAGGGCATAAGTTTTACCAGTTCCTGTAGTGAATTGGATGCACCCAACACCGATTTCATTTCAATCCAGTGTCCCAACAGCATGATATCTACCAACGTTGCCAATTCCCAAAAAAAGGAAGACCCTTCCAAACCAAACGTTGTAGCAGTGCTATAACCCCATGCCACGGTGATAGCAACCGCTATCAGCGTCATCATGCCGGGCATTTTATCCTTTAATTCATCAACGAGCCCCTTGAGAAAAGGCCAACCACCATAAAAGAAAACAATCGTTGACAGACCAAAAAGTATATACTTGTCAGCCGTCTCGCTTAGCGTAAACTCAAAGCCCAATAGATCTTGCACCATGGGTGAGAGCAACAAGATTGGAATTGTGAAGATGAGCGAAATCCAAAATCGACGTCTAAAGTCTACAATCATCATTTGGTGATGTTCGGTGTGGTCGTGATGTTGATGATCATCATGATTCTTGTGTTTATCATGATGTTCATGCTCATTACCTTCTTCATGTTGATGATTATCGTGTTCTTTGTGCTTGTGTTTATTTTCTTTCATAGGTTTCTATTTTAAATTTTCTCGCTGCTTTAGTGTGTGTTTTGCATTCCTCAATCGGATTTATAAAACCCTACTTCTATATCTGTGTCACAGGCGGCTACAAATATTATTTAAACATCGGAAAGTATGTCAAATGCGACCCATTCGGGGTCGTATGTTTATAGCACTTTGCGTACTATAAACATGTAACTCCGATGGGGGTCATACAATGCCATAGGTCTTGCTGGTTTACAACTATTTATAGTTCCTATCGTTGCAACGGTCGACTGTATGTAGCAATGCTTATACCCCTGGCTAATCAAGCATTGGAGCTGCGGCCTGTCAGTTTTTCACAGATTAAGTAGAACAGTAAAATGCTCAATTACCGAGACTACCATCATAACAAACAAAATCTCACTTTAGTTTACCTATTCCACAACTTCATAATTGCGCATCATCCCCATATCTTCATGCTCTAAGTTGTGACAATGATAAATGAAAATACCTGTAAAGTCTTCAAACCTCAAAGCTACTTTCACACGCATATCAGATAAAAGTAAGAAAGTATCTTGCCAACCTTCATCAATGAAACCATCTTTCATAGAGTTCCATACCGATGGAGATACTTGTGAAACATCGCGATCGATTATTTGAAACTGCAAACCATGAATGTGCACCGGATGAGGCATCTTCATCATATTGCTCATTCGCCCCATTCCACTACCACTATTTATAAACTCCCATACTTCCGTAGTGTTCAATTTTACTTTTTCCCATTCGGCCACTTCCGTCATTTCAAAAGTTCGTCCATTGATGAGCCAGTTCATACGTTGGAAGTGGAAATCGAATTGCCTTGGAGAATCATGATTGACTGCTTCCGACAAATCAAATTGATCAATAGCTTCAAACGCCGCTGGTAAAGAAAGACTTTCACCAAGCACATCCGTAACCACAAAGTTGTACAAATTGAGAGCCTCCCCATTATCTATATAGGAGTCAGATTGATTACTTTCGCTGTGCATCATGCCTCTACCCCCTCTTCTTCCGCCCATCATACCACCACCTCTACTTCCGCCACCCATCATTCCCATCATAGTGCCACTATCAAATGAGAGACTATTGAGAGATATTTGTCGGTCAGTATCTTCTTGCGAAAAATCGCGCCACACATCAATGCGCTCACCTGGAGCAAGCATCATATAAGGCTTCTCTGTAGGCTGTGAAAGCAAGCCACCGTCATTGCCAATAACGGTCAAATCTGCACCATCACTCCAAGCTACTTTATAAATTCTTGAATTAGACCCATTCAATACTCTAAAGCGATAGGTGCCCTTTTTCAACTCCATCGAAGTGTTGCTCTGTCCATTTATTATAATTTCATCACCCAAAAAACCAATCATTCTATCCATCATATTGTTTTCCAAATAAACAAGTTGATTGGACGCATCAAATCTTCTATCCTGAATTACTAGTGGCACTTCATATTCCACAGCGGGCATGTCATCTCTATCGTCTTCCACAATAAATAGTCCTGCCAATCCGTTATACACCTGCGGACCAGTTTGCCCATGCGGATGCGGATGAAACCAATAGGTGCCCGGTCGATTGTCAACTACAAACTCATAGATATACTCTTCTCCATTATTGATCACATGCATAGGATGGCCATCCATTTCGTGTGGCACATGCAGGCCATGCCAGTGAATGATACTTTCTTCGGGTAGTTCATTGGTAAAACGAACACGAATCTTCTGTTGTGGCTTCACGCGTATGATAGGCCCTAAGTACGATTGTGGAATCTTTTGAAGTGATGAACTCTCTCCTTTTATCAATTCAGCATCATAAGAATAGACAGCTGTTTTCTGTCCTTCAAAAAGTTGTATCTCTGAGGGTTTTGCAGTTATTGCAATATCTATATCAGCTTCGAATGACTCATTGATGGTGAGACTACTGTTTGATTGTTTATTTTGTGCACTACTATGACAAAAAACAAACGAGGGCATGATGATCAAAGCCATCAATGCCCCCGTTAAATATTTAATACTAGTTTTCTTCATAGATTAAGCCAAATCAATCTCTTCATTCAAGTAAACGTCTTGTATAAGATTCAACAACTTCACTCCATCTTCCATGGGTCGCTGAAATGCTTTTCTACCCGAAATAAGACCTGTACCGCCAGCTCGTTTATTTATAACAGCCGTGCGAGCAGCATCTGCAAAGTCATTATCGCCCGACGCTCCACCTGAGTTAATCAACCCAATCCTTCCCATGTAGTTGTTCACTACTTGATACCTACACAAGTCAATTGGATGATCAGTAGCTAATTTATTATACATCCGAGGATTAGTTTTACCAAACTTAATATCACGGAATCCTCCATTAGTATCAGGCAACTTTTGTTTGATGATATCTGCTTTAATAGTTACCCCTATATAGTTTGCTTGTCCCGTGAGGTCGGCTGCAGCATGATAATCTTTGTCTCCTACCTTAAAGTCATTGTTACGTGTGTAGCACCACAATACAGTGGCCATGCCCAGTTCGTGTGCCTCCTCAAAAGCCTCAGACACTTCTTGCAACTGACGGTCTGCCTCTTCCGATCCAAAATAGATAGTTGCTCCCACAGCGGCAGCACCCAAGTTCCATGCCTCTTGCACCGAGCCATACATTATTTGGTCGTATGTATTAGGATAGGTCAATAGTTGATTGTGATTCAATTTTACAAGGAATGGAATCTTATGTGCATATTTTCTTGCATACAATGCCAATCCTCCAAATGTTGTGGCCACAGCGTTACATCCTCCCTCAATAGCCAATTTAATAATGTTTTCGGGATTGAAATAAAGCGGATTGGGAGCAAAAGACGCTCCTGCCGTATGCTCTATTCCTTGGTCAACCGGAAGTATCGACATATATCCTGTACCACTCAAACGACCATGATTGTACAACGCTGAAATATTTTTAAGCACCTGCACATTCCTATCGCTTATACCAAATACTTCGTCCACATAGTTGGGACCTGNNCTCTTTGCTCACAGTTTCGCATTTGTGACTTAGCAAATCATTTGCATCGTCTCCTAAGTATTCTCTAATTTTATCGATGTTATTATGTATCATATTTTAATTTTTTAGGGGGTTAATACTATTAGTATGCATGTAGTTACAACATAACAAAAAAGATCGATTTATCAAAGTTTATCGTCTTTATCTTCACAAATGATTTTATATGATAGGTGTTATATCTTCACTATCCTGCATCTTCTTGTCACTTTTCAACAATTCAGCATCTCGTTCCAATTGTTTTTGCTTCGCTCTTCTTCTCCTATATATAATAAGAATAATTGCCGCCAAAATTACTATTCCGATAAGAGCTGTCAATATTCCTTCCCATTTGAGAACTCCTTCTTCATACATATTTTATATTCTTTAATTGATTAAGTTATTATTTCAAGTGTTTCTGATGCGAAAGATGAGCCAAACATCCCACCAAACATTCTCCACCGCTATCTGAGATGCCTCAAAACCCGCCTCTATCAGATTGTCATACGTCCGTCGGTTTATGTTATCGCCATACAGCCCATACGATATGGGGTTGAGGATATCCATCATTTTGCCTATCACCTTCTGTTCACTTCTCACATGCTCCAGCAAGAATATACTCCCTCCCACTTTACACACTCTTTTTATCTCGCCCAATGCTTTCACCGGATTGCTCACCGAACAGAATACACACGAGGAGACCACCGTGTCAAATGTGTTGTCGGCAAACGCCAACTCCTCCGCATCCATTATCAATAGTTTGTCTATATAGTTATATCCATTGGCACGTTCACGAGCATACTGTAGCATCTTCTCGNNACCCCGTTAGGGACACTCCCGCAGGATAATCAGACAAACTCTTTCCCGTTCCAATTCCTATTTCAAGCGTCTTGCCCCGCGCATCTTTCAACAATCGTCTCCGCCATTTCGATAAGGTTTTTTCTACAGGCGATAGTATCTTATCATACACTGCCGCCTTCCTATCGTAATAATGGTTTGATTTATTTTTCATTGGAGAGGGATGTGATTCATTTTATTGAGATTCCTTTCAATAAATAGAACGTAGAGGGATTTGCACAGATATTTTGTCAGACCAATTATAAAGAAGAGCTTGTTTCATATATACTTTCTGAAACGCATTTCTCTCATTGTCTCTTCTCTTGTTTCTAACATAGGGTTGGGTGTATTTGTTCACGGATAAGCGAACTGTATGTAAATATGTAAGGCGTTAAGAAAGATGGGATTGATGGATAGGTGAAATTGGAAGAGGAGTGGAAGGAAGGTTTATTTGGATGTTATTTGTGATGGTAGATTTTCAGATTGTAATTCTATCTCTTTTCATTATCTCCAACTTTTGTTCTCATAAGTTCAGTAAGAGAAGCCGTAAATGGTTTAGCGGATTGACGATTAGTTTCATAGTTTTTCAGTTTTCTAAAATCCCACTCTACACCTTGGAACTCTTTTTCAACTGTCTTCTCTATTTCATACACCAAATAATATTTTTCGTATTCTCCTTTACTTTTAGCTAAAGGATAACCTTTCTTCTCAAGATTAAATCTTGAATATACCTTTGGACCTCGACTTACAATTCGCCATAAATCACCACTCGATTCATTATCATGTGTATGGAGCCNNTAAAGGTAAAGAACCATGACTTGAACCTGCTCTAAAGTTATAAAAACCTTTCTTTATCCAGTTGTATTGTTTTTCATCATTATAAAAACCAACCAAAACATAGGTTTCATCAGGAATCAACTTTTCTTCATTCAAGTATTCTGGCACTGCTTCGTGTAACAGGTCAGCTAAACCACCTTTAGTAATTTGATGTGTCTTATTCGCAATTCTCTCACGTTGTGAAGCCCTATCTACTAAGTGGTCTACAACATTATCAATAAAATCAGAAAGCTTCTCAACATCACTCATCTCACTATTCGGATTCAAAGCAAAAGCACCTAACCCTGGAATTATTTCATGAAAACCTCTAAAATCAACCTGCGTATTACCCGGATACAATATATAAGCACCACCGGTTCTTCTTATAGCATCTTTGTATGCATGCATTTTTAGTAAATCTGCATTTTTATATCTACCTGCACGCTCTTGTTCCTTTTGCTCATCCAATTCCTCCCTTTCTTCGTCATCGGTAAAATGCTGACTACTATCATTTGTATTTATATAGAAGTTATTCACCTTATACTTGGCATCAAAATGAATATGCACAATAAGCTCTTGCTCTTCAGCTTTAGTTTCGCTCAATTCCTTGGGCCATACTGTAAATGTGTAGTCTGGTCGCATAGATGTAGTCCAACTACCATCTTGTGGAAAGCTATCCTTATGCCCTGAGAAAGTTCTATTAAAAGAGAACTTAAACTTCATTGCACGATTCTTAATCACTGTACTACCTTTTAGTGCTGTATGATAACCTGATTTAATAATTAAATTAATTCCATATTCAGTCGTTTCAAATAAATGAGAGTACGATTTATCGTTATGAGACAATTCATTCAGATTAAATTTCCTTTTAAACAGATCATACAACACAAAAAACAGCCAATACTCATAAAGCGTTGCAATATCTCTTTTACCAGCATTATAAACATCTTCGCCACCTTGCCAAGTAAGTTTAGAAGCTAAGTCGAACATCAACCAAGAACGTAATATCTCCCTATATCCACCTTTGCGTTGCAGTGTAGGTGAGTTTAATTTCAATGTAGTAGGTCGTGATATATCTTTAAAGAAAGAGTGATTCAGATAGTTCTCCAATTTCTCAGCAATATTGTTTGCCTCTTTCTGATCTTTCGAGTTTTGTTTAAAAGCGTCGCTACATCGTTCGCAAAACTGTAAATATACTTGCAGAGCATGCTTTACAAATCGGTTTTCAGCATTATCAAACGAGGGCTCTTGTCTGTAGTTATTTATTTTTGTGGGAATACACCCCAATTGCGCGCTTAGTTTATGCGTTTTAGGCACAGGCATTCTATTTTCACCCCTTAAAATCTCTTTCACATTTTTGTTGGTAAACCTCTTAAAGCTTCTTATATCAGCATTCTCTTCTTTATTTACCCAAGTAGTTTTAGGCGAGTTGATAATGCGAAGCAACGACTCTTCAAACTCAGTTTTATTAATAACCGATTTCACAAAACTAAACTTCTGATAGAGCACATCGCGATGCGCTTCATCATAGTTGGGCTCAATATATTGATTTATTGGTGAGTTAGACTGCATCAAAAGCTCGGTACACTTGTCAGTTATCTCTTCCAACATCAATCGATAGTGCTCTCTATAACTTTTATCATAATCATTATTAGCATCAAACTTTGTAGCCAATACCTCCAAGTGATACTTCAACTCCTCTTTATTGCTATCATTTATAATATCGATTTCTAAAGTACCCACATAGTTGCCAGGCTCAATATCTCCCCTACTCTCTTTTTTACTTTTAGAAGGTCTACACTCTTTAGTTGGTTTTAATTGATAAGAATTATCAGAGAACTCATATTCATATCTGTTCGACTCCAGTATTTGTATAGGTGCTTCGCCAAATTTATCAGCTTCAACAGCATCTATTTCATAAACAAAAGCATTGTCTCTTTTAGGATACAATGTAAAATTCAAACCCTCTTTAATTTCTACTGTTTTGAACTTGTGCTCTTTCCTCATTTTGTATTTATGCTTCAGCGTAGCTAGTAAAACCGTTATCAATTACGTTTCGATACATTCGGGTTATTTTTTCAAGCGAAATAGGATACTTTATTTTAGCTTCAAGTTTATCAGATCTTTCAAATATTTTCTTCAATACTTCATGACTGGGTTCTTTTTCGTAATCGTAGCAAAAACTAGCCAATACAAACAGCACATCTACTAATTTGCTTCTACTCCCGTGAAGTTTGGGTAACAGCTTCTGCATAATAGCAATATCAATCTTTTCGTTTGTTCTACTTGAATAACTAATATCTATATCATCTAATTTTTTAAATAAAATCTGAATTTCCGATGCCGATCGATAACCAAACTCTGCACCTATCTCTTGCAGCTTACCGAAGAATTTTCTCAGCTCATCATTTAATTCAGAAGCATCTTTTGTAGCCTCATTGCTTTTTGCAATAGCTACAAAACTCTCCCCATATTTTGCACCCCTACCCACATCTGAATCTCTTTCACACAGCTTTTTCATATCGAGTTGATTATTTTTCTCTTTAAAATAGTCGTTCAACTCTTCTGGGCTAATTCTAAACTCAATCACATTGGCCCTATCCAACACTTTTGGGCTAAACATATAGGTAGTTTCATCAATATTTACAGTACCTATCACAAACAAGTTTTTAGGCCACGACAACTCACTTGGCACTTCTATTGCATCTTCCAAACCTTTGTCTGCGTTGTTGTTCAAATTCTCTTTAGCACTATGAAGCTTTATATCATCGTGCGATTCCATCACGCTCAAAAAATCTGCAAAATAACGCTCCACATGGCTCAAATTCATTTCATCGAGGATAAGAAAGTAAGGTCGCTTTTCATCATTGTTTGCTCTTATTATCAACTCCAATGCTCCATTCTCTGGCAAGATATACTGTTTGTTATCCAAAGCATTCACATATCCTAGCAGTGGCTCTCTATTAATCCAATCAGCGCCCACAGGCACAATACAATACTGCTCTTTGTTTTCGCATATCCATTGTGCAAAAGCTTGCGCTAGTTTGGTTTTCCCTGAGCCAGACAAGCCTGTTAAGAGTACAAATGGCTTGGTTGCGAGGGATGCTGCGAAGCGGGCGAGGAGTTGGTTGGAGTAGATGAGGCCTGAATCTTTAAGTGAAGTCGACAAGTCATCAATAATAGAAAAACTATCAGTCTCCTTATCTACATGTGTATTATTAGAAACGCTTTCTAATGGTTTTAATTTCAACTTGTCAAAATATGGGAGATCCATAGAGTTTTGTTCTTTGTATGTATTATTAATTAAAATTGCTAGCTTTGGTGGGCAGGGAGTGAGATATGCACCTTGTCTTAAATTTAACGAATAAGTATAAAACACCTCTGAATCAGAGGATATCTCTGTAAGAATTTTTTCATTTTTATCATTTAATATTAAATCTCTAGCAATCGGTTTATCTAATACGATATAACCTTTTAATTTGATAAAGTATTGATCCCCATCCCATTTATTACCTAAGGTTTTTTTGGTATCAACTACACTTTCTTCAACTAATGAAACCCCGGAGATATATTTATTGTCAAGTAAATGAATTATAATATCTCCTGATTTGACTAGCCTCATATTTTTGTAAATATCACCACCTCTTTTATCGGCACGAGGTGACCATAAGGATTTTCCAACAGCTCTATCACCAGATTCTCTCTCAGGTCTTCCTTTAGTAATTGTCTTTTCGATCCAAATGTTCATTGACGATTATTGTTAATTTATTAAGTTATTTAAAAACCTTTAATCTATGAAGATGTATTCTCGTTACATCCTTTTATTAAATTCGATTATAAGATTAATTGTCTCTCCATGATTATGGTTTTATTACAGTTTTATTTATCTATAGGTCCAAATATAAACATATTTTTTCATAGATTAAACAAATAAGATCGTAAAAATATTTTTAGGCTGCAAAAGTTACTATTCGGTGTAAACCCTTTTCCATAACTATTTCACAGATTTCTCCACTTCGGTCGAAATGACAGGTTATTTTAGTATCGGCTAGATATTCAAAATCCGTTGCATGCAACGGATTTACATCAGGACAAGAGACACAACTTGCTCTTCATTGTCCTGAATTTATTTTACTTTTTATGTAAACCTATTTCAGAACAAGACAAAGACACCCTTCACTCCTCACCCTTCACTCC
>DENY01000089.1:22673-22829 GCA_002359825.1 Bacteroidales bacterium UBA2632
TATCGTCATAGTGCTTATCGTGACTAGCAAGTCGAAGGGTTTCATTTCTTTCCTCCCACTCCACATAATTAATCATTTGGAAATCGTCACTACCAAGGAGATATTGTATTAGATACATTTCGCCTGGCAGGAGATTTTTTATACTACGCAACTGTT
>DENY01000091.1:0-3494 GCA_002359825.1 Bacteroidales bacterium UBA2632
CTGTTAGTGCTTATTCTCAGACTTCTATAGTTAAAGGTGTCGTTAAGGACAAAAACAACGTCGCTCTAATTGGCGTGAATGTTGTGGAGAAAGGTACTACAAATGGGACTATCACAGATGTAGAAGACAATTTTTCTTTTAGAACCAGCATTGGTTCAAAGATAATCTTTTCGTATATAGGATTTCAGAAACGTGAAGTTTCTTGGAATGGAGAAGATTATTTAAACATCCTACTACAAGAAGACTCTGAACTATTAGATGAGGTAGTTATTGTGGGTGCTTACGGTAGTATGCAAAAACGTACGGATATGGTTGGGTCAGCATATCAAGTTGATTCAAAAAAAATAGAATCGTTACCTGCAGGACGTATTGATAATCTATTGGAAGGCATGGTGCCAGGTTTGCAGATAATGCCTAATACGGATGATGCATCGAGTACTAAACAACGACTTAACTTACGTGTAAGAGGTGTGGGTTCTATGTCTGCATCTAATGAACCCTTATGGATTGTAGATGGGTCTCGTTTTTTTACGGGTGATCGTACAAATATGATATCAGGAATTAGCACATCAATAAGCCCGCTTTCTTATTTAAATCCCGATGATATCGAAAGTCTTACTGTTTTAAAGGATGCTACTTCCACCTCTATTTATGGAGCTGACGGAGCCAATGGCGTAATTTTAATAACGACGAAAAGCGGGAAATTAAATCAAGACAAAACAAAAATCAATGTCTCCTTGAAAACAGGTGTTTCAAGAATCAATGAAAATACTCTTTTCAAAGTTTTGAATGCTGAGGAGTATATGATGCTTGCCAAAGAGTCTTTTGTTAACTCTGGACGAGATCTTAAGTACTTTCCATTTCAAGACAATGATTTGAACTCTTTTAGTACAACTGATACTAATTGGAAAGGAGTCTATTATGATACAGGAAACACAACTGAAGCCAATGTGAGTCTTTTGGGAGGCAGTAATAACATAAAATATTATATCTCAACAGCACTGTATGATAACCAATCAACCATTATAGGTAATAATCAAAACAGGATTTCATTACGTGCAAATATTGATGTGAAGATGAGCGAAAAGCTCAATTTCCTTTTGAATTATACATCTTCTTATAATAGGAACAACATCTTTAATCCAAGTAATAACTATTATGGAATTCTTCCGATTTACTCACCGTATAACGATGACGGCACTTTTAGGTTATACAACAAAATTGTAGAAGGTGCTGATGCCTTTGGTAATCCAAATTGGCAAACAAATCGATTTCTTAACTCAGTTGCAGAAAGAGAAGAGAATGATGATAAACAGAGTTCCATGCTTTCGAATGTAAATGCAACTTTAAAATATGATATTTTCGATGGCTTGAAATTCTCGAGCCAATTTGGAGTCGATTATCAGGATGTCAGAGAAGAAAGATATTCAGCTCGGACCAACTGGTCTGGAATATCTTCTGGAGTGCCCATTGGTTATTCTCGTAGGGGTAGTTCAAGTATATTGTCATGGTCTGCTGTTGAAAGATTGAATTATGACAAAACGTTTGACAAGCACCATATTTCAGGTATTCTGGGAACAGAGATTCGCTCAAGAGAATCTAGGACACTTAGTGCTGACGGGGCTAATTTCATTAATGATCAAATTAAAGAAGTCTCCTATGCTGTAGATCGTAAAGGGTGGAGTGGTAGAAGCTCTCATCGCTCTATTTCATTCTTGGTTCAAGGAACTTACGATTATGAACGAAAATATTACCTCACAGTTAATGGCCGTAGAGACGGAAACTCGGGTTTTGGATCGGACTCGCAGTGGGGAAACTTTGGTTCTATTGGTACATCATGGAATATTCATAATGAATCCTTTTTTGACAGCTCAAAAGTGAATGTGTTAAAGCTTAAAGCAAGTTTTGGGTCTAATGGTAATTCTCGAATTGGATCACAGGAAGCATTAGGTCTTTATTCCTATAGCGAAAGTGATAATTACTCTGGTGAGTTAGGAGGTACAATGTCTGGTAGTCCTAATAAAAAATTAAGTTGGGAAACCGCTTTTATGACCAATGTTGGAGTTAGGACACGTCTATTTGATCGCATTGATATCGACATCGAAGGATATCACAAAAGAACCATCAATCTATTGAGTAATTTGGATGTATCAAGAACATCTGGCGATACGCGTAGTTACAGAAACTCAGGTGAAATCGTCAACATGGGTATTGAAGCAAATATTGAAGTTGAAATTTTGAAACACAAAGATTATAACTGGGATATTGAATTTAATACTGCATATAATAAAAACAAACTAGTAAAACTATATAATAATATAGAGAAAGTAATGGGCAATTATATTTGGCGTGAGAATAAGGACCTTAACACATACTATCTGATACGTTGGGCAGGAGTTGACCCGAGAGATGGTGCTCCATTGTGGTATGATGCAAATGGAAATGTTACCCGCACATATAATATAGACAATAGGGTTCCATATAAATCTTCCTCTCCGTTTTTGACAGGTGGTTTTAGGACTTCCTTTGGGTATAAAGATTTTTCTATAACTGGTCTTTTCTCGTATGTTCTGGGAGGATACTCTTTTAGTAGCTTTGGAAGAAATGTAATGTCAGATGGTTTAAACATCATGCGAGACAACCAATCCATCAATCAGCTTGACAGGTGGCAAAAACCTGGAGATATTGTCTCAGCACCAAAGCCCATTTGGGGTACCTCTACTAAGTCAGTTATGAGTTCAACAAGACATCTCTTCAAAACAACAAATGTTCGTTTTAGGAATCTAAGTTTGAACTATAATGTACCAAATCAGTATCTGCAAAAAACTATTATATCCCAATTGAGATTATCTTTCGGTGCAGACAATCTTTTTGTGTGGAGTCCATATACTAAAAAAGGAATGAACACATATATACAGTCCATGAGTGGTTATCCTATGGAAACTACCGTTCATTTCGGTGTTAATTTAACGTTTAATTGATTAGATGAAAATGAAGAAAAGTAATTTTAAAATACTCATATATTTATCAATCCTTATTAGTGGAGTGATAACAATATCATGTGATAAGTTCTTAGAAGTTGAATCTGTGGGAAGAACCACCATGCCCAACTTTTTCTCTGATGTATCAGGTTTGAAAGCAGGTTTAGTGGGTACATACAGTCAATTGTTCAATCATTATTCAGACGAACTCTATAAATACCCCGATGTTGCAGGAGATATGGTTGATTTGAACCTTATTTCGGATGAGGTGGAAATGATTGATCAATTTAATTTTACCTCGAGTCCTGAGCAAGAACTTGGGGCTGTAGGATGGATTTGGAGAAAGATTCTAAAAACTATGGCTAATGCCAATAATGTATTGGAATATGCACCGCCATTGATTGAAAAGTTTCCAAACTCTAAAAACGAAATAGAACTTATACAAGCTCAAGCTTTGTTTATTAGAGCTCTTTCTCATTTCGATTTATCTAGAGTGTATGCACAGCCCTACAA
>DENY01000091.1:3597-4642 GCA_002359825.1 Bacteroidales bacterium UBA2632
GTTACTCCTGGACCAGATGATTTACCTGCACGGGCAACTGTAAAAGAAGTGTATGATCAAATTATAGTAGATTTACTCAACGCCGAAAAACTGTTTGGTGACACACCTTTTAAAGACTCTTTTCATATTTCTAAAACAGCTGTTCAAGCTCTATTAGCACGTGTATATCTTTATAAAGGCGATTGGGAAAATTCAATACTATATGCCACAAAAGTAATTGATAAAACTAGTTTGGCATATGGCGAAGATTATTTAGCCATGTATCATGATTTAATTGCAGGAAAAGAAGCTATTTTCAGACTAGATGGCACTTTGAAAAATAAATCGTTAGGAACTAAGTTCTATTCTAAAGAGAATCCAATTGCTATTCCTGCTGATAAGTTGATAAACTTATTTGACAATAAGGATGATCTTAGGTTCAAGCTTTTTTCTAAAGAGAGTGAGTCAAGTGCTAATTATATCACAACTAAATATACAATTATGGTGACCTTTGGTCCAGAAACTGAGCGATACAATCCTTTTATATTGAGAGTATCTGAAATGTACTTGATTAGGTCTGAAGCTTTCTTAATGACTGACCAATTAGCTAAAGCTGACAATGATTTAAAAACAATTGTAGCTAGAGCTCTGGAAGAAGATGAGTCTTCCATCAATTTAGAATACAATGGTAAGGATGAGCTTTTCAGTTTAATAAAGAAAGAACGCTCAAAAGAGTTGTCATTCGAAGGGCATAACTTTTTTGATATCGTTAGATATAATGATGATTTAGTAAGAGGAGCTAGTAGCACGTCTAATGTTAAATCGCTCCCATATCCCAATGATTTGTTTGTTCTACCTATTCCTCAAAAGGAGGTAGATGCAAATGAAAATATGATAGGTAATCCAACAGTAAACAATTAATGTATTATTATGAAAAAGAACAGACTCCTTATATTATTGAGTTTAATCACAATGATTTTTGCTCTTTCTTGTGGATTAAATGAGAATCCCCCTTACGATCTAAAGTATGTACATATTATGTACAACAATGCTTCGGAAACGACGG
>DENY01000091.1:4730-4980 GCA_002359825.1 Bacteroidales bacterium UBA2632
GTATATTTAAGTTCGGAAGAGATAAAAGAAGCAGTTGTTGTAACATATGAAATTACTATTGGTAGTGGGCTCAAAGAAAATGTTGACTATAAGATATTGACTAAAGGCAACACATTGAATTTCCTTCCAGGTATTTATGATATGCCTATACGGATTCAATGGTTATCCAATCCAATCGACAAATCGAAAGACAACACTATCGAAATAAAATTAATTAGCACTGACCACCAAGATTTTTCTGTAGGAATGG
>DENY01000091.1:5026-11393 GCA_002359825.1 Bacteroidales bacterium UBA2632
ATAATTTTTACACTATTTTTACTCCTTTTTTTTCAAACAGCTTTTACTCAAACTATACCACAAAATGAAAAACTAATAAAAGGAACTCTCGAAAATGGACTAACCTATTACATTTATCCAAATGACTATCCGAAGAATGAAGCCGTTTATAGGCTTTTTATTAAATCGGGATCAATTTATGAAGAAAAGCACCAAAAAGGGTTAGCTCATTTTTTAGAGCACATGGCTTTTAATGGAACAAGAAACTTCCCTAAAAATGAATTGATTAATTTCCTTGAAACTAAAGGAGCAAAGTTTGGAGCAGATATAAATGCTCATACTTCGTATAATGAAACAGTTTACAAACTTCAAGTTCCAACTGATAATCCACATGTTATTGATTCAACATTGCTGATACTGTCTGATTGGGCCGATGGGATGACGTTGGATAAAGAGGACGTTAATAATGAACGTGGTGTAATATTATCTGAATGGCTTTCAAAGAGAGATTCAAAAAAAGAAGTTAGTGATGCTCTTTTAGATATGTTGCTAAACAATTCACGCTTTTCTGAACGAATTGTTATTGGAGATACAGCAGTTATCAAAAATGCTGATGCTGAAGATTTAAGACACTATTATGAAAACTGGTACAGACCCGATTTAATGGCTGTTGCCGTAGTTGGGGATATTAATCCTGACTCGATTGAACATAAGATAATTGAGAGTTTCTCAAAGATTAAGTCAAAATACACAGGAGAATTACCTTTATACAATATTCCGAACTATGAGGGTATTGATGCTAAAGTAATCATCAATAACTCATTAAAACACCCTGAACTTACCTTTATTCAATTAGGAGAAGTATCTAAATCAGTGAAGGATGAAATGGACTACATCTCTTACTTGGAGAGAACTTTGATTAATAGACTTTTCAAAAACAGATTAAACGATCTATCGTTTCAAAACACAGCTTACACAAGTGGGAGTATAGGCTTATCTGACTTTTTAAATACTAAAAGTATATTATTGGCTTCTGTCAAGCTTATACCTCAAAAGGAGAAAGAAGGGATCGAACAGTTTATTGCTGACATAAATCAAGTATATAAACATGGGTTTTTAGACGTGGAAATAGATAAAATAAAAATGCAATACTTAAATCGTTTGAGATTGAATGCTGAGGGTGACTCACCAACAGCTTCATCAAGTATAATGAATGAAGTATATGCAGATTTCTATAAAGGGCATGTTGTAACTACTCCAGAAGAGGAGTATCGCTTAGCATTGAAGTATGCAGATCAAATCGATTCTGTTGCTATAATGAACTCTTTGAAGAGTTATGTAGATATTGAGAAAACAAACTATCTGTACTCGTCATTTATTGAAGGTGATATTTCGGATAAAGAAGCTTTACTCTCTTTAATTGATAGTTCTTTTAAATCTGATGTGGATGCATACAAGCTAAATGTGGATTCCTCAAAACGACTACTCAAGGATCTTCCAGAAGAAGGAGAGATTGTGCAACAAAAAGAAATTAAAGATATAGAAGCAACAGAATTAACTTTGTCAAATGGTATCAAATTAATCTACAAACCATCTGTATCAGGAAAGAACAGAATAAATATATCTGCCTTCAAAAAAGGAGGACTGTATGCGTTAGACTCTACAGACTATGTTAGTGGTTTATTCTCTCCTAGTGTCATTGCTTTGAGTGGCGCAGGCCAGCTCAACAGGAATGAGTTGTCCTATCATCTTGCAGGTAATTCTGCTTCAGTACGCTTGTTAATTGAGAAAACTCGTGCTGGAATGGTAGGGAGTTCATCACTTGACGACATTGAAACACTTTTCGAGTTGATGTATGCAAAGTGGGTAAGCCCCAATGCAGAAAAGGAGGTTTTTGATATTACAAAAAGTATGGCGATTGAAAGTTATCAAAAACAGAATAAAACAAAGCAAAAACAATATTTTGAAGATTTAGGTCATTTAATGCGAGGTAAAAGCTATGTGACAGACGAGATGACAGACACACGCATAGAACAGGATTTAGATTTTGAGAAAATTATTCCATTATTTAATCATGCTTTTGGTAATGCGTATGGCTTTACATTTGTCATTATATCAGATGCTTCGATTGAAGATTTAACTCCTTATATTGAAAAGTATATAGCATCACTTCCAAGCCAAAAGACTAATTTAGAAGAAACCAACTTTGAATATCAGGGAGGACATATTCTAACAGACTCTATAGAGTTTGTTTGTGAAGCAGGAGACTCTGAAAAAGCTGTTGTATCCCTTATCTTTCAGAGAGAAGATATTCCTGTTGACTTTGATTCCTACAATCTAAAAAGCAAAATAGCTGACGATGTGATCAAAATAAAGCTTATAAATGAAATAAGAGAAAAGATGGGTCTCATTTACAGTATTAGCGTTAGTACAGGATCAACAATATATCCGAGTGATTTATCTAGAAGCACCATTTCTTTTTCTGCATCTCCAAATGATTTGGATGTGATAATAGGTAGAATTGAACAAATTCTAAATGCAATGGTTAATAAATCGGATAGTTTCGATGCAGAACTTGAAAAAGTAAAAGTTAATCACAAGCAAAGTATCCTTTCACAAACTCAAAGTAACTTATATTGGACTACATTTANNGAAACACTATTTTCAACGAACAATACAATTGGGATTATCATCTTGAATTAGATGAGGTTTTAGATGGCATTACCACAGATGAAATATCTGATTTCATTTCAACGAATTTCAATACTAAAAATAGAATCAAAGCAATATTGCTACCCAAATAAACATTTATAAAATTATTAAGAAAATGAACAAGAGTAAATTATTATTACTATTTTTATTACTAACAGGAGTTTTCATCTCCTGTAGTAGCGACGACGATGATCCAATAATAGAGTATGAAGCTAAAATGTTATCTTTTGGCTTTCACATGGAAGACAATCCTGGTGTTATTTTTCAAGATTACCTTATAGAAACTGTTGCTGGAACTGCAATAAATTTCTCAATGCCTGAAGAGGTTGATAAGTCAAATCTTATAGCTCGCTTCACAACAACCGAAAACGACAAAGTTCAAGTAAATGGTGTTGTACAAGAAAGTGGAACAACCGCAACTGATTTTACTGCTCCTGTCGATTATATTGTATCTGAAGGTACTGCCAATGTAAAATACACTGTTACAATTGGTGATGCACCTGCATTTGTATGGAGTGCACTTCCTCCTTTTGCAACAGATCAAGCCAAATCTCTAGTAATGAAAGTAAATCAAAAGGATGGTAATCCTTACTTTTTTTACAAACAAAAGCGTGAAACATCGGATGAAGAGGGCGCTGCTCTTTTAACTTTCAAGGATGGAGCGTGGAAAGATTTAGGCCAAGCTTCGGATGGTAAAATTGGAACTTACATGGATTTTACTTTTAACTCCGCTGGAATTCCATATGTTTCATATACTGATTACACGACAGATGTTAACAATTTACTTACAGTAAAAAAACTGAGTGGTTCAACATGGAGTTTGGTAGGCGATAAGGGTTTTACATCAAGCAACTATAGCCACCATTCACTATCGTTTGTAAACGACAATAAGATTTTGTTGGCAGGTACTTTTGACGGTAGAACAGGTCCTTTAACACGTAGGGAACTTGGCGTTAATTTTTTTGAAAACAATTCTTGGACTTTAAATACTACTATTCCTGGAAGAGCGTCAGATCAAGTAGGCTATCTTATCAAGACTGTGAAAAAAGGTGATGCAGTGTATGTAGGGTCTTATAATGCTGTAACTCCTAATACGATTTCAGTTTATAAGTATTCTAATAACACTTGGGAGACTTTAGTTGATAGTTGGACTGATCCAGCTGCAACATCAATCTCTTTAAGAGCTTTTGACATAGCTGTTGATAACGACAACAATGTGTTTGTTGCAATGTCTGAAAATAGCACTGGTGAAGAAAAACTGAGGGTGGTTAAATACGATTCTTCTAGTAAGGAAATAGAAAGCGTTGGTAATCCAATTATTGGTGCAACAGGAAGTGCTACAAGTTTTGATTTAGCAGTTTCTCCATTTGGTGTTCCATATTTATTATTTAAAGATGAATCTAATTTCCCTGCTGTCGTAAATATTGATAAAAACACAATTGATTGGACTACTCCAAAAGTTTTAGATCAGGCAATAGCTAGTGAGTTATCAATAGACTTTGCTGCTGATGGTGTTGCATATTTGTCATATATTAAAGACGATGTTATAGTAGCCTATAAATATGCTTCTCCAGAATAGTAAGAAATAATAGGGTCCTTTTTTATTTATACTTTAAAACAAAAAAAGTAGGTAGTTGCCTACTTTTTTTGTTTTTGTCTAGGTGATACCCATCCATAATCAATATATTGATATTCAAATTGGTCACCTTTTACATCTATTCTAATAAAGCCTTCTTCTATGTCATGCTGTTTCCCCAACCACCACTTGCCTGATGCGGAAGGTGCTGAAATAAAAGTAGTTTTATTTAATACATTTAATGCTTCAAAATAGTGTATGTGTCCTTGTAATACCAGTTTGAGATTCTTGTTATTAAATAGCTTCAACAGATCATTACTGTTCTCTGTAGCTAGTTTGTTTGTGTTAGCTCTTGTACCTCCCCCGTAATATTGTGAAAGTGTTGTTATTAAAGGCACATGATACATTATCACAATTGGGGTTGAATCTGCTACACACTCAATGTCATTTTTCAACCATTCCATTTGAATGGAATCAACTTTGCCAATATATTTCCTATCACTTACTTCCATATTATCTATTGTGATAAAATGCCATCCCTTGTGATCAAAAGAGTAGTATTTTTCGCCAAAATATTTCTCGTAAAACTTCTTTCCAAAAAGCGGATGACTCTCTTCGATGTCCTGATTGTACAACCCGAAGTGCTCGTGATTTCCAATAGCATAATATATTGGGGCTTTTAAGCGTTTGATTGATTCGAGGAACGACTTCGATAAATCCTCGGCTTCTTCGATTGTCTGGCGCATTGCATCATAAATAATGTCTCCGCCCACCAACACTANNAATCAGGATTCATGCTATTGATTGTGTCAATTATCATATTTAAAGCCTTAGGAGCATCATTCTTTTCATGGTAATGTATATCAGACATGAAAATAAAAGTGAAGTCATTAACTTGAGAGAATGTAATATTGAAATTCAATATTGAGAAAAACAGAAGTAAAAACAAATGCTTCATGTTGTTGAGTTTAAATTTATAATAAGCACCTATTACTACAAAACGTTTAGTAATAGTATTTGGCTCATAGCTATAGAACAAAGGTAACTAAAAATATAGACGTTTATTTGTTTTTAGAATATAGAATCATCGTTTCTGTTAGAGAAGCTTCTCTGAGTTTGTGGTGAGTCTGGTTCTAATAGACTAACCTATATATCCACTTTTACGGTTACATATCCCAGCAGAGTTTCGAACCAGCGATACAAACCCTAAGTGAACAGGACCGAAAGTGTTAGTGCTTTCGGTCCTGTTCATTAATGTGTGTTGCCAGAGAATGAGTTTTAGTGTGAGTTTATCTCATTCTAACTCACAAAAGTCTATTTTCTTGCAGTCCAACCATAATCAATATACTCCCAATTGAAATTATTGTCCATATCCATTTCTACCAATAGGAAGCCTTCTTCTGTTCCATGAAAGGCACCACCCCACCATCCAGCACAAACAGCTCCACCGGTTATGAACTGAACATCCTGTAATTTTATTTCTTCATGAATATGCTGATGTCCCTGAAGAACAATTTGCAAGTTGTAGGGCTCAAATGCGCTAAGTACTTCTTTGTAATTGGATATTACATCCTTAAAGGGNNGGATAATAGAGTGAGTAAAAAGGCACATGTGTAGAAACAACTATCGGTGTTTCCTTAGATACATCTTTCAGATTGTTTTGCAACCATTGCATTTGCTCTTCGTCTATCTCATAACCTGTCTCTCCTCCATTACGAACAGAATTGAGGATGAAAAAGCGAACATCACTTTTCTCGAAAGTATAGTATGAATCATTGAAGTACTTTTTGAATAGCTCATCTCCTTTGACAAAGCCTTTTTCTGTATCNNGTAAGACCATGTGAATCAAATGTGTGTTTCAATACAGTATAAAGACTATCAGCCTCTTTCATGTTTATATAGTTTTTTGATGATCCTCCACTCACATCCAATTGGTCTCCACCAGTTACAATAAAATCTACATTCAGTTCTTTTGATTTATCCAATGCTTGTTTCAATCCGTTTAAACGATCACCACTGTTCGACTTGTTTAAATGTATATCAGTCAAAAAAGCAAATCTGAGTTTCTTCTCTGATTGTTGGTATAAACTTTCTTTATTC
>DENY01000143.1:0-3492 GCA_002359825.1 Bacteroidales bacterium UBA2632
ATCAACAAACAATGTGGCAACAGGGAACTCTTTATTCAAATATCAGTAAGAGAAACTACAAAAGATTTGACAAAAACGGATTTCATTAATTGAATTGCTTACGATATATCTCTCAGCCATAAATATGCAAAAAAACCGCTCAAATCTTACAATTTGAACGGTTTCTATTTTAGCTTTGAGCGGAGAGAGAGGGATTAGAACCACTCAACATATTCCGTTCAAATCTAATCGTTTACAAAACTTTAAAAGCTCAGGTGTACGATTTGGGAAATTTCAAAGTCAATGCATTTTTGTATGTTATGTCTACCTTCTGTCTGCATGTAACTCAGGTTCAAAGTTAATACATTTTTTTGAATATGCAACTACATTGTAAATCAATCACATACCTGAGGTGCAAGGTGCAAGGTCTATATATAGACACTTGCACCTTGCACCTCAGGGTATAGATTAATTGATTTATTCTTGAAACTAATATATATTTAATCTAAAACATCAAATCGATCAGTTTTATCAGTGGAAAAACAACAATAATATACCAAAGCTATTTTAGAATTATAGATAAAAAACAATATATCATCATTTCAACATTTAATTTTATTTTTAACATTTAATTACTTACCTTTGGAAAGTAATTATTCAAATAGAATTCTATTGCGTATAAATTTCGAATTTAAATGTATATACGAATGTTTAAAAGAGAAATTGCGTAAATAAGACGTTAGTGGCAAGGCTATGACGACACAACCCGACAGACAAATCAGGTTTTTTTTGACATCTTGTATTTAAGTAATTGCTTAAATAAACAAATTGACTATCTTTGTGCTATGGACAATAATTCTTGCATACGACAACAAGCAGACATTAAACAAATAAACCGATGTAAAGACCGAGTTTCAGAACTCAACGGCTCATTTGACTATTTGTCGAACGGACTTGAATTGGCGGGAAACAACGTAAGACTGAAAATTCTTTTTCTGCCTTATGAAGAAAAACGACTTTGTGTTTGTGATATAAGTGACATTCTCGGTATGACAATTTCAGCAGTTTCACAACACTTGCGAAAACTCAAAGACAGAAAACTAATTGAAACAGAACGAGAAGCTCAAACCATTTTTTACTCATTGACAAAAGAGTATGAAAAAATGCTGAAACCGTTTTTCAAAATACTTGACGAAAACAAAATTTTAGATACAATATGAAAACAGACAAAAAATTAATTGGTGCAGGACTTTTGACTGCAATTGCAGCTTCTCTTTGTTGCATTACACCAGTTTTGGCTCTTGTTGCAGGGACAACTGGACTTGCTTCTGCTTTTTCTTGGCTTGAACCTTTCCGACCTTATTTTATCGGGTTGACAATTTTAGTTCTTGGTTTTGCTTGGTATCAAAAGTTGAAACCCACAAAGAAAATTGACTGTAACTGCGAGACAGAAGAAAAACCAAAATTTATTCAGTCGAAAATGTTTTTAGGAATAGTAACAGCATTGGCAATCGTAATGCTTGCCTTTCCATACTACTCAAGCATTTTCTACCCAAAGACAGAAAAGCAAATCATAGTTGTAGACAAATCCAATATACAAAAAGTAGAGTTTACAATTAGCGGAATAACTTGTACAAGTTGTGGCGAACACGTAAATCACGAAGTAAATAAATTGTTTGAAATTATAAATTCAAACGCTTCTTACGAAAAGGGGAAACGCAATCTTGGAGTTAGATAATTCCCAAACCAGCATTGCCGAAATTAAAAGGCAATTAATTCAACAGGATATTCTGAAATCGACAAATAAGAAAATTAAAATGGAAGTAATATTACAATCAACAATCTCTTGCCCAAACTGCGGACACAAGAAAGAAGAAACAATGCCGACAGACTCTTGCCAATATTTCTACGAATGTGAAAAATGTAAACTAGTTCTTAAACCAAAACAAGGCGACTGTTGTGTATATTGCAGTTACGGAAATGTTGCTTGTCCACCAATTCAGCAAGACTAAAAATGTTGCTAATGGACAGAAAACAAATAAGCCCAGCCACTAACAGCGGTTTGGCAAAAGTGGCGGTTCAGTGCTCCGCAGACACATTTGTGGTTAATCATAATCAAAGTTTGGTTCTCCGTACCAACACTTGTAGTGAAAACCACCACATTCGCTAAGCTCGAAACCGTTGTAGCCAATGCGCGGAAAAATTGAACACTTCAAGATAAAAACTCATTCTTCACAACTATCCCTCTTTCCAGATGAAAACCCAAATAAACTATTACATCTAAATTATTGTACCTTTTTGGGTGTTCGATATAACTTCTTCAATAACCATATTAATAATCTTTTAAATAAAATCGGACTTGATGATTTGCCTGTTTTATTAAAGGATCTTGTAACAATAAGAATATTAGAACCCGCATCCAAACTTCGCTCTTTAGAGTTAATGGAGCATTATTTTGGTATCTCTCACAGTCGTAAAACATACTATAAAAATTGCTCCAAAATGGATTGTATTAAAGGATTTAACAGAAAATAATGTTGTCAGTTTTGCCAAAGTGTTTTACTCCTTTAATTATGATTTGCTTTTTTATAATGTAACGAATCTTTATTTTGAAACTTTCCAAGAGGATGAGTTGGAAAAACGGTTTTTCTAAGGACAATAAGTCGCAGCAACCACAAATACTTGTAGCATTAATGGTCACCAAAGAAGGCTTTCCTATTGCCTATGAGATTTTCAGCGGCAATTAATTCGAGGGACATATCATCATACCTGCAGTTGAAAGCTTCATTGAAAAAAATCAGGTAAAGGAATTTACTATAGTTGCTGATGCTGCAATAATTAGTGTATAGAATATCAGACAATTAACTCAGAAGAACATCAATTATATTGTAGGAGCACGGTTAGGCAATATATCTGCCCAACTCTTGGGAGTCATCGATAAAACTATCACTCGCGAAGATGGAGAAAACATACGATTAGAAACGGAAAATGGTTATCTAATTTGCAGTTACTCACCAGTTCGTTATCTAAAGGATCTTTATAAAATGAATAACCAGATTTATAATGCAAAAAAAGCACTTGAAAATCCTACGAAGAACAAAAAAATAAAATTTGTCAAAACCAACAATCAGAAAATAGAAATCAATGAAAAACTTATTGATAAAACTAAGAAGATGTTAGGAATTAAAGGATATTACACCAATTTGGATGAATCAGTAGTAGACAATAAGGCAGTGATAGAGCGCTATCATGAGCTCTACAAAATTGAACAAGCTTTTAGAATCTCAAAGAGTGATCTTCAAACAAGACCAATTTCTCACTTTAAAGAACAGCCGATAAAGTAACATATATTAGTTTGTTTTGTTGCACTTGTTTAAAGTAACTCCCAAGCCAAAGGCTTGTAAATGAGCTGTAATTTTATTTGCGAAACGGTACTTAATCGTTACATTTGCATATTGATTAAACTGAAGAAGAAAAAAATATGAAGAAGGGAATAGACAGTAAACTCGTCAC
>DENY01000143.1:3536-16747 GCA_002359825.1 Bacteroidales bacterium UBA2632
GAAACATCAAACCAACCGCGATGCGAGAGTTGGTGTTGCAAGTTTTAATCGAACAAAAAACGGCTATCAGTTTGTCTGAACTGGAACAAAAATTTGAACAAGCTGATAAAGTGACTCTTTACAGAACATTAAAGACTTTTGTAAATAGCAAACTCATTCATAGCATAGATGATGGAACGGGTTCGGTTAAATATGCTCTTTGTCGGGATACTTGCCAGTGCCACCCGGAAGACCTGCATGTCCATTTTCTTTGCACAAAATGTAGTCAAACCTATTGTTTAAATGACATACCTGTTCCCGAAATAAAACTACCTCATAGTTTTTCTCTTGAAAGTGTTAATATGATAGTAAAAGGAATATGCTCAAACTGCAAGGTCTAACTTTGCAACTCAGTTGCATAAACTTTTATGTAAGTTTGCCGTTATAATTTTAGATTCAGAAATTAATTATGCTTGAAGGGAAGAATAGAAATAGAAAAATTGTATTAATGTTGTTGGCAGGGCTGATAATATTATTTCATGCTATAATTCCTCACCATCATCATTTTGATTCGATAGAATCACATCCGGAAAATTTAGAGTGCGAAACTACCAATACCAACAGTCATAATGAAAACCCGGACATGCATTGCCATGCTTTTAACCTTATTTTCTCAGAAAACGGGAGCGATTTAATTGTACATTCTACACCTGCAACTAATCTCACTTTTGATTTTTTTAGCATTAACACAGAGTTTGACTTTGCGTCAAAGCTCAATGAGGTAAATTATAGCGATTATTTAATATTTTTCTCACACAAACAAATATTTCTCACCAACCATTTATTAAGGGCACCTCCCACCACTGTTTATTTTTTTTAATTTTCATGTAAATCCGATAGAGTATTTTATCGGTATTACTAATCACTTAATCTTTTAAGTATGAAAAAGAAGTGATTGAACAAGCAGCAGCTTCATGAAAAGCTAAGTTTAACGAAAAAAATTAACAGGAGAATGTTGATATGTTTCAGCATCCTTTTCCTCAAATAAAAACAGATGTGAAATGATAAATAGTATTATATCCTTTTCTATAAAGAACAAGGCACTCATTGGGCTATTGACAATAGGCCTGATTTTTGGCGGAATATATTCCATGACCAAAGTTCCGCTCGATGCCACGCCAGACATTACAAACAATCAGGTTATGGTTATCACAACTGCGCCCAACCTGGGAACTGAAGATATTGAACAGTTTGTAACCTATCAGGTAGAATTGGCAGTAGCGAACCTGCCCGACGTGACCGAAATACGAAGTGTGTCACGTTTTGGGCTTTCGGTTGTAACCATTGTTTTCAAAGAAAGCGCCGGGACATATCTTCCCCGGCAGTTGGTAAGTGAAGCCTTAGCCGAAGTGAAAGAAAAAATTCCACAGGGATTTGGGGAACCGTTTATGGCGCCAATCAGCACCGGATTAGGCGAAATTTATCAATACACGCTTGAAGTGCAACCCGGTTACGATACCGTTTATAACGACATGGAACTGCGCACCATGCAGGAATGGATTGTAAAACGACAAATGGCTATGCTGCCCGGAGTGGTAGAAGTAAATTCTTTTGGTGGTAGGGGAAAACAGTACGAAGTAGCTGTTAATCCAGATAAACTCCGAAGTATGGGCTTGGCCATTTCGGATATTTTTGAAGCACTTGACGACAACAATCAGAACACAGGCGGCGCATATATCGAGAAAAATTTTCAGGCCAACTTTATCCGTGGCGAAGGGTTGATGCGTTCGTTGGATGATATTAAAAACACTTTGGTCGCAAACATTGACGGGCAACCCATTTTCATCAGGGATGTAGCAGAAGTGAAATACGGAAGTTTTGTCCGCTTCGGCGCTTTTACAAAAGATGGTAAGGGTGAAGCTGTTGGCGGTATCGTGATGATGCTGAAGGGCGAAAACTCAAATGATGTGATTAAGGATGTTAAAGAACGGATGGCTTTAATACAAAAATCATTGCCCGACGGTGTCGTAATAGAACCTTTCCTCGACCGTAGCAAACTCATTAAAAGCACCACTTCTACGGTTGCAGAAAACCTGTCGTTGGGTGCGCTAATTGTAATTTTTGTCCTCGTAATATTCCTGGGGAATTTAAGGGGCGGATTAATCGTGGCATCTACAATTCCTCTGGCATTACTATTTGCCTTTATCATGATGAACCTGTTTGGGGTATGGGCAAAACTGATGAGTTTGGGGGCGCTCGATTTCGGGATATTGGTCGATGGGGCGGTTATTATCGTCGAAAGTATGATTTTTTACCTGCACCGTAAAAACCTTATCGGCACAAAACTCGACCAGTCCAAACGAAACGAAATTGCTTATAATTCGGCAAGCAAAATGATGAACTCGGCATTTTTCGGACAGTTGATTATACTGATTGTCTTTATACCCGTTTTGGCATTGCAGGGGGTAGAGGGTAAAATGTTTATCCCCATGGCCATGACCTTTGGCTTTGCCGTTTTGGGCGTGGTAATATTATGCCTGACCTATATTCCAATGATGGCAGCATTATTTCTTCAACCACCAAAGACAGATAAAAAATCTTGGGGCGATAAAGTTATTCTGAAACTCGAAAATGCTTATACGCCTGTAATTGGTTGGTCGCTTAAAAGAAGTTGGATTGTAATAACAATCGCTTTTGTGCTGTTAGTTTCCGGCGGTTTTCTGTTTACACGGATGGGAGCCGAATTTATTCCAAAACTCGATGAGGGCGATTTTGCTTTTCAGGCATTTTTAAAGCCTGGAACTTCATTGAGCGAAGTTACAAAAACCTCCACCCGGCTGGAACAGATTGTTTTGGAAAACTTCCCGGATGAAGTAGAAAGCGTGCAGAGCAGAATTGGAGTGGCAGATTTACCCATGGATCCCATGCCCATTGACATTGCAGATATATTTGTGATTTTAAATCCTCAGAAACAATGGACAAAAGCCGCATCGAAAGAAGAATTAATTGATAAAGTCAGAGAAAAAGTCAGCGTTTTGCCCGGTATCAATTATGAATTCAGCCAACCTGTTGAGATGCGTTTCAATGAACTGTTAACGGGTATCCGTCAAGATGTTGCCGTTAAATTGTATGGCGATGATTTGGATATTCTGGCTTCCAAAGCAGAAGAAATTGCAGGATTAGTTGCAGGTATTGATGGTGTTGCTGCTGCTAAGGCCGAAGCAACCAGAGGACTGCCACAAATCACTGTAAATTACGACCGTAATAAGATGGGACGTTACAACCTGAAAATTAAAGAACTCAATACGATTGTTGAAACCGCCTTTAGTGGTGGCGTTGCCGGTAGCATTTACGAAGGCGAGCGGATGTTCGACCTTGTTGTGAGACTGGATGAGGAACACCGCACAAGTATTGACGATGTCAGGAATTTGTTTGTTAATCTTCCCGATGGTAATCAGATTCCTTTAAAAGAAGTAGCCGAAATAAGTTACCAGCCGGGACCGATGCAAATTAGCCGCGACAATACCAACCGCAGAACCTACGTGGGGATTAATGTTGCCGGCAGGGATGTGAAATCGCTTGTAGAAGAAATCCAAACAATATTAGATGAAAAACTTGAATTGCCAACCGGCTATTATATCCGATATGGTGGAGCTTTTGAAAACCTCGAAAGGGCATCAAAACGCTTGTCGTTAGTTGTTCCGCTTGCTTTGGCATTAATTTTTATGCTGGTATTTTTTGCTGTTAAATCCTTCAAACAAACCCTAATGATTTACTTAGCCGTTCCCTTTGCTGCCGTTGGAGGTATCTTCTCGCTCTATTTGAGGGATATGCCTTTCAGCATTTCTGCTGGGGTTGGGTTTATCGTCCTGTTCGGCGTTGCTGTACTTAATGGATTGGTATTGATTAGCGGGTTTAATGAATTAAAAGAAGAAGGCAAACTTCATATTGACGACATCATTAAAAAAGGTTCAATCCGTCGTATCCGCCCCATCTTTTTGACTGCTTCAACTGACATTTTGGGTTTTTTGCCTATGGCAATTTCTGCATCGGCAGGTGCCGAAGTACAGCGGCCTTTGGCTACTGTGGTAATAGGAGGAATGCTCACATCAACTTTGTTAACCCTTATTGTGCTGCCCATACTCTATAAGTTTGCTGAATCGGGAATTAAAAAAGTAAAGCTGTCTAAACCAGCAATTGGTGTATTTTCTGTCCTTTTTATAATGGCAGGATTGGGGTTTTCAGGAAATGCCAATGCGCAGGATTCTTCCTTAACATTGCCACAAGCCATTGAAAGAGCAAAAGAAAATTATCCAACAATTAAAGCAGCACAATTGGAAGTTGACAAACAGGAAGCTTTAAAAGCAACGGCTTACCAATTGGGTACAACCTCTATTTACACGGGCAAGGAAGAAGTGGGGAACGGTGCTCCCGGCATTCAAAACAGAATTGGAGTTGAACAATCTGATATTGATATTTTCGGTATTCCTGCAAAGAGCAAGTTAGCAAAAACACGTGTTCGGCAAGCTGAATCGGGACAAAGACTCACCGAACTTTCATTGACACGTGACGTTAGCATCGCCTGGTACAATGCTGTACATGCCAAACAACAATGGCAGCTTTTTAAAGAACTCGATACCTTGTACAGTAACTTTGAGAAAGCCGCAGAATTGAGATTCAAAACACAAGCAACTTCAAAAATTGAATACCTTTCTGCATCTGCAAAATACAAAGAGTTGCAGGTAAGTTTAAAGAAAGCAGAAAGCAATTATTTGGCAAGCTTGCAAATACTGAATCAATACCTGCTGTATTCTGTAGCTGTTGATGTGAAAGATGACGATTTAAGACAAAATGTTTTCAAACTCATTTCAGAAAATGGGTCGTTAACAGAAAGTCCTCTGCTCAAATATTTTTCAACCGGAATTGATGTTGCAGAATCTGCATGGAAAGCGGAAAGGGCAAACTTTCTCCCCAAGTTTAACGTTGGGTATAAATGGCAATCGATTGATGGTAATTCTGGGTTCCAAGGTTGGGAAGCAGGTATCTCTGTTCCGTTGGCATTCTTTTCACAATCGGGCAAAACAAAAGCTTCAAAAATTGACTTCCAAATTGCCAATCGGCAATACGAGCAAAAGGAACTGGAACTTAAAGCCGGATACAATCAACAAATTAGCCGTTATCTTATGTTACAACAGGTTCTCGACTATTACATAAAAGAAGCATTACCATTGGCCGACGAACAAATTCAGGCATCCAATCTGGCATATCGCCTTGGCAGCATCGACTATGTTCAGTTTATTCAGAATACAGAAGCAGCCATTGGTACTAAACAAGGCTTTTTAATGCAACAGGTGGAGTACTTTGAATTGTCCGCCCAATTAAAATTTATAACAGGTAATTAATCAACAAAATTGAGTAATGATGAAATCAAAAATATTTATAGCATTTATTGCAATCTTCACCTTAATGTCTTGCAATACTAAAAACAGAACAGCCGACGAAAACGAATTACACGAAGAAAATGACTCCGAAGGCGTTGTTGTTTTAAATAAAAATCAACGGGAAGCCCTGAATTTAAAATTGGACACTTTTCAAATGCGCAACTTAACCACGGTAGTAAAATCAAACGGTCAATTAGAAGTTCCCCCGGCAAGCAGTGCCGAGGTTACAGCGGTTATTGGTGGTAATGTAAAAGAGATCAAGGTGTTTCATGGAGATAAAGTAAGAAAAGGCCAATTGTTAGCAGTGCTGGAACATCCTGACTATATCAAATTACAGGAAGATTTCGCCGAAGTGGCAAACAGGCTGGAATATTTACAACAGGAATTTGAACGCCAGCAAGAACTTTTTGAAAATAACGTAGGTGCGGGCAGAGACTTCCAACAGTCCAAAGCAGAATACAGCACAGCAAAATCAAGATATGAAGGCTTAAAATCACGCTTGCAATTGATAAATCTTTCGCCAGATAAAGTGATGGAAGGTGAATTCTCCAATACCATAACAATTAATTCTCCTATTAACGGTTTTGTTAATGAAGTGAATATTAAGGTGGGAACCTATGTTGACGCAACAAACAAGCTTTTTGCTATTTCAGACAACAGCGCTATCCATGCCGATTTTATGGTGTATGAAAAAGATGTGTATCTTGTTAAAGAAGGTCAAAAAGTTCATTTCACAGTATCAAACCGCCCGAGCGAAGAATTAACAGCAACCATATTTGCCATTGGAAAAGAGTTTGAGGCCAATTCGAGAGCAGTTCACGTTCATNNTTAAATGAGAAGGTATCCGGACTTATTCCTGGTATGTACATTAACGGCCATTTGCATACCGATGAAAACTATACGCGGGCACTTCCCAATGATGCCATTGTTGCTGAAGGCACAAAATCATTCATTTTTATATTGGACAAGCAGGCTCTTGAAAAACATGTCGGAGAAGAAAACCATGAGGGGCACGAGCATGGAGATGAAGACGATGATGATGCAGCAGAAAATAAAATGGCATTCAGGATGGTTGAGGTTATCCCTGGTCTGAAAGATGAAGGATATACCGAAATTCGACTGATTAATCCGTTGCCCGAAAATACACAGGTAGTAATGAATGCGGCATACTATTTATTGGCCGATATGAAAAAGGAAGAAACAGAACACGAACATTAAAAATAAGGAAATGATGAAAGAAATAAAAGCATTTATAAGACCAAATAAAGTGAACGACATTGTTCAGCATTTAAAAGATGCTGGGTTTGAAAACATGACCATTTCTACTGCAGAAGGGACAGGGAAATTTCAGGATGACAAAGCGTTTGTTTCCCAAAAATTCTCCATAACCGATAGCCCAACGGCAAAAATTGAAATGGTAGTAGCAAAAGAAAAGATAAATACGGTAATAAACATCATTTCGGAATATGGTAAAACATTAAATCCAGGCGATGGATTAATTTATGTCTCCGATGTTGAAAAAGTGTATCGGGTGAAAACAGGACTGGAAAACGGGTTTTAATATTTAAAGAATATGAAAAAACTAAAAATAGAAATACCACTCATTTTGCCCGAAGTGCCAAACGAAAAAGACCAATGCGTTCAGGAGCTTATCTCACTGCTTCAGGAGCAAAAGGGTCTGGAAAAAGTCCATGTTTTAGAAGCTGCAGATAAGGGCGTGCCCCAACTCTGTTTTCACTATAACCCGGAACTGATTTCCATTGACCGCGTACGTTCAATAGCCCGACTAACTGGTGCGTCCATTACCGAAAAAATCGCACACAAGCTCATCGAAGTAGAAGGCATCCGCCATTCTCGCCAAGCGCGCAGTATCGAGCGCAATCTTAGCGACTTAAACGGTATGATTGAAGCATCGGTTTCTGCTTCGGGAATGGTACGTGTTGAATTCGATAGAAGTCAGCTTGATGAAGCGACAATTATTAAAGCTTTGCAAAAAGAAGGCCTCGACATACCGGATACTGCCGTAAATGCCGAAAAATATCTACGCAGCATCAAAGAAACAGAGAAGCCGCAGAAAGACCAAAAGTCTGAAAAGAAGCCTGAACATGAAGAAGGTGATGTAGAACATGAATATGCCCATGGCGGCCTTTTTGGCAAAAATACGGAGTTGATTTTCTCTATCCTTTCGGGAATATTGCTGGCTATTGGTTTTGGCTTCTCTTTCGTGGATGCTCTCCCCTCGTGGGTAAGCCTGTCGCTGTACATCGGGGCTTATTTCTTTGGTGGTTTCTACACCACCAAAGAAGCAGTCGAAACCGTATTTAAAGGTGGATTTGAAATTGACTTTTTGATGCTCGTTGCCGCCATTGGTGCGGCTATTTTGGGCGCATGGTCCGAAGGTGCTTTGTTGTTGTTTCTCTTCAGCATGGGGCATGCACTCGAACATTATGCCATGAACAAAGCCCGTAAATCTATTGCTGCTTTGGCCAAACTCGCCCCCAAAACTGCGTTACGAAAGAAGAACGGGAAAACAGAAGAGATAGGCATAGAAAAATTGAGTGTCGGCGACATCATCGTCGTGAAGCCCAACACTAAAATTCCGTCCGATGGGGTTGTGGTTAGCGGCAAAAGTAGCGTGAACCAGGCACCAATAACGGGCGAAAGTGTACCCGTGGATAAAATGCCGGTGGAGGACCAAGAAAAAGACTATTACAACGAAAAAGACATCAGTGATGAAAACAGGGTTTTTTCGGGCACAATCAATGGCAACAACACATTAGAAGTTAAAGTCATTAAGGAAGCCAAAGATTCTACCCTCTCCCGTTTGGTAAAGCTTGTGAATGAAGCTCAAACGCAGAAATCGCCCACCCAGCGGTTTACCGACAAGTTCGAGAAATACTTTGTGCCTTCCGTTTTGGGATTGGTGGTGTTATTGCTCGGGGCTTTTTTGGTTATTGATGAAAATTTTAGCGACAGCTTTTACAGGGCCATGGCCGTTCTGGTAGCCGCCAGTCCTTGTGCGCTAGCCATCTCCACGCCGAGTGCCGTACTGAGTGGGGTGGCCAGGGCTGCCAAAAGCGGGGTGCTTATCAAAGGCGGGCGGCCGTTGGAAGACCTAGGTGTTTTAACCGCCCTGGCATTCGATAAAACCGGGACTCTGACTGAAGGCAAACCAAAACTCACTAAAGTAATTCCGCTGAACAATACCGATGAGAATGAATTGCTGAAAATGGCAATTGCCGTAGAAAACCTAAGCGACCACCCCTTGGCAAAGGCGGTGGTCAGGGACGGCAAAAAGCGTTTGGAAGGAGATAGTATTCCCGAGGCCACTGATTTGGAAGCCGTTTTGGGAAAAGGCATAAAAGCAACGCTGGGAAATGATAAAGTATATATAGGCAATTTGGAACTGTATGAAGCCCTCGATGATAAAAAACCTTCAAAAAAGATTGTAGATGAAATAAAAGCCCTTGAAGCTGGAGGGAATACCACCATGCTAATTCGCCGGAACAGCGATTATGTGGGCATCATCGCCTTAATGGACACCCCGAGGGCAGAAGCAAAAAGCACGTTAGAACAATTAAAGAAAATCGGAATCAAACGGATGGTCATGCTCACGGGCGACAACCAGAAAGTGGCCGATGCCGTGGCCAAAGAAATAGGCTTGACCGATGCCTGGGGCAGCCTGTTGCCAGAGGAAAAAGTAGATGCCATAAAGAAACTACAAAAGCAGGAATCGAAGGTGGCAATGGTAGGCGATGGCGTGAACGATGCCCCCGCAATGGCCAACAGCACCGTGGGCATAGCCATGGGCGCGGCCGGTTCTGATGTGGCACTCGAAACCGCTGATATTGCCCTGATGGGCGACAAACTTGAAACCCTTCCATTTGCTATTGGACTGAGCAGAAAGGCAAAAGGTATAATAAAACAGAACCTTTGGATTAGCCTGGGTGTCGTAGCTCTACTTATTCCTGCAACCATCCTTGGCCTAGCCAGCATCGGTATTGCCGTGCTCATTCACGAAGGTTCAACCCTTGTTGTGGTATTTAATGCACTAAGGTTGTTGGCGTACAAAAAGTAATCATATGCTAAAATGTTCATTTCACATTCCCAAAATGGATTGTCCTTCCGAGGAAGCCCATATCAGAATGAAACTCGAAAGGCTTTCCCACATTAAAAATTTGGTGTTCGATATTGAGAACATTACACTCTCCTCGGCAGAAGGCACAGGGAAACTGCAAGATGAAAAAGCATTTGTTTCGCAGATATTTTCTGTTACCGATAGTGAGATTGCGAAACTTGAGAATGTAGCAGAAAATAAAGATGTTGATACTATTTGTACTATAATCTGTGAATACGGATGTACACTAAATCCGGACGATGGCCTAATCTATATTTCCGATATTGAAAAGGGGTACCGTGTGAAAATGGGTTTGGAAAACGAAGAAAAATAATCGTTTGATAAACGGCAGATTGGTATAGATGTGTGGCAAACTGCTGTTTTTCACGTTTGTGGTAAAACGAGATAATTTGTAAAAACAAGGGATGAAAAAATATAAATTAAAAAATATGGACTGCGCGTCCTGCGCTGCAAAAATTGAAGGTAGTCTGACAAGACTTGATGAAGTAAAATTTGTGAGCGTCAATTTCGCGACTTCTTCAATGACCATAGATACGAATGACTTTGAAAAGATCAAAAGTAAAATAAAAGAGATAGAACCGGACGTTGAAGTAGAAGATAATGATAAAGAGAAATCATTGGTTTCAACAAGTGAACTTTCCGAAAACAAATGGACAATAATTAAAGCGGTATCAGGTATTCTTCTTTTACTTATCGGGTTGATATTCGAAGAAGAGCTTCACGATACACCTTTCCACATCGCTGAATATGTAGTATTTGTCACAGCCTATTTGGTTGTGGGATGGAAAGTCCTTGCAGCGGCAATAAAAAACATCATTAGAGGTCAGGTTTTTAACGAACATTTTTTAATGACTATTGCTACTCTGGGGGCATTTGCCATACATGAAATGCCCGAAGCAGTAGCGGTAATGTTGTTTTATGTTGTTGGTGAACTGTTCCAGGATATTGCGGTAAACCGTTCCCGCAGGTCAATAAAATCGCTTCTTGAAATTAAACCTGATTCTGCGAACCTTAAGGATAACGGGGGTATAATAAAGGTTTCGCCGGAAGATGTGAATCCAGGAGACGAGATAGTTATTAGAGCCGGCGAAAAAATTCCGCTGGACGGCTTGGTAACCGATGGATGTTCCTTTGTTGATACTTCTGCACTCACAGGGGAAAGTGTCCCTCGAAAAATAAAACCAAACGATGAAGTTTTAGCGGGCATGATAAATCAAACTGGTTTAATCACTGTTAAAGTTACTAGGATTTTTGGTGAATCTTCCATATCGAAAATCCTTGAGATGGTTGAAAATGCTACATCAAAAAAAGCAGAAACTGAAAAGTTCATTACCACTTTTGCGAAATATTATACGCCAGTAGTAGTTTTTGGTGCCCTTCTGATTGCTGTTATGCCCCCTCTTTTAATAAGTGGCGCAACTTTTAGCGATTGGATTTACCGTGCATTGGTTGTGTTGGTTATTTCTTGTCCATGTGCTTTGGTTATCAGTATCCCCTTGGGTTATTTTGGTGGTATCGGCGGAGCTTCTCGAAGAGGTATTTTAGTGAAAGGCTCTAACTTTTTGGATGCGTTAACACAAGTCAAGACTGTGGTATTTGATAAAACAGGTACATTAACCAAAGGCGAATTCAAGGTTTCGGAAATTGTGACTTCAAACGGTTTTGATGAAAATACAATTCTTGAATACGCTGCTTACGCCGAGTATAATTCAAATCATCCGATTGCTAAATCGATACTCGAATCCTATAATCGGGATTTTGACAATTCGAGAATCGGCAAGGTCGAAGAAATACCCGGGCACGGAGTTAAAGCATACATCGATAATAAAGTAGTATTTGCGGGGAATGACAAACTCCTTCATAAGGGAAATATTGAGCATGAAAAATGTGAAATAGAAGGAACCGTTGTCCATGTAGTTATCGATAAAAAATATGCGGGCTATATTGTTATTTCGGACAATTTGAAAGACGATTCCATAGTAGCAATTAAACGTTTAAATAAGAAAGGCATAAAAACAGTAATGCTTACAGGTGACAACCAATTTGCAGCAGGTACATTTGCCCGAAAACTGGGAATTAAAGAATATTACGCCGGGCTGTTACCTGAAAATAAAGTTGAGCATATAGAAAGGCTGCTAAATAAGTACGGCAAGGTTGCTTTNNATGGTATAAATGATGCACCCGTACTAACCCGTGCTGATGTAGGAATTGCCATGGGTGCCCTTGGCTCCGATGCTGCAATCGAAACAGCAGATGTGGTACTGATGACTGATTCACCCTCAAAAGTTGCTGATGCCATTGATGTAGCAAAGAGAACGAGAAAAATTATTTGGCAAAACATCGTTTTTGCGTTAGGAGTTAAAGCAGTCTTTATTGTACTGGGTGTTTTTGGAATTGCCACCATGTGGGAAGCAGTATTTGGTGATATGGGGGTAGCCCTCATTGCCATCCTCAATGCAACAAGGATATTAAAGGGAAAGTAATTCCACCAGCTGTAATATTAAAATAACTTTTAAGGTGAAGATAAAAAGCATCAAAAAATTGATCTGTAACACGTTGGCTATTGTAATGTATTCACTGTAATTAGTAGATACTATTGCTATACATACAAATATTACCACAACAGATAAGACGATTTATTAAAAAAAAGAATGACTATTCTTATTAAACTTAGAAATCATCATTATGGATAATGAAGAAATTGACAAAATAGCTTTGATTACAAAGAATATGTTTAATCTTAAATTAAATTCAGTTCACACGCTTCATTCTCAAAAGTATTTTCTTCTTTTTTAGAAACGTAAGATTTAAAACGAGAAGAAGGCTTATAACGAACCAAACGTATAGCATTTAGAATTACCAAAAGCACGCTTAGTTCATGAATTAACATTCCCGATGCCAAGTTCACATTTTTGGTAAGAACCCCTGCAAGTAATATGGCAACGGTTCCTACAGCAATCACCATATTCTGTTTCATATTACGCACCGTAGCTTTTGAAAGCTTTAATGAGTGAACTAATTTATCGAGATTGTCGGCCATCAAAACAACATCTGCAGTTTCCATTGCAATATCGGTTCCTGCAACCCCCATAGCAATACCCACGTCGGCCGAAGCAAGAGCAGGAGCATCATTTACTCCATCACCAATCATTGCCAGTTTCCTCCCTTTGTCCATACAAGCATTTACTATCAGAGCTTTGTCTTCAGGGAGCAATTCGGCAAATATGCGATCCATCCCCAATTGTCCACCAATTATATTGGCAGTGTGTTTATTGTCGCCCGTAAGCATCACCAACTGTTCAATACCAGTTGACTTTAATTGTTGCATAGTTTCTACAGCCGTTTCCCTAATTGTATCTGCAATAGAGATAACTCCCAGAATCTTCTTTTCATCGGCAATAAAAACAGCAGTATTTCCCTTTTTTTCTTGTATCGTAGCATAAGATTCCACTTCAAGTTCAATAGGAATTTCATTTTGTAAAAGCCCCTTTCTATTACCTATATAAAGGGACTTTCCGTTTAGGTTCACTTCAATGCCCCGTCCTTTAAGTACGGTTACATCCGAAGGTTTATTCAGAAGTTTTAATCCAATCTTTTCTGCTTCTCTTACAATGGCCCTGCCCAAATGGTGTTCAGAAATTATTTCAGCTTCC
>DENY01000143.1:16794-17219 GCA_002359825.1 Bacteroidales bacterium UBA2632
GCTCCATTTCCAATTCCAGCTACAATAGAAACTGGTGCCGAAATTACCAATGCGCCCGGACAAGCGATAACCAAGAAAGTGAGTGCCAAATGTATGTCTCTAGTAATCAGCCAAACCAAAACAGAAAGAACCATAATACCAGGAGTGTAAATGGTAGCGAACTTCTCCAAAAATCTTTGGGTTTTAGCTTTTCCTTCCTGAGCCTCTTCTACCAATTCTATAATTTTTGAAAAAGTGGTATCTTCACCTACATGCTCTGCCCGCACTTCCAAATAGCCACTATCTAAAATACTTCCGCTGAAGACCTGGTCATCCATTCCTTTGCTTGCAGGAACCGATTCACCGGTAATAGCTGCCTCATTTACAGAGGCGTTACCCGAAAGCACCCGCCCATCGATTGGAATTTTCTCTCCTGTTTGAATGAT
>DENY01000286.1 GCA_002359825.1 Bacteroidales bacterium UBA2632
GAACGGGCTTTTTTGCGTTTAGATACAATATTAGATTGAAAATTCATTATTCAAATCAAATATATTATTTTTAAGATTGAGCAAAGAACTATTACATATTCTCTTTTGAGAGTATGTAATAGCTCACGTATAATTACAATTCAGATAAGCAATTGAAGAGTTTTATCTAAACGAATTATTTTTATCATTCTACAAAGATGAGATTAACCTCTTTTCAAAAGATCACGTATCTCTGTTAATAGCTTTTCTTCTTTCGTTGGTTCGGCTATAGGTTCTGGAGTCGGTTCTTCCTCTTTCTTTTTTCTCAGTTTGTTGATCCCTTTAATAACGAAAAAGATTGAAACGCCAATTATTAAAAAATCGATAAGTACTTGAATGAAATTTCCATAATTCCAAGTTATAGCAGGATCGATGATCTCATCTCCACTCATTACAGCTTCTTTGAATACAACTTTCATTTCTGTAAACTTTGTATTGCCTAAAAGCATTGAGATTGGAGGCATCAATATGTCATTGACAAATGAAGTCACAATCTTCCCGAAAGCACCTCCAATAACAATACCTACAGCCAAGTCCACTACGTTGCCACGCAATAAAAACTCTCTTAATTCATTTCGCAAAGCCATATTTAATAATATTAAAGTTTTAATTTTGATTTGAAGCGCAAAAATACAAATTTTCCAGACAAAGTCTTGTAGTTAATACTGGAAAATGGTGTAGTATTTTGACTACAAGAAGGAGGAGTAAAGAGTAAACGGGCATTATGTTTCTACAATCTGCGTCTATTATTCATTTGTAATTCAGCATTATTCCTTATTTATATTTAACCTTGTTTTTCTCTAAAACATCCCTCGCATTTTTATTGCCAGTTAGAGCAGCTTTTATCAAATGATCGTCTGATTCATCTCCCCTCATTATTTCGTTTAACAAGGATGCAAGTTTCATGTTTGTCTCTGCCAAAAACTTATCTTTGACATTGCCCCTTTTTACCTCAGCCTCGGTAATTTTGTGAATTTTCATGTAATATCTAATGGCATTTTGGTAGCTATCTATTGTACTTTCCAGATCATCTTGTGCAGAATAGATAGAAGCCAGTCTTAGCGAACATTCTAATACATCATCGTCGCTATTGGATAGGTAAAGAGCTCTTTCGGCATTTTTTGAAGCATTGATTAAATCCTTTTCTTTGAAATATGCATCGGCCAAAGTGCCATAAATAAAATAGAGATCCTTTTTATTTAAATCAAACTGAAGAGCTCTCTCATAGTATTGAATTGCTTTTCGATATTTTGAAAGCATATTATAAGAAAGCCCCATTAGATGATAGGTTTTACCTGTGAAAAGGGTTGAGTTGATAGCGTGAGCTTTTTCAAGATAGGAAACAGCTGAAGCGTATTGTCCTTTCTCAACTAAGGTGGCAGCTTGCTTAATGAGTGCATTGACCTCTTCAATAGCTTTGTCACTTGTATCGCCCACTATTATGGCTTCCTTGTAGGCTATTTTGTTTTCATTGCAATAACCAATCGCATCTTTATTTCCACATAGCGCCGATTTTACAATAGCGTCTAACATAACAGAGTCTTTACCAAGGGAGGAAGCAAACCATGTAAGATTAAAATATTTTATCCCCAAGGCATCATTTCTCACTGTACCCCTCATCACTTCGGCTTCTGTAAGGGCAAGGTATTTTAAATAGTGAGCCACACTCTTCTTCATACTCTCTATTGACTTGTCTCCCTGCTTATTGTCGTAATGTATATTTGCCAACTCTTCATAGAGAATAGACTTGTCTTTTTCGTTGGAAGTATGCGAGATTGCTTTTTCAGAACTCTTTACGGCTTGTATATAGTTTCCCGTTTCGAGATACGTATCACTCAAATAGATATATATTTTAGCTAATGCTTCTTTTTTAACCTCACACTGAGTAGCCAGTTCCAAAAACTTGATTGCCGAATCACTTTCCTCCATCATATAATAAGCAACTCCCAACAGTTGAGTATTGTTGCAATCTAACAGAGTTGGATTGATATCATAGGCTTGTTGTAAGTATTGCGCTACCGATTCAAACTCCTGTTGTGCTGCATAGCCTTTTGCTTTCTCAATAAAAGCTTTGGCTCTTTCATTGTCAACATTAGATTGAGCACATAATCCAAATACAAAAAAGATGAGAAGAGTACTTGTAAGAAAAACTTTTTTCATGTTTATTTATATTTCGAGTATAAAGCGTATTTTGAACACCCAAATGTACAAATTAATTCAATATTGTCATAATAAAACGTATCACATCGTATAATTATTTAATAAAAGATACGACTACATTCTTTCACTTCATTTTTTAACTTAATACCACATCATTAATTCATTTAGAAGTGTTATATTGTATTCAAAACAGACACAATATGATTTTAACAGATTTCGCATTACGTTTGGCAGCCTCTGTAGTGGCAGGAGGTCTTGTTGGTCTGGAAAGACAACATAACAACAAAAGTGCTGGACTTCGTACAAACACCTTAGTTTCAATGGGGGCATGTATTTATGTTCTTATTAATGTTACACTTACGGGTGTAGGTGGTGACCCCACCCGTATCATTGGACAAATAGTTACAGGAATTGGATTTTTAGGAGCCGGAGTTATACTTCATCACGGAGGCAATATTCATGGTCTTACCACCGCAGCAACTATTTGGTGTAGTGCAGCTATAGGCAGTCTTACAGGATTGGGCCTTTATTGGGAAGCACTTATCTGTAGTATTGTAGTAATTATTGTAAACACAACTTTTAAAGCTGATAAGTTTTTAAAGAAACTGGAAAAAAAAGAGGGGAATTTACCACTTGACTCAGAGGAAGAATTAGATTAACTATTGATTTCCAGTTATTTTTGCCACAATTATTCCTTTACAATTTTTCTGCGAAAGACAATAGTCGCTCAATGTTTTGGAATCAATCACAACTTCCATTTTACCTGTAGAGGCATGAATAAATGTAAGTCTGCCACCTTCATGGAAAGCAAAACCAACATGTGTTGTGTCTAAACCATCTATAGACGTAACAAAGCCAATTACTGCCATGTGAGGAATTTTATTTGCTTTGGCAGCAATTAGCTCTTTGGGTAAATAATAGAAACCACCTCTATCATTTATTATATTTTCAATTTGAATAATTTCGCTCAACATTGCATCATCAGTAGCTAATTGTTGATAGGCGCTTCGATGGGAGGACATAAAGTCTATTCGTTTTGTTTCTTTCACCCCCGACAACTCTTTACTTATATTTCTGATCAATCCCTTCCTTTCATTTTCAAATATCCAGTCGGAGGTATAGTGTATGCGGGAGGCATAGTCCATCACTTCATTGTTGCGGTAACGGATTTTGGTGAGTTTTTCCACAAAGTAATCTTCGGACAAGTTCCCAGAATATGTAGCAAGAGAGAGCGCCAATACATTTTCTACAAACGTGACACAATCTAACTCGTGCAGATTAACAACCAGTTCTTCTTTTTGTGTCTTATCCAAAGTATGCGCCACATAAGGTGTTCCTAAGAAAAACCGGGCAGTTTGCTCCAAGATAATCTCAAGAGGCTCGGATTGATAGGGATCTATTTGCTCGGAATATTTATTGAAAATCTGTTTATCTATGTCAGTTACAACTACTGCCTGAGAAAATGAATCCTCAGGAAGTAGTAGCAATATGGCTGTGAGTAGGATGAAATATCTTAGTTTCATATCTTGTATTTTTTAAGTAGGGACAGGTCGCGACCTATCCTTTGTGAAACAATTAGAAAACATTTGAGTTGTGCCATAACCCTATATTCAATCATGGTTCACACAGGTGCGCCACCAATGTACAACAAATACCATATATTACGCTATCATTGTCCGCTGTCATTTGTCCATTGTTAATTTACTTCGGACACCCCTCCTCGGGAGGGGAATTTGGCTGTAATCTCTTAATTCTTAATTCCTCGCTTTTAACTTTTAACTTTTAACTCAACCCGTGAACCTCTCCATCCACCACATCAATCCTTGTAGCTTGCGGATCAGCTGGTAAGCCAGGCATTCGCATCATTTCTCCAGCAATTGCCACAATAAACTCTGCACCTTGATTAATTACAATATCGTTTATTTTAAAACGAAATCCTTTTGCCACACCATACGCTTTTGGATCAGCAGAGAAAGAATATTGAGTTTTTGCAATACAAACAGGAAATTTTGATAAAGGTGTTCCCGCAATTTTCTTAAGCGTCTTCAGAGCCTTTTCAGCAAACACAACATCGTGTGCGCCATACAAATTGAGTGCTATTTTTCCTATTTTCTCTTGTATAGAATCTTCATCGTTATAGGTGAATTGGAGAGGTTTTGATGGATTGTTTTCAATGGCTTCCACCACTGTATTGGCCAAATCAATGGCACCATCACCACCTTTTGCAAAAGCTTCGTTCACTGCAAAGTAAACATTGTTCCCTTTGCAAAAATCTCTCACAATACCAATCTCCTCATCGGTATCAGTTTCATATTTGTTGAACGCCACTAAAACAGTTTGACCAAACGAAGCCAAGTTATCTAAATGCTTTTTCAAATTATCTAACCCTTTAGTCAAACCAACAATATCCTCTTGCTTTATATCCTTTTCGGGAGTTCCACCATGCATTTTCAGACCTTGCGCAGTGGCAACAATAATAGTCAATTTTGGTGACAATCCACTTTTTCTACATTTTATATTGAAAAACTTCTCTGCTCCTAAATCTGCTCCAAATCCGGCTTCAGTAATCACATAGTCACCATAAGTCATACTCATTTTTGTAGCCAACACTGAGTTGCAACCATGAGCAATATTGGCGAAAGGGCCACCATGCACAAATGCAGGCGTGTTTTCTGTTGTCTGCACCAAATTAGGATTGATGGCATCTTTCATCAAGACAGTAATAGCGCCTGCCACTCCCAGATCTCTCACAGTAAAAGGCTCTCCATCATGCGTATAGCCCAACAAAATATTTTCGATGCGACGACGCAAATCCTCTTCATTTTCGGCAAGACAAAGAATGGCCATTAATTCAGAAGCCGCCGTAATATCAAAGCCCGCCTCCATTGGTATTCCATTTCCTGCACCCAAGCCAGTTACTATATATCTTAAACTACGATCATTAACATCCAAAACTCTTTTCCAAAGAACTTGCTTTATGACTTTATCACCTGTTTGATTGCGAAAAATATAGTTATCCAGCAATGCTGAAATAGTATTGTGCGCCGAAGTCACAGCATGAAAATCGCCAGTGAAATGTAAGTTGATATTCTCCATTGGTAATACCTGAGAGTAACCTCCTCCGGCTGCCCCACCCTTCATTCCAAAAACTGGTCCTAAAGAGGGTTCGCGCAATGCAACAATTGCATTTTTGCCAATTTTGTTGAGTCCAAGTGCTAAACCAATTGATAAGGTTGTTTTGCCAATCCCCGCTTTGGTAGGAGTAATAGCTGTGACAAGAATTAGGTTGCTCTTATCCACTCTCTGTTGATCTATTAAGCTGATAGGAACTTTCGCCATGTGACGTCCGAAACTCTGTATTTCGGAACGAGTAATTCCAATTTTCTCACCTACATCTTTGGCTTTGATCAACTTAGCCTCTTTTGCAATTTGAATGTCTGATTTCATTATTCTATATCGTATTTGTTATTATTTTTCTTAGATATTCATCAATTACAAGAATAAAGACCAGATAAATTAGAGCAACAGGCTATTTTCAGAAGATTTCTTTCGTAAAAAGTAAATCTTTTTTTGCTTTATTCTTCTACAACTCAAAGTTAATAGTTTTTCAAGAGATAGAGAATTATATTCATAATATAATCGGTTGAAGAGGGGAAAAATAAAAAGGGGGAATTAAGAATTATGAGTTAAGA
>DENY01000197.1:0-615 GCA_002359825.1 Bacteroidales bacterium UBA2632
AAATACTCCCGCTTGGGGAGCACTCTACTGGCAGTACTTTGAGGATTTGGATAAGATTGAAGGCACATCAGCATCATTGGATGTGAAAAAAGAGTTGTTCAGAACACAAACGGGTGAGTCGGGCAAGCAGTTGGTGCAAATAACTGAAGCAAGTCCACTGACAGTGGGTGACAAAGTAGTGGTGCGATTGACTGTGAGAACCGATAGAGACCTAGAGTTTGTACACTTGAAGGACATGCGCGCTGCTGCATTCGAACCTGTGAATCAATTGTCGGGTGTCAATTGGCAAAACCGTGTGATATACTACCAAACATCCAAAGATGCTTCTACCAATTACTACTTTGATATGTTGCCACGTGGTACTTATGTATTCGAATACGAGGTTTTTGTGAATCGCACGGGTAGTTATTCCAATGGCATCACCACCATTCAGTGCATGTATGCACCAGAGTTTACATCGCACACCCGAGGCATAAGAATTAATGTTAACCCATATTAGTCACGTTTTTAGCTTTGCGTAGATGCAAGGCGTCGAGCTCTGCAGATATAGTATAAACTATTTCAAGGAGCTTGCAACGCAGCAGATGCGTAAAGATAAAAGCGAACAACTCAATT
>DENY01000197.1:683-10592 GCA_002359825.1 Bacteroidales bacterium UBA2632
AGGAAGAGGTAGAAGTAGCTGTTTCGGATTTTGAACTTACTAACACTGGCACAAGTCCACTTGTGATACAACGCATTGTTGCATCCTGCGGATGTACATCGCCCACTTACACACGTGAGCCTATATTACCGGGCAAGAAAGGAAATGTGAAAGTAGCCTATAATACTGTATATCGTCCTGGTAATTTTCGCAAGAGTGTGCGTGTATATACCAATGTTCCAGATACGGTTTATACATTAACAATTCAAGGAAATGTGATTCCGAAGAAAAGATAAAAACCTATTGGTTTAAATTGATATTAAGTGCCGAATAAAGTATCTTTGTTGTAAAGGCTTTGTTCGGCACTCTTATATTTATACTCATATAAAACTTTAAAAGCATTATGAAGCATCACGAAAACGAATCAAAATATTTAGGTCTCAATGTAAACAAAGGCGTTGAAACTCCTCCCACAATCAATCCTTATTTAAAATCAAAAAAAAAGCGCAAGAAATATACTGTAGAGGAATATGTGGATGAGATTTTGAAGGGAAACATCACCGTGCTCAGTCAGGCTGTGACATTGGTGGAAAGTTCACGAGAGGATCATCAAGAATTGGCGCAAGCCATCATTGAGAAATGTTTGCCACATGCTGGAAATTCCATCCGAGTGGGCATTACGGGTGTTCCGGGTGCTGGAAAGAGTACATCTATTGACTCTTTTGGTGTGCATTTGTGCAAGCAGGGCAAAAAGCTAGCTGTATTGGCCATCGACCCATCGAGTGAACGTTCGAAAGGCAGTATTTTGGGCGACAAAACACGCATGGAACGTTTGTCTGTAATGGAATCTGCATTCATTCGTCCTTCGCCCACGGCTGGGTCGCTGGGGGGGGTAGCCCGAAAGACGCGCGAGTCTATCATATTGTGCGAAGCTGCAGGTTTCGATTACATCTTTGTGGAAACAGTTGGAGTGGGGCAGTCCGAAACGGCAGTACACTCTATGGTCGACTTCTTTTTGTTGATACAATTGGCTGGAACGGGCGACGAATTGCAGGGAATCAAACGAGGAATCATGGAAATGGCCGATGGTATTGTTATCAACAAGGCCGATGGTGATAATATTGGGAAAGCCAACATTGCTCAAAATCATTTTAAGAATGCATTGCACCTGTTTCCACCTGCTGAATCGGGATGGACGCCTGAGGTGCTAACCTATTCGGGGTATTATGATTTGCGCATCGCCGAAATTTGGGATATGGTGGACAGTTACATTGCTTTTGTGAAAGAAAATGGCTATTTTGATGTGAAACGCAACAAGCAATCTACTTATTGGATGTACGAAACCATCAATGAGCGTTTGCGAAATGATTTTTATCGCAACGAAAAGATAGAACAATTAATGCCTACGCTAGAGCGTGAAGTGTTGGGAAACAAAAAGAGTTCGTTTATTGCAGCGAAGGAAGCGTTGGATGCTTATTATGATGAAATGTAGTGTGAAAGGGTAAGATGTTTGCTCGCGCGGATTTATTTATAATCCGTGTGTCGCGAAGCGAAATCTTCTTTGCCTACGGCAGACACGAGTTGCAAACTCGCGCCAGCGGGATATGGTAATGTGTTAGAACAAGCCCTTGTAAACATCCATTAGGTTGGCAGCAATGCTTTCGTCCGTAAAAAGGAGGGCATGTTTTTTTCCTTCGGTAATCATCTGGTTGCTCAACTTTTCATCGCGTAGCACTCGGTTGATGGCTTCGCCCAAATCGTCGGCATCTTTTGGATCGGCATAGAGAGAATGTGGACCAGCTGTTTCTTCAAAACAACTTCCCGATGAGGTGATAACAGGCGTGCCAACTGTCAGTGCCTCAAGGATGGGAATGCCGAACCCCTCGAATATGGATGGGTACACAAACACCTTTGCCATGGCATACAATGCGGGCAAATCTTCGGTTTCGACGTTGTTGAGGATATATACTTGGCGCAACATGCTGTGTTGTGCAATCAGATCTCGCAATTCTTTCTCGTATTCTGTAGGGTTTCCTACGATGAGTAGTGGAATCTCGTTTTTTGTGCGGTGCAATGCCTCCACAATCTGTTTGGTGTTCTTTCGTTCTTCAATTGCACCCACACTCAGTAAAAAAGTGGGAGGCAGGTTGTACTTTTGGCGTACGTGCTGCTTCTGTTCATCGCTCACGGCATGGCGAAATATGTCATTGCATCCCTGATACACCACTTCTATCTTGTTTTCATCTGCACCAAAATAGGTAATGGCATCGCGTTTGCTTTGTTCACTGATGCAAATAATTTTGTCGGCCACTTTGCAGGCATATTTGTTTTTGGCAGTAAACACATAGCGATAGCTTGCTGGGTATAACTTTGGGTAGCGCATGAATATGGCATCGTGCAATGTAACTACTGATTTTGCTTTGGTGCGTTGTATGCCCAGGGGCAGTTCTTGGTTGAGGCCATGAAAGATGTCTAGGCCCTTCTGTTTTATTTCAGAACGCATTCCTGCACTTCGCCACAAAGAGGGGATGGTTTTCCAAAGCAGGTGTTGCGGATTTATCTCCGTCATGTTCTCTTCAAGATGAACGGGAAGACTGCGCTTTGTTTTTGGGTTGAAAAGATAATAGTGATTGTCAGGATAATATTGAGACAATATATGGAGGGTGTGCCGGCTGTAGTTACCCAAGCCACGACTGTTGTGGAAAGCACGTTTGGCATCAAATCCTATTCGCATTTGTGTTGAAATATAAGAGTGACACCTCTTTTAAGATGAGGTTCTGTGACAAAAGTACATCTATTTTTATTGGACTCAAAATCTATCATTGCGATAGAGTAATGGAGACAGATAACTTGGAGAGTTTGTCAGAGAAGGGTGTGATGTGATATCATTTGGTTGCTTAGATGCGCAACAAAGCACTATTTGCCCCTCAAGTGATTGCTTTGTGATGTAACATTATTCTTTCCACAAAGAAAAAGCACTTCCGTTCTTCAGAAATAGCTTTTTCGTTATTAAAATTGTATGTAATAGGTGGGTGTTACACTTTATTGTTTTGATCTTTTTCAATGAGTTCTTCAGCAGGTTTGTTCATCATCTCAATCTTGGCAAACGAACCAGGATATTTGTCATTGATAAAATCAATAATTTCTTCTCTCACCTCCACGCGCAAATCCCAGTTGAGGGACGAGTCGGCACTACTCACAAGTATCCTTATCTCTTTGTACCATTCTTTACTATCGGTCANNATTTTGCACACGTCCGTCCCATTTATCGTTTGTCTTTACATAACTTTCCAGCTTTTTCCGAATTGGGTCAAGCGGAAGGTCATAAGATACATACAGATACACTGTTCCAATGATGTGGGAAGTGGTGCTGGTCCAGTTTTGTATCGGTTTCTCTAGAAAATAATCGATGGGTACGACTAGTCTTCGCTCATCCCATATTTTCACCAACACGTAAGTGATATTGATCTCTTCTACCTTTCCCCATTCGCCTTCTATCACCACCACATCATCAATCTTGATGGGCTGCGTAATGGCTATTTGTAATCCCGATAATATTTGCCCCGCACTGCGCTGTGCGGCCAGTCCCACTATAATACCGAGGACTCCAGCCGAAGCCAATATTCCTTTGCCAAGATTGCGAACTGTCTCAAAAGTCATCAGAGCAATGGCAATGAAAACTATGATGATGATGGCAATAATCACTGCTTCAAACATCCGTATTTGAGTCAGTTTGCTACGCGCCTCTAGATTGTCGGCAGTAGAGATGTCCAATTTGTTTTGTGAGAACTGTGATACTGCCCTCACACCCTGTACCAATAGCCAACCAATGGATGCGATGAGCAGTATCTGACTTATTTTTGTGAGTACATTAAAGAATTCGGCATCGTCTGACAAATAGGAGCTGAAAATATGAATGGCTGTTGAAAATATAATCCATATTGCTGGTACTTTCAGCAGCTTAATCAGAAAATTGTCTATTGATGACTTCGTTTTTGATGCTCGCTTCTCAAATCGTTTCACCACTTTGTTGAAGATGAAAAGGAAAAGCGAAATAAACACCAAAAAGACTAGGGTTATAAATACGAGTCTCCAATTATCGTTCTGCTGGAACAAATCTTTTAAAAAATCTGTCATAACACTATTTAATTAAACCTTCAAGAAATGGAACTACTTCGTCTTGCCATGGCAAACGGAATTGGGCAGCTTCAGAGTAATCACCTACTTTGATGGAAACGCCACCTTCGGGCAGTGCTCTGAACATATCATCGTCGGTGGTGTCATCACCAATGGCCATTATAAAGTCGTAGCTATTGTTTTTGAGCAATCGTTCTACTTCACTTCCTTTGTGATAGTCGGGCGATTTGATCTCCACGATTTTGTTGCCACGCATAATTTGCAAATTGTGACGACTGACAGGACCCATCAATTCGTTCACGAGTTGTTTTTCGCGCATTTCGGCTAGCCATATATCGGAGTTTCTGTAGTGCCACACCAATGCTGTTTCTTTTATCTCAAGCTCCGAGCGGGGAGTTTTGTCGATGGTGCGTTGTATGATATCCAGTATTTCATCATCCCACACAGGCTTCTTCTTCATGTTTTGTTTCCACTCACCACTGGCTTTGTAAAAGGCTCCGTGTTCGGCAGCCAAATCAATGTCTATGCCTTCGAACCATTTATCAAGGGTGTTGTGATTGCGCCCACTATTGATAACAACTTTATTCTTTGGGTCGCTCACCATCTCTTTAATCAGTTTCAATGTCCTTTCATTAGGCACTGCATCTTCAGGGTTCTTTACGAATGCCGATAGTGTGCCGTCATAATCCAAGACAATCAGTCTGCTTGTAGCCTTGTCATAATCTTTTTTGAGGAAGTTGAGTTTGTTTTGAGTAATTACCTTCTTGTTAATACCTATGTTTTGGTTTTTGATGGACTCTAGTTCTCCAACAAAATCACCCGCCCATTTCTTCACAGTTTGGGTTGATATGCGTTGCTGCATTTTCTTCATGCGTCTCATCTTATCGTCTTCATCCATTGTCAATGCATCATAAATCGATTTCTCAATTTGCTCTGTATCATTTGGGTTAATGATGATTGCATCGGTTAGTTCTATTGCAGCACCTGCCATTTCACTGAGGATAAGAACTCCAGGAGTAGAGTGTTTTGTGGCAATATATTCTTTGGCTACCAAGTTCATGCCGTCGCGCAATGGGCTCACCAATGCAATGTCGGCTGTGTGATACATGGCAATGAGCTCATTAAATTCGAAACTTCGGTAGAAGTAGTGAACGGGGGTCCAACCCAGATCTGAATACTTTCCATTGAGATTGCCAATCATTTCATCTATTTTGATTTTCAAGTCTGCATACATATCCACTTGGTCGCGCGAAGGAACAACAATCATTACTAGCGAAACCTTGCCTAGATACTCGGGGTGATTCTCCAGGAATTGCGAGCTCCCAATAAGTCTGTGAAGTATTCCTTTGCTATAATCCAGCCTATCCACCGATAGAATAATTGGGTGGTCGCCCATGTTTTGTCTGAGCTCTTTTACTTTTTCTTGCACTTCAGGTTTTAGTGCTGTGTCGTGATATTGATCGTAATTGATTCCCATGGGGAAAGTATCTACATGCACAACACGGTCGCTCAGTTGTATTTCGTCTAGGCTACTTTCCAATTGTAGCACCCTGTAAATGGCACTGATGAAGTGGCGCATATAATCGTGCGTGTGAAATCCGATGAGGTCGGCACCCAAGAGGCCATTCAAAACTGTCTCTCTTTCGGGTAATACTCTAAATAGTTCGTACGACGGGAATGGTATGTGATGGAAATAGCCAATACTTACTTTGCTTCTCTCTTCTCTAATCATTGCTGGCAAAAGCATGAGTTGATAGTCTTGCACCCACACTATATCCTCTTCGTTGATGAGCGGTAGGGCTACATCGCGAAATAACTTGTTCACATCTTGATAGGCTGCCCAATATTCTGCTTTGTATTCGATGAATGAGAAGAAGTAGTGACACAAAGGCCAAACAGTACTGTTACTGTAGCCCTCGTAATAGAGTTCAATTTGTTCTTCGCTCAAGAATACAGGATAAAAGTTGAGCTTGTTGAGGTGCTCAGTTATCTCTTTTTTCTCCTCTTCGTCGTCAGTGAATATTCCGGGCCAACCAATCCACACTTTTTCTGCATCGGTTTCTAGCGAACCCAGTCCGGTAGCTAGTCCTCCTTCACTCGGAGATACCGTAAAATCTCCGTTTTCTTCCTTCTCTATTTTCACAGGAAGACGGTTCGATAAAATAATTAATTTCATTGTATATTTATATTTTGTTCTTTATCTGAAGTTTATGTATATGTTTATAACGCTAGTAAACTGTAAAAGATTAATAAACAAGCTCATTTAACGTTTTAAGACTTTTTGTCTGTTGCTAAAATAGAGGATATATTGTTATCCTAAAAGATCATAGATAGGGATGATAATTTGCACTTTAACGTTTGAACAATCAGCACTTACTGAAAATTAAATATAATATTGCAATGTGGAGTTTGCAATTCGAGAAATTAGTTGTAATTTCGTAATCCTTATTAGAAACAGGCAGTAAGTGGATTCATTTTTCAACACACATAAATATCTGATTGATAATATTGATTCAAATCTTTATCGTCGATATCTGATGGATCAAATAGATTGGTCGCATCGTCTCATTGGTATAAAAGGATCCAGAGGAGTTGGTAAAACAACATTGCTGTTGCAGTATGCTAAAGAGAATTGTGATGAGAAAGACGAAAAATGCTTATACGTAAATCTTAATCATTTCTATTTTACGGAGTGTTCTTTGTCTAGCTTTGCTGCTAAGTTCATCGAAATGGGTGGTGAGACATTGTTGATAGAACAAGTGTTCAAATATCCCGATTGGTCGCAAGAACTGAGAAAATGTTACGATATATATCCGAATTTGAAAATCGTTTTCACAGGCTCTTCTGTGATGAAGCTTAAAGAGACTAATCTATATATTGGAGAGATTGCTCATTCATATAACTTGCACGGTTTCTCTTTTAGAGAATATATTGGGGCAATGACAGGTAAAAAAGTGCCTTCTTATTCTATAGAAGAGGTTATTGATAATCATAAAGCTATATCAAATGATATTTTAAAAGTAGTAGATGTAGAGAAGTATTTTTTCGATTACATTCATCATGGTTACTATCCTTTCTTTTTTGAGAAAAGAAACTATTCGGAAAACTTACTCAAAACCATGAATATGATGCTGGAAGTTGATATCCTTTATATTCAGGAAATAGAGCAAAGTTATCTTTCTAAGATTCGGAAGCTTTTTTACTTGATGGCCATACAGTCACCAGTAACACCCAATGTTAGTCAGCTTAGTTTAGATTGTGGTATTTCGCGTGCTACTGTTATGAACTATCTGAAATACTTACAGGATGCACGGTTGATTAATATGCTTTATAAAAACGGATGTGGCTTTCCTAAGAAACCAGACATGGTGTATATGAACAATACCAACATCATGTTCCCAACTAAACGTGGGCAGGTTGAAAGACAAGATCTAAACGAAACCTTTTTCTACAATCAAGTAGGTGTATCGGCCTCGGTGAGAAAAGGAGGACGTAAAAATCAGTTTTTGGTAAACAATAAATACCAATTTAAAATAGAATCGCAAAATAAAAGAAATACAAAGAGTCAGTCACAGTTTGTTGTAGAAGATTCTATACAAACTAAGGATCACAATGTAATTCCTTTGTGGCTTTTTGGATTTTTGTATTAGGAGCAGCAAAAGTCAGCTCTATTTAATATATAGTAATAAGAGAAATATAATAAACGAGAATTACAATTATGGCTAAAGAAAAAAACTTTTTAACCTGTGATGGTAATCAAGCAGCAGCTCACATTGCATATATGTTTAGTGAGGTTTCTGCAATTTACCCAATCACACCATCCTCAACAATGGCAGAATATGTTGATGAATGGTCAGCAAACGGACGCAAGAACATTTTTGGTCAACCTGTGTTGGTGCAAGAAATGCAATCAGAGGCAGGTGCTGCCGGTACAATGCATGGTTCGTTGCAAGCTGGAGCTTTAACGACTACTTTTACTGCATCACAGGGCTTGTTGCTTATGTTGCCAAATATGTATAAAATGGCTGGTGAACTATTGCCAGGTGTTTTCCATGTGTCGGCGCGTGCATTAGCTGCTCAGGCCTTATCAATTTTTGGTGACCATCAAGATGTGATGGCAGCAAGACAAACAGGTTTTGCCATGTTTGCCACAGGATCGGTACAGGAGGTGATGGACTTATCTGCTATTGCACACTTGTGTTCACTTGAAAGTCGTGTTCCTTTTATGCACTTCTTCGATGGATTTAGAACTTCACACGAAATTCAGAAGATTGAAGCACTAGAACTTGAAGATTTGGCTCCTTTGTTGAACAGAGAAGCGTTGGAGGAATTTAGAAAAAGAGCTCTTACTCCAGACGCACCAGTTACAAGAGGTACTGCACAAAATGATGATATTTACTTTCAGTCGCGCGAAGCCTCAAATCTATTTTATGAAGCTGTTCCTGGAATTGTTGAAAAATATTTAGATAAACTGGCTGCTATTACTGGTCGCAAATACGGATTGTTCGATTATTATGGTGATCCTGAAGCTGAACGTGTAATTATTGCAATGGGTTCGGTTACCGAAACCATTAAAGAGGTAGTAGATTACCTAAACACTGAGGAAAATGGAAAAGTAGGTGTGGTGAGTGTTCATTTATATCGTCCTTTCAAAGCGGAGGCTTTGCTATCCGTTATACCAAAGACTGCATCGGAAATTACTGTAATTGACAGAACTAAAGAACCTGGTGTNNGAACCTTTGTATCTTGATGTACGTAGCTCATTTTATGGTAAAGAAAATGCACCTAACATTGTGGGTGGTATTTATGGTTTATCATCTAAAGATACTACACCGGCTCAAATAATTGCAATTTTCAATAACATGAAAATGCCAATGCCTAAAAATGACTTTACTGTTGGTATCGTTGACGATGTTACGTTCAAATCTCTTCCTTTGAAAGAAGATATTTCGATGGACGAGACAATATATGGTGCTAAGTTTTACGGTCTTGGTTCGGATGGTACGGTAGGTGCTAACAAAAACTCTATTAAGATTATTGGAGATAATACTGATAAGTATGTTCAAGCCTATTTTGCTTATGACTCTAAGAAGTCGGGAGGTTTCACTTGTTCTCACCTTCGTTTTGGTGATGCTCCAATTCGTTCCACTTATTTGGTAAATACTCCAAACTTCGTGGCATGTCATGTTCCTGCCTATCTTAATCTATACGATATGACTCGTGGACTGAAAGAAGGTGGCACTTTCTTATTAAACTCAATTTGGTCTAAAGAAGAGGTTGTAAACCACTTGCCAGATCACATTAAAAAATATCTAGCTGAAAAGAAAATCAATTTCTATATAATCAATGCTACTAAAATTGCATCTGAAATTGGTTTGGGAAATAGGACTAACACTATTTTGCAGTCGGCATTCTTCAAAATTTCAAATGTAATTCCTTTTGAATTAGCCGTTGAACAGATGAAGAAATTCATCGTTAAATCGTATGGTCGTAAAGGAGAGGAGATTGTAAGAAAGAACAATATGGCTGTTGATAGAGGAACGGAAGTTGAAAAAGTAGATGTTCCACAAGAATGGGCCCATATAAATGAGGTTGAGGATGTTTCCAATGATGTTCCTGAATTTATTAAAAAGGTTGTTCAACCAATTAATGCTCAACGTGGGTATGATTTACCAGTATCGGTGTTTTCTGGTCGCGAAGATGGAACTTGGGATCACGGAACTAGCACTTATGAGAAGCGTGGTGTAGCTTCATTTGTTCCTGTGTGGAATGCTGAAAATTGTATCCAATGTA
>DENY01000197.1:10637-10982 GCA_002359825.1 Bacteroidales bacterium UBA2632
TGCTACTATACGTCCATTTGTGTTGGATGAGAAAGAGCAAGAAGGATTGGGCGAAGATGTAACTCTTTTGAAAGCTCAAGGAAGACAGTTCCCTAACATGGGATTCCGTATTCAAGTTGATGTGTTGGATTGTTTAGGTTGTGGTAACTGTGCTGATGTTTGTCCAGGAAAAAAAGGCGAAAAAGCATTAGAAATGGTTTCAATCAGTTCTCAATTAGAGAATCAAAAGAATTGGGACTACATGATGGAAAATGTAACTAGCAAGGCTCATTTGGTTGATGTTAAACTGAATGTTAAGAACTCTCAGTTTGCTAAACCTCTCTTTGAGTTTTCTGGTGCATGTTC
>DENY01000262.1 GCA_002359825.1 Bacteroidales bacterium UBA2632
CAATCCAATCTGTTTCCTCGGTCAGAATCACTGAAAGACCATTTCTACATGCAGCTAAAGCAGATGCACATCCTCCCATGCCTCCACCAATAATTACAACATCAGCAGATGCTTCTTTTCCAATTGATTTCCGACTGCTCTTACTGTTAAATGATTTATTGAATCTGGGAGCCAATGTGTTGCTCTCAAGTAGAGTAGAACCTCCAAGCAAGGCTGTGTAGGTTATAAATTTACGTCTGTTCATTCTTGTTTACTAGTTAAATAGTTACACATAGTTCAAGGGTATTTACTAAGTCTGTATGATAATAATACTTTTATTAATATCTAATATTGCATTTAAATACAAATATACTTGAATTCTGTTTAAATAAAAATAAGAGTGTAAGTTAGTTGGTGTTTTAAGGTTCGTAGTTTATACTTGCTGTTGAAAGTAATATTATTTATTTGACAACTTGGAGCTCTTTATATCAAGGATGTTTTTTCTTTTGACATTGGCTTTATTGTTATAAAACAGTTAGTAGAGAATTCTGCTTTAATGCTAAATAAACGCAGTTTACTGTATTGATATTTTGTAATTATTGAGTTTAATAGAATAAAAATACATAGCTCTTAATTACAACGATGATTGAATAAATAGAAATAAGCACAAAAGAGAAACGAATTTGAAAGTTTAGTTTTACAATAAAGGTTATTTGTTTTAAATCAAATTTTATTTTTTATCATCTTACGAGCCTTTGCATCATATTTTTCATTATTTTTGAACAACTATTACTTTAAACAATACTTATTATGATTCAAAAACTCTCAGAGCTTATTGAAAGAGCCAAAAGTAAGCCAAAACGAAGAATTGCTGTAGCAGCTGCAGAAGATGAAGCTGTTTTGAAATCACTCTTGGCTGCCCTTAAAGAAGATATAGTTATTCCAATATTAATAGGAGATAAAAGAGAAATTAAAAGATTAGCTCAAGCTATTGATTTTGATTTGAGTGATATCCAAATTATCAATAATGATAAAGGTGCAACTGTTTCAGCTCAAATAGCAGTGTCATTGGTAAAAAGTGGCGAGGCTGATATACTAATGAAAGGTTTTGTTAGTACAGGTGCGTTACTAAAAGCTGTTCTCGATAAAGAAAACGGTTTGCGGAAAGGCAAAATTCTCAGTCACGTTGCTTTTTTTGAATCACCCTATTATCACAAACTTTTGTGTGTAACTGATGTAGCTATGAATATCGATCCCGATTTCGATACCAAAGTACATATTCTGAATAATGCAGTTGAGGCTTGCCATAAGATTGGTATTGCAATGCCAAAAGTAGCTGTCGTAGCTGCAGTGGAAACAGTCAATCCTAAAATGGAAGCTACCATTCATGCAGCCATGATGAAAACCATGAATGATCGCAAGCAGTTTACTGGATGCATAGTCGATGGACCTTTGGCTTTAGACAATGCAGTGAATAAAGAAGCCGCTCTTCATAAAGGTATTGTGAGTGAAGTAGCGGGTGATTGCGATGTAATCCTTGTACCTAATCTCGAAGCAGGTAATATATTTTACAAATCATTGAATTTTATGGGGGGAGCAAAAGTTGCTGCTGTCATTATGGGAGCATCTGTGCCTATAGTGTTGACATCTCGTTCCGATTCAGACACAAGCAAAATGCTATCTATTGCTCTAGCTGCAGCAATGGATTAACTTAACAAACAAACACTAACTATTATGGAAAAAACCCCGAGAATACTTGTCATTAACCCTGGTTCTACATCTACTAAAATTGCTATTTACATGAATGGAAATGTTGTTTTTTTGAAAACAATACGTCACTCAGCTGAAGAATTAAGTCAGTTTGAGAAAATAGCTGATCAGTATGAGTATCGTAGGAATATTATCTATGAAGAGTTGAAAAATGCCGAAATACGACTTGATTTGATAAGAGTTGTAATGGGACGTGGAGGTTTTGTAAAACCTATACCTGCAGGTGTATACAGAGTAAATGAAGAAATGAAAAAAGTTCTTCGGGCTGGTATTTATGGTGAACATGCAAGTAATTTAGGAGCTTTAATAGCTGATGATATTGCCAAGCAGTTGCCAGATGCAAAAGCCTATATTGCCGATCCTGTAGTTGTGGACGAACTCGAACCGATTGCACGATTTTCAGGACACCCTCTTTTTCAAAGAGCTTCTGTCTTCCATGCACTCAATCAGAGAGCCATTGCACGAGCTCATGCTAAATCAATTAATAAGCAATACGAAGATTTAAATCTTATTGTTGCACATTTGGGTGGTGGTATTTCGGTGGGAGTGCACCGCAAAGGGCGTGTGATAGATGTGAATCAAGCATTGGATGGTGATGGACCTATTTCTCCAGAACGATCGGGAACGCTACCCTCTGGTATGCTGTTGAAAATGGCGTTTAGTGGTGATTATACATATGATGAAATAAAAGCAATGATCACAGGAAAAGGTGGTTTGTTTGCCTATACAGGGTTAAACGATGCATATGAGGTTGAAAAAGCTGCATTGGCTGGGGATGAAAAAAGTTTAAACGTAATGGAGGCAATGGCCTACCAAACAGCAAAAGAAATTGGTGCATTCTCAACAGTATTGAAAGGTGATGTGGACGCTATTTTGATAACTGGTGGAATGGCCAATAGTAAATGGTTTACCAATTTGATTATAGAACGTGTGTATAAGATTGCACCTGTACATATCTATCCCGGTGAAGATGAAATGCGTGCCCTTGCAGAGAATGCTGCATTGGTGCTAAGTGGAGAAGTTGAAGTGAAAGAGTACATATAGCATTTATCCATTTGTTTTACGAACCTTCAAATGACCGAATGTCATTTGAAGGTTTTTTGTAATTTTACATCAATATGTACATCTTCAATCCCGAAAACGATTTGGCACTAGCCAACTTCAACGCTCATTTCACAGCTCCTGCTTCTGCACGCAAAATGAGACAAGACTTGGCTTTATTGCCATTGTGGTTTGCACCCGATGGTGCATTAGTAA
>DENY01000097.1 GCA_002359825.1 Bacteroidales bacterium UBA2632
TTTTGATTTAAAAAACCATAGGTAAGAAATATATCGAACGCTCCTTGATGATTAGCAATAAACACATATGAGGTGTTTTTATCAAGATTTTCGTGCCCGCTCGAATTCACTCTACAAAGCGAGAGCCAACACGTTATTCTTGCCCACCATTTAGGCGGATAGTATCCCCAAAATTTATTCCCAAAGATGGAAGAAAAAATTATCATTACNNGGACGAAAAAATTATCATTACACTTGTAGTAATAATTGTAAGCACAACAAATATTGGAATTAGGATAATCCATTGATATAAAAAGATGAGAATGCGTTTCATACTAAACTAAGATTGATGTAAATATGCTTGTATGCAAAACTAACTATTTTAAAAGATTAATCATTCAATCGAACAACGTTTTTTGTCTAAAATATTTTTTTTCTTATTATTGAGGTTTTTTCTCATGAATAATTTCTTTATGTGTTGAATATTGTGTTTATTTGTGTTACGAATTTAAAATCACAATAATAAAATAAACACATGAAAGAATTTGCCAAAAACATCGGAGTGCTAGTAATGATTATCGGCGTACTAATTTTAATAATTCCATTTTTACAAGGTGGTAATTCGAACGTAACTTTGTTAATTGGTTTATTGATAGTTATTGAAGGCTTCTTAGGTCATATTTTTGTAAATAATTTGAAGCACACAAAGATGGGAAATATCATTTGGATGATTGCTCTTCTAGTGGTTCCTTATTTTATTTTCTTATTTGCAAAAAAAGCAGCTTATGGTGATGAGTTAGGTGAACTAGAAAGCTAAGCGTTTTAAAACAAGAAAATAAAAAAACTTCGATTAATATAATCGGAGTTTTTTTATTTTAAACTAATAGACATTGGCATTCAACACCCTCTTTAGCACTTCTATAAGATGGCTAAAATTGAAGACAAAGATATATTTCATTTGTTTAGTTGCAACAGCTTTATCGCATTCTCTAAATCATGAGGAGTGTCAATTCCAATCGTTTCATGATTAGTTATACCAACTTTTATCTTATACCCATTTTCTATCCATCTCAACTGCTCAAGTGACTCTGCTTGCTCAAGTATACTTGGAGACAATTGGGTAATCTCATTTAGAATATCTGTTCGATAACCATATATACCAATGTGCTTGTAGAAAACATGTTTGGTGCACCAATCTTTCCTATCCACATCACGCAGAAAAGGAATAATGGACCTACTAAAATATATTGCTTCTGATTTTTGTGATAGAACAACCTTGGGAGTCGAAGGATTTTCTAAAGCAGTTAACTCACTTTTTTGGTCAAAAGGTTTTACCAGAGTAGCAATTTCAACTGTGTCATCTGTAAAACAAGCTTTGAGCAAATCAATCTGTTCAGGAAAAATAAAAGGTTCATCTCCTTGAATATTCAATACCACATCAAAAGTTTGTCCTATTTTATTGTATGCTTCATTACATCTATCAGTACCGCTTCTATGACTTGTAGAAGTCATGATGGCTTTTCCACCAAAACATTCTACTGCTTCAAGTATTCGGTCATCGTCGGTAGCCACATAGACGTCTTGAATAGACCTCTTCACCTGTTCATACACTCTCTGAATCATTGATTTTCCATTCATTTCGGCCAATGGTTTACCTGGAAACCTGGTAGATGCATAACGAGCAGGGATAATTGCAATAAATCTCATTGTTTTTCTTTTTCTAATTATACTGAATATATACGCCCATTATTTCTGAACGTTTAATATTTATTTTCTACGCCTTAACTACATACAACTGAGAACTCCCATACTTTCGTACCACTACTTGTTCTCCTTTATCAATAAAGCCTTTTTCTGACACTGCATCATAATATTCACCATCAACTATAACCTTGCCCGATGGGCGAAGAACAGTTGCAGCAACTCCTGTTTTACCAACCAGAATGGCGGGCTCCATTGGAACTGAGTAAAAACCTTCTTGATCTGCAAGCAAAGCAACTTTTCTGAAAGCACCTTTCCGCCCAATTCTACTGGATATATAGATAATAAACCCTACACCAAATCCCAATCCTGCAATTACCGTCAATACAGATTGATTGAATTGATAGACAGGAATGTCATCAAAATTAAAATTGACGTTCCCAATCAAAGCCAAAAACAACCCAGTTACAACCAAGAATATCCCACTAATCCCTGTAAAGCCAAACCCAGGGACGACAAAAATTTCAAACACTATTAGTATCAGTCCAACAACGAAGATCAATACTTCCCAACTTTGTGCATATCCTTGCAAATAGAGTGGTGCAAAATAAAGTATCGAGGCTGTAATAGCCATTGCAGTGGGAAGCCCCAGTCCGGGTGTTTTTATTTCAAAATAAATACCTCCAACAATAATCATTATCAAAAAGGCTTGCACAACACCATTTGTAAGAAAACCCTTTATTTCATCGTAAAAGGTGGCATTGTATGTCTCTATTGTATATTCAGGAAGTTGCAAGTATTTATGTGCAATTTCGTCAATGTTTTCAGCAATACCATCACAATAGTTTAGTTCAATTGCCTGACTGGCAGTCAGCGTTAGCACCTGTGTAGAATCAACAAGTCCCTTAATAACAATACGCTCATCCACCATTGCTTCCGCAATTTTCGGATCACGCTTCCAATTCACAATAGTGTCGTTGCCAACTATAATAGTATCTTTTCCTTGTGATTCGGCAGTTGCACGCATAATGCCTCTCATATACGACTGATATTTATCGGGAGCCTGAGCTCCATCACCCGACACCACCGTGGCTGCCCCCATACTTCCACTTGAACGCATAAATATGCGATCGCATGCAATGGAAATGAGTGCCCCCGCGGATGCAGCATTGTTATCGATAAATGCAATGACGGGAACAGGAGAATTGATTACAGCTGTACGCATAGAGTCTGCCTCCATTACTCCACCACCATAGGTATTGATATGAAGCAACACATAATCAGCTTTTTTCTCTTTAGCTTCATGTAAACCATTTCTAAGATACACCCACGTAGTACTTCCTATATTTTTTTTGATGTTGATTTTATAAATCAACGGCTTGGTATCTTGTGCGGACAACACCATCACGGATAAGAATACCGCAAATAGCGCTGAAATAAATTTTATTGTTTTCATTTTGATCGATTTATTCAGTCTTGTTTGAAAATTATGCCTTCAATTATTTCATATCAAAGACTTGAAAAGTAGAGCATTTTAAACTACTACTATTTGTAACAAAGATAATTGATTTTTTAAATGAAAATGGTTAATCCTCTAAAATTAAAAATTCTGATGTATATTTGCAGAATAAGCCAATATAATGCACAAAGTTTTACTCAGTATAGGAACGAATACAAATGCTTGCTTCAATTTGAAACGAGCGATAAACAACCTATACTCATACTTTCCAAATATCAGATTTACTACTATCACTGAGAGTGAACCTTGTGGAGCAAATTTCAATGGTCCCTTTCTAAATACACTTGCTTTCTTTGAAACTAACATGGTCAAAGATGAAATAGTGATGCGCTTAAAAACAATAGAAAAAAGCATGGGTCGCAAACCAAATCATAAAGTAGAAGGCAAAATTATCATCGATATCGACTTAATTAAGCTAGATAATGAAGTGTTGAAACCCGAGGATTTTAAACGGAGTTATATAAACGAATTATTGTTGGAAATAAAAGACATCACAAATAATTAATTTACTCGGTTGATCTGCTTTACCCCTTTCACATCTTTCAGTTTTTTCATGAGCATTTCCAATTTTGATGTGTTGGCCAAAGATACACTCAAAGTACCCTGAAATAATCCATCATTAGAGTCAATATTAATAGAGCGTAATTGCACACCTTCTTCTTTAGAGATAATCGACATCAAGTTAGCTACAATATGAATATGATCGTTACATNNTCCAACGTGCTTGCAATACCCGATACCCATATCTTGAGAAGAGGTCACTCGCATTTGGACAATTCATTCTATGGATTTTAATACCTTGAGACGATACAAAGCCAAATATCTTATCTCCAAATATTGGATTACAGCATTTAGCCAGTTTATAATCTATTCCTTTCAAGTTTTGATCAATCACCAACTCATCAAGCGAATGCGTTTCTTCCGTTTGTTCGGGCAATTTAAATTTGTCAGCACTTGTTCCTATAGACAGCTCGGGCGTTTCAGTTTCTCTTTTCTCAAACTCTACATTCTTGTCAATTAAACTATTGATATCTATTTACTCTTTAGCAATATCA
>DENY01000083.1:0-1555 GCA_002359825.1 Bacteroidales bacterium UBA2632
ACGCAGTCTTGTTGAAAGTATATCATAACGATATTCGAAAACAGTAAATATAGTATCGTCTGGTTTGAAAGTTATAATGGTTCCAGAAACATCTGTAGTACCCACCTCCTCTACTGGAGCCAATGGTTTACCTTTTGAATATTCTTGAACATATACTTTACCCTCGCGATGTACTTCGGCTTTTAGATATATAGACAATGCATTCACACACGAAACTCCAACTCCATGCAATCCGCCTGAAACTTTGTAAGTCCCCTTATCAAACTTTCCACCAGCGTGAAGTACAGTCATAACCACTTCTAATGCAGACTTCTGCTCCTTTTCGTGATAATCCACAGGAATACCGCGACCATCGTCTCTCACACTTATGGAGTTATCCTCGTTTATGTATAAATCAATCACCGAGCAATATCCTGCGAGTGCTTCGTCAATTGAATTATCTATTACCTCATTCACAAGATGGTGAAGACCTTTTTCGCTGGTATCACCAATATACATTGCGGGACGTTTTCTCACTGCCTCTAAACCTTCTAACACCTGAATGTTAGATGCCGAATAACCGTTTTCAATTATTTTTTTTTCTTCTTCTGCCATATTTTATATAGTTTATATCTTATTGGATATAAGATTTTTACAAATTATTTTTTGCTCTAAAAAGAACAAACAAATATACTGAAAATTAGCGACAACACCAACAGAAAGAGTATTCAAGACACTGTTTTTTCATATTATTGGGATATGTCATAAAGCATTAAAATGAATTAACGCTACAAAAATAAATTAGAAGTAAGATTGAATAAATCTCAACTAAAATTTATAATCTATTGCTGCACGATCCGTTCGCACTTTAGTTATAAATGATGCCACTTTCACGTGTTCAGGATGATTAATATATACATCCAAATCTTGCAAATTATTGAATTCAGCCATTAAAACTAAATCATAGTTATCAGCGGCAACATCAGGTATGTTTATAAATACTTCCATTTTAAGAAGCCCGGGGATTATACTTTGTAGATTCTCCAACTTCTCTTTAAGATAGAGCGCATTCTCTTGCTTTGTATTGCCTTCAGCAAAAGGAGCTAATTTAAAAAAGACTATATGTTTAATCATCGGATATGATGTTTTATATTAGAACACAAAGATACAATTTCTAATTGAAAGTTAAAGCAAAATCGCTTTTTGATACAAAGTCGAGTTTTGACGAAAAGCATTGAATAAATTAATGGGATATTTTTTTCAAAACATTTCCCGATCATAGAAAATGTTTAAATCAGATGAAAATTGCATCCACGGGATAGAAAATGTTTGAAAATAAATTTTCCTCGTTTTATCATCCTAATTTGCACCATTTTTGTCTTAAAAATTCGATTCTGGATGTAGAATTATTATTTCATAAGATGTATCTTCAATTTTAAGCTGTTTCTCCTTATTTCATAGCAATTTTCATTCATATTTGGCCAAGAAAGCATCATTTTTGCAGTTCAAAACATTTTCACGAGCGTGGATTGCATTTTCATCAGATGAACGTCTCATCCATCGCCGTGGATTTGAT
>DENY01000083.1:1579-8747 GCA_002359825.1 Bacteroidales bacterium UBA2632
GATTTGATTTCCACCTGTTTTATGAAGTATATTCTAATGAATTGTAAAGAATAACGGTCTAAAATTTACAAATCGTCAAGTGGAGAAATAAAAAAAATATCATAAGTAGGTTAAAGGCTGGAGATCGATTACAAAACTGTAAAATCGAATACGATAGTATTGCATATTTCCACAAAACTTATGCGGCAAAGCTGTAAAAGATTTGTTCCTTATGTTAGAAAAAAAAAGACGTTCAGAAAGAATGACAATATATTCCTTTCAATTAATAAAAGATTCCATGTATGAGAAATACGGAATTTTGATTGGTATAAACCATATCTTTGTATTATTTAAAGATTGCCGAAATATTAGATGATGAAATGCGGTTTATTTTTTCAGTAAATAAAAACAGAGTCTTATTTTCACTCAACATCAACACAAAAAAAAAGCCGAACAATAATGTCCGGCTCAACGTTTTATATAATAAGATAAATTGCTTGTCTATTAATCTAGCTTAGCTACATGAGCTGCTAATTTAGACTTCAAGTTATCTGCTTTCTTTTGGTGAATCACATTTTTCTTTGCTAATTTATCAAGCATTGAACAAACCTCTGGATACTTTGCTTGCGCTTCTTCTTTTGAAGTTAATTCACGAAATTTGCTTACAGCATTACGTGTTGTTCTCGACACATATCGATTACTTATACGACGTGTTTCTGTTTGTCTGATTCTTTTTTCTGCTGATTTATGATTTGCCATAACGTGTAACTATTCTGTAATTGTAAAATTTGTGTAGCCCATAGGGGAGTCGAACCCCTCTTTCCAGAATGAAAATCTGGCGTCCTAACCGATAGACGAATGGGCCATGAGAGTTTGTATTTTGTTGCTGATAGCAGTACTATCTCAATTGCGGGTGCAAATATAGAACCTTTTTTTTAAGTTGCAAAACATTTCATCTATNNNTGAAAGTGCAAATACAGTCTTTTAAGACCCTATTTTTCAAATAATAGATGTATAGTTTTCGCGATTGATTTATTTTTCCTATTTTTGCAACCCGTATATAACGAACGAGAATAATATTAAAACGCAATAAAGATGAAAAGAACATTTCAACCTTCCAATAGGAAAAGAAAAAACAAACATGGTTTCCGTTTACGAATGTCTTCGGCTAACGGTCGCAGAGTACTTAGAGCACGTCGTGCTAAAAAAAGAGCAAAGCTATCAGTTTCGGATGAAGCATGACATTTTCCCGGAAAATAAGATTTGAAAAGAGCAAGGAAACAACAATAGTTTCTTTGCTCTTTTTGTTTTTCGCCAACTCACACATGAAATTTAAACCTTTTGCTGAATCAATCTGTTTTTTTTATACCTTTGTATGAAAATGTGCGTTTTATATTTTAATGCAACACATCATTGATTTTACGTAAGTATGAATGCAAAAAAAACTCAATCAACAAATCCTTTGGGTAATAGTATAATCAAAAATTTAGCTGTAATCATTATATTAGGAATAGGATTATTGTTTATAACGTTGGTTTCACTCCATATATATACAAGGCGCAACAAATCTGTTGATGTGCCACAAGTAAAAGGATTGCAAATGAAGGAGGCAAAGGTTTTACTGAAGTCTAAAGGACTCAAGTTTGTAGTAATCGATTCACTCTACAATAAAGATGCCATCCCTGGTGCTATCATCGAACAAGTACCCACTGCAAATAGCAGAACCAAATCAGGACGTGAGGTTTTTTTGACTATCTACTCCACAAATCCTCCAGAATTGGCAGTACCCGGCTTAGTAGATTACTCTTATAGGCAAGCCGAAGCACTTCTCGTTTCAATGGGCTTTGAACAAGTGTCTATTGTGGAAGTTCCTTCAGAATATAAAGGTTTAGTAAAAGCAGTAGAATATAGAGGAAGAGCACTACAAGCTGAAGAGAAAATTCCTTCAGGTTCACCCCTTACTCTTATTGTAGGGAGTGGCATCCAAAATGACTCTTTGAATTTGGATAGAGAATATATGATTTCTCCAAATCAAGAAAATATTCCACAAAAGGAACAAAAAAGTGAGACTAACTCACAGAGCAATCAGCGAGTTGATGAAACATTTTTTTAATAGCCGTGCAAATAGAAGAAGAATTTAATGAAATAGACGATCTGTTAGACGATGAAGATTTGACAGAGGAATTAATTGACAATCAAGATCATAAATATATCCATTATCAGGTTACAGCCGATAAAGGGCAGAGCTTACTTCGGATTGACAAATTCCTTATGGATCGGATTGAAGGTGTCTCGCGCAACAAAATACAACAAGCCGCAGAAGCTGATTGTATTTTGGTGAATGGAGTACCCGTAAAATCTAATTATAAAATAAAACCTTTAGATGTGGTGGCTTTGGTAATGGACAAACCACGCATAGAAATTGATATAATACCTGAAAACATTCCTATCAATATTGTGTACGAGGATGAAGACTTGATGATTGTGAACAAACAACCTGGACTTGTTGTACACCCCGGTCATGGAAACTACACAGGAACACTGATAAATGCTATTGCATATCACTTAAAAGACACACCGGGTTTTGATGCAAACGACCACAATGTAGGACTGGTACACCGTATTGACAAAGATACTTCGGGCTTGTTACTGATTGCGAAGAACCCAGTTGCTAAGACATTTTTAGCAAAGCAATTTATCAATAAGACAATAAAGAGAGAATATATAGCCCTTGTTTGGGGACTGATTGCTGAGAACGAAGGACGGATTGAAGGTAATATAGGACGTGATCCAAAAAACAGAATGCTCATGCGCATGTTTCCTTTGGCAGAATACGGGAAAACTGCTGTAACACATTATAAAGTGGAGGAACGACTTGGATACGTAACATTAGTAAAATGCATACTTGAAACTGGTCGCACACATCAGATACGTGTTCATATGAAACATCTGGGTCACACTATATATAATGATGAGCGCTATGGAGGTAACGATATTTTACGCGGACAAAACACCTCAAACTACAAACAATATATAAAAAATAGTTTTGAAGATTGCCCTCGACAGTGCTTACATGCACAAACTTTAGGTTTTATACATCCCACTACCAAGGAAGAGATGATTTTTGAAAGTAACCTGCCAGATGACATGATGAAAGTCGTAAAAAAATGGAGAAGTTTCGTCGAAAATAATAAAATCTGAAATAAAATCAGTAAGTTGCAATTTATTTGATAATTTAGAGAATGATTAAAAAGAACATAGCAGTTGTATGGGGAGGATACTCTTCAGAAAAAGAAGTGTCCGAGAGAAGTGCTCAAGGTATTTATGAATATCTTGACAAAACCCTCTACAATGTTGTAAAAGTATGTATTGATCATGATGCTTGGTGGGCCGAGTTTAATGAAGTTGCTTATTCTATCAATAAAAATGACTTTAGCTTTATCGTCGAAGGACAAGCTACAAAGTTTGATTTTGCTTATGTGATCATTCACGGAACACCAGGTGAAGATGGACCGTTACAAGGTTATTTTGATATGATTGGTATGCCCTACTCCAGTTCAGGACTGCTCACCTGTGCGTTGACGTTTAGTAAATTTACATGCAACAATTTTCTAAAAGGTTTCGGGTTTAAAGTGGCAAATTCAATTTTGATTAGAAAGAATGAATTGTATAATCCTCAAGAAATTGTGGAGCGATTGAATTTGCCTCTATTTGTAAAACCAAATGTTGGTGGATCGAGCGTAGCAACGACCAAAGTAAAGGAAGTACAAGAAGTGAGAGATGCAATAGTTGAAGCATTCACCGAAGCTGACGAAGTGATAGTGGAGAGCTTTATCGACGGTACAGAAGTAACTTGTGGTGCTTATAAAACGCAAAATGGAAAAACTATTTTACCTTTAACAGAAGTAGTAACACATAATGAGTTTTTTGACTATAAAGCCAAATACGAAGGACAGGTAGAAGAAATAACTCCTGCGAGGTTATCTCAAGATTTAACTGAATATATTCAACACTTGACATCAGAAATATATGATCTGGTGGGCGCTAAGGGCATCATAAGAGCTGATTATATTATATGTAATAATGAGCCCTTTTTGTTGGAAGTAAATACTGTACCAGGAATGACAAAAACCAGTTTTATTCCTCAACAGGTTGAAGCAGCAAATTTAGAGATGACAGATGTCTTGACAGAAATAATTGAATACGAATACAACAAATTGAAATAGTAAAGCTTATCATGATGGACTCCAGCATAAACAAAAGCGAAAGCGATGCTTTTACAGATACATCTTTTGACGATATTCGTCCTCTGAATGATACAGAAGTAAAAGATGCAATTGATTTTTTATTGAATGATAAATGGTTTAAAATTATTGTAGAACCACTTATTGCTCCTATCACTTGGGGCGACTTTTCTGAAGAGATGCGCAGTTGTGAGAAAATTATAGACTTTCAAAAAAATGTAATTTACACCATCATCTATAAATTCATAGCAGGAAACGTTGAAGAACTAGATCTCTTAAATCCAAGAAATATTGATCTGAACCAAAGCCACATGTACATTTCAAATCATCGTGACATTGTTTTAGATGCTGGTTTATTCAATATTATTTTACATGGTAAAGGGTATGATACTACAGAAGTTGCTATTGGCGACAATCTTCTTATCTATCCTTGGATAACAACTTTAGTACGATTAAACAAAAGTTTCATTGTAAAAAGGAACATCCCAGTACGTGAAGTATTGGCTGCTTCTGAACATTTGTCAAAATATATTCACAAAACGATAAACAAAGAAAAACAATCCATTTGGATTGCACAACGTGAAGGGCGTGCAAAAGACTCTAATGACCGAACACAAACAAGTTTGTTGAAAATGCTTACCTTAGTAAATAGAAATCAACCTATTGAGAGCTTAAAAGCATTGGATATGATACCTTTGTCAATATCATATGAATATGATCCATGTGATTTTTTAAAAGCAAAAGAATTTCAACTCAAACGCGATATTCCAAACTTTGTAAAATCTAAAGAAGATGACCTTATTAATATGCTTACTGGTATAGAAGGTTATAAAGGTAAAGTGTATTTGAAACTTGGAAGACCGTTGAATGAAAAAATAGACTCTGTTTCTCCTTCTCTAAAAAGAGCCGAATTATTGCAGGAAATAGCTGATTTAATTGATAAGGAAATATTCCGAAATTACGAGATATTTACACCCAATTACATTGCATACGACTTAATATTGAAAACCGATAAATTTAGCGATAAATATACACAAGAAGAAAAAGAAAACTTCAAAGCCTATGTAGAGAGGCAGGTTGACAAAATAAATATTGAGAATAAAGATGATGAATTTCTTAGGAATATAATCACTGAAATGTATGCCAATACATTAATCAATCATTTATCGGCTCAAGATTAAAAGTGAATTTTCTAATGAAAAATAGATTATCACTCATACTTTTAGTTGTCTTTTTTGCATTTTCTATTAGTTGCGAAGACAAAGATATTCGCATTAATGATTTTTTTGTTGAGTTCGCAACAGTAATTAAACAGGACGCCTTAATAACATTCCGATTAGATGACGGCACAATCTTAACTCCTCAAAACCAACCCAATCTAAAGCTTGAAAATGACTACAGAGTAATTCTAAATTATACCTCACAGGAAAACAGTCTTATAATAATCAACAGCGTTAAACCAATATTTGCAGATAATATAAAAGAAGAAGGATATCCAGACGAAGTGAAAAAAAGTCCCATTAAGATTATAAGTGCTTGGGTAAGCGGGAACTACTTAAACATTTCTTTTCAAGTTGATTATCATTCAAAACCACACTCCACAGCATTATACAGAGATATGTCGGCTGATAAGCCTACTCTTTATTTAAGTTATTCGAGAGGGGAAGATCCGCCAGGAGCTCCCACACTCAACTATATATCTTTTAATCTAAAGAGCTTGCAAGAAAAAGAATTCACATTATACATTAATACTCACGAAAGAGTCCGTAAGTTTGCACTTCAAAAAAACTAATCTCATTCCTTGAGAACGATAGCTTCATCGTCAATTGTAAAATCGATAGGTAAGATACATTTAACATTCACAATTTCATTGTCATTTTTCCCTGGTGTCCATTTCGGCATCATACTCAAAACACGTAACGCTTCATTATCCAAATCGATATCCAATCCATTTATAACTTCAAGATTCGATATGGTGCCGTCTTTTCTAACAATAAAAGAACATAGAATGCGACCTTGAATCCCATCTTCTCTTGCGCGTGAAGGATAGCGAATAAATTCTGCAATAAATCTGCCTAAACCATCTTCTCCAGTAGGGAACTGTGGCATCTCATCAACAATTGTAAATATCTCTTCATTGGGATCCAGGGGCATTACTTTGCGTTGTTGCGCAGTTGTTGTGCGATATCCATCCTTGTTTAATTTGAAATACATGGGTACATAATGTCTTGATCTCACATTTTTCCCTTTATATACACCTGGTCGCCAAGCTGGCATAGATTTTAAGATACGCAAAGCCTCTGCATCTAAGAGAGGATGTGCACGATGCATAATTTCAAATTCTGATAATGAACCATCAAGTTCCACAACAAAATTATACACAACTAAACCCTGTATATTATTTTCTGCTGCTTCGGGTGGGTATCTCAATGATGTGGAAATAAAACGAGTCATCTCGTGACTTCCTCCCGAAAACATTGGATCAATATCTGGAATCTCAATTATTTTTTCTTTTGACTTTGGAGGATTTGATTGTTCGCTATATAAATTGTTGGCAGAAACAATGTTTTGCAATGTATTGGCGTCAATTGTTTGAAAACTTCCTATTAATAGGAATAGTGAAATAAGTCCTGATATAATCATTGTATTAACTCTCATCTAAATAGAAATACGTGTTTGTTATCGATTAAAGATGCAAATGTAAGAAAATTTATTGCGACAAATAAACGCTTTAGCAGTTTCTGATAAAGTTTAACTGAATACATTCAGATAAGTCATCGGAGCTATGAGTTTAAAATGAAACACAATATAATAAACAACGGATTTAACTTATTACCGTTGTGTTCCTTCGGGAAATTTAACTTTATCGGGTGATTCATTCAGCAGAGGTAACGCATATCTTAAAATTCTATTTCTACGCTCAGAAGTATCCTTCGGTTCCACTG
>DENY01000083.1:8800-22449 GCA_002359825.1 Bacteroidales bacterium UBA2632
CTACTAAACTGTTAGGAAATCGAATCACTCTACCGCTGCTTCTATCATTGCCCAAATAATCACCTCTACATTCCAAAATTGATGTATCAAGATAGCTTATTGATACAACATCACCACGGAATCCTTTTATTTGAATACGATCTCCCACTAAATATGAACGACGAAAAACTAAATAAACCCATGCAATAAAAGATGCAATTGGAGCTTGTAAAGCAAAACCAAGCACTAAGGAAATTAGTCCGAAACTTACAGCAGCCGCGTAAAGGTTTTGAAAAAGAAAAGATGCAACCACAATGAGACTGAAAACAATTGCAAGAAACCTTATAATGCGTAAAAGATTATATCGTTCTCCTTGTATATGAGTTTGGTTATTTACTAAACGCGTTACAATTTTGCTTATAAAAAAGATAAAGGCAATTAAAAATAAACTCATGCTCAACTTTTTCAGAAAAGGAATATAAGTATTCCATGATCTTAAAATGTTTAAGTCTAATAAATAGTATATCGTTAAAAGTAAAGCTGCTCCTATTCCATAAAATTTAATCCAGCACTTAGTTCTTTGAACTTCCATATTTCTTTGTCTTTAGTGTAAATTGTGAGTGAATATTGTTCTGTAAAAACTATTTGCTCAATTTAGTTCAACACCTCTTGAGAAAACAAACTTAATAAAATAACTGGAAATGTTTATAATACCCATCTCATTTTTAAAATAGTGGACTTGTAATGAAAAAGATAATTACGCATCAATAAAACATTGAGAATTACAATCTCAAACTTAACCCAACATAAGCGTGTCTTGGCAAAGATGGGTAATAATATCTTGGCTCGTTAGATCCAAAAGCTTTGGCATTTACGATAACCATGGAGGCATAGTGAGAGTTCGTAAGGTTGTTAACACCTACATACATTGAGAGAGTTGAATCATTGAATACATTGAAAGTCTTCGATATTTTTAGATTACTATAATTGTAAGCGTCCTCAAGGAGCGTATTCTCATCGTTTAAATATTGTTTACCCACAGATTGAAATTGAGCATTAATAATAATAGATTTAATTGGATTCCACTGAAAACCAACCTGTGTTGTATAATTGGGAATACCAGGTAAAAGGCTTCCATCATGAACCACATCCTCACTTGTGAAATCTATAAATCGATTATTAGATAAAGTGTAACTAATATTATAAGTTAGATTACCCGGAAATTGCTTGAAAGAGAAGACATTGTTGCGGATCATAATCTCCATCCCTTTATGTCGAGTTTTACCCGCATTTACTCCAGTGAAGATATCTTCAGTCAATCTTTTTGTAACCAAAAGATTATTCAACTCTATCCGATAAAGAGTTCCTTCAATCTGCATCTTTTTATCAAATAAAAACAAACGGGCACCAACTTCATACTGCACACCCTCTTCAGGTTTAATTTCCCGATTGATATTACCCTCTGGCAACAATGTCTCTTCAGGAGAAGGCAGAGAAAATCCATGACCAATGGAACTATAAAAAGAAATCACATCGTGAGGAGTATAATTGACACCAATGCGAGGTGAAAACATCGAAGGGAAACTTCTTTTTCCAGACTTGTCCCCGTCATCTTTAAATTGATCTACCAGTTTATATTGAATAGTGTTGTAAGCTGCAGCCAANNCGTGGGTCGGTAATACAAAATACTAAATAAATTTAGATGATTACGATTCTCTCTGTTTTTGTTAAATAAAACATCATCCTTCTCTATCAGCCATTTATATTCATCAGCCACCCATTCTAAACCCAAAATGACGTTTGTTTTATTACTGTGATAAGAAAGTTTATTCCGAATTCCACCTCCCATTGAACCATCATCCAAATCATTGAATGGTCGTCTTTCAAAACTATCGTTCCATTTTCCAAAGACGATCAATTTATTATTCCAATTGGAGCTGAATTGTTTTATAAGAGATATACCCCCTACTCCTTTTTGATAACTTTTAGACCCTTCTATATCTTTCCAATTTTGTGCTGCCACTGTTGGACTTGTTTTAAAAAGTGTTTTACCCAAAGAGCTTGGAATTCCTGCATTCATATATGTTGTATAGAAGAAATATTCAAGATTCATTAATCTTAAATTGATATCTCCAGCAACAAGAGCAGTTCGTTTTTTCATATAATTATTTTCACGATATCCATCAGAATTGACCGCGGAAAGATTTCCTTGCAATGAAAAATTATTTTTTTTGATGTACTGATTCACGTTTGCTTTCAAAGTATTGAAAGCTCCATAATGAAACTGAGCCTTTGTTCTTGTTTGATCGTTTTTACCAGTATACATGTTGATTGTTCCCCCCAATCCCGAACCATATAAAGCGGAAGCAGGACCTTTTACGATCTCCAATCTGTCAATCATCAGCAAATCGATATCTTCAGGATTAGAAACACCATCAGAGGAGGTAATCGGAATGTCGTTTAGGTAAAATTTGATACGATTTGTATTATATGGTGTTCTGCTACCCATACCCCTAATAACAATTCTACTTGTGGCATATGTTCCCCTTTGCATGTTTACTCCAGGCAATGAACTGATAGGTGTTGCCATACTATTAGCATCCCAAGAGGAAATAGCATTACCAGTGAGAAGTGACAAACTTCCTGGAATATGTCGTAAGTTACTTTTTGTTTCGTATGCACTTATTATTACCTCTTTAAGAGCTACCACTGTATCTACTGAGTGATTAATAATATTTTTATCACCTTTTATTTGAGCCAAAAGACTTGATAATTCGAATACAATTGAAAAGAAAAGAAGAATTAACCTACAATTTAAACCCATTTTTGTTTATTTTTAGTAGAAGATAGTATTACATTATTCACATCCAATATAACACCATCCTTTAAAAGTTGTTTCTTAACATCAGCTTTTAACACCGAGAAATTCAATTCTTTTTGGAATGAAAAACATAACTCTTGAAAGAATTAAAAGAAAATGAATACATTTCGATTAAAAAATTATAAACAGACAAACAAACTATGATAGTTTTCGAGGAAATTGATTCTGTTAAATTTAAAGAGTTTCATCAATTTTGTTTACACATTGCTTTTATTTTTGCCCAAATAGTGATATTATATTCATTTATTATTCAAAGCACATCATTTTTGAAGCTTTACTCTCTGATCCAACAGGCCTATTTTGTAATGTTCACTTTGCAATTTAAGAACTAAATAACGAATTGGTTGTTATTAAAAGAGACGTGTTATTTCGAATCAATCCAAATAACTAAAGTAAATATTGAAAACTTCAACTTAAAACATTGCATAAATGATTTTCAAAGAATTTAATCCATTAGAAGATAAAATGCTCAGGATTATCGATAATGACGGCAAAGTTATTAACCAAGATTTAATGCCCGAATTAGACGATGAGACTATAGTGAAAGCTTATAAAGACATGCTCTTTGAGCGTGTTGCCGATGAGATGGCAGTTTCATATCAGCGCCAGGGTCGCATGTATACTTTTCCACCCAATCAAGGACAGGAAGCTATTCATATAGCTGCAGGAATGAATATGAAAGAAGATGATTGGCTCGTACCTGCTTTTCGAGAAATGGGAGTTATGCTTTCAAGGGGCGTGACAATGAAAGAGATTTTTTTGTATTACAATGGTAATGAACAAGGAAGCAACTTTAGTGATCCGAAAGCTAAGCATGTATTGCCAATCGCAATATCAATCGGGACTCAGTATCAACACGCTGTTGGCATTGCTTATGCAGCTAAATACCAAGGTAAAGACGAAGTAGTTTTCCCTTTTATTGGTGATGGTGGAACTTCAACGGGCGATTTCGCTGAAGCATTAAACTTTGCTCAAGTTTGGAATGTACCGGTTGTATTTACTGTTCAAAACAATCAATATGCTATTTCAGTTCCGGTTGCAAAACAAACTAAATCACTCAACTTAGCAGTCAAAGCTGTCGCAGCTGGCATGAAAAGTATAAAAGTAGATGGCAATGATTTTTTTGCAATGTATTTAGCATATAAAGAAGCACGTGAACATGCAAGTTCAGGTAAAGGACCAGTGCTCATTGAAGCTTTAACATATAGAAGAGGTGCACACACAACCTCTGATGATCCTACCAAATATAGAACAAAAGAGGAGGAAGAAAAGTGGGGATTATCTGATCCTTTATTAAGACTTAAAAAATTTATAGACGATAAAGGAATCTGGAAAGAAAACGAGGAGGAGTTGATCGTACAAAAGAAGAAAGATGTTGACAAACAATTCTTAGAAGCAGAAAACTTCACACCCTATCCATTAGATGACGTATTTAACTTCATATATGTGGATATGCCCGATGACCTAAAAAGACAAAAAGAAGAATACGAACAATTTATAACTTGGAAGGAGAATAGAAAATGAGTGTAATGACATTGGTAAAAGCTATTAATAATGCTTTAGACATTAAATTAGCTGATGATAAGTCTGTTGTAGTTTTTGGAGAAGATGTGGGAGTTGAAGGCGGTGTCTTCAGGGTGACCGAAGGATTGCAAGTGAAACATGGTGAAGAGAGAGTTTTTGATACTCCGATAGCCGAATCTGCAATTGTAGGTACTGGATTAGGAATGGCGATAGCAGGATTGCGTCCTGTTGTAGAAATGCAATTTGATGGTTTTTCATATCCAGCTCTTAATCAAGTAATCTCAAACGTATCACGTATGTACAATCGTTCTCGTGGAAGATTTAAAGCTCCCATGGTTATTCGATTTCCTTATGGTGGTGGTATAAATGCTTTAGAGCATCACTCCGAAAGTCCTGAAGCGATTTACTCGCACATACCAGGATTGAAGGTTGTTGTACCGTCTACACCTCATGATGCTAAAGGATTGTTGATAGCAGCCATTGAGAGTGACGACCCTGTTATATTCATGGAACCAAAACGAATCTATCGTGCCGTGAAACAAGAGGTAAGTGATGAAAAATTTAGTATTCCTTTGGGAAAAGCGAAAGTGCTAAATGAAGGAACCGATGTAACCGTTGTTGCTTTTGGTGCAATGATTCGCGAATGCCAAAGAGCTATGGTAATGACAAAAGAAGCAGGCATATCTGTTGAATTGATTGATTTAAGGACTATTTATCCTATAGACAAAGAGACTATACTTGAATCTATCAAAAAAACTGGACGCTTAGTTGTAGTTGCTGAAGCTACTGAATCGTTTAGTATTGGCTCTGAGTTAATTGCTATTGCAAACGAAGGAGCATTCTTGCATTTAGAAGCTCCTCCACGTCGTGTGATGGGCTTTGATACGATAGTACCCTTGGCGCAAGGTGAAAAATATTACATGATTACACCTGAAAAGATATTCTACGAAATAGAGAAAACAGTCAAATTCTAAAATCAAATCAAATGAGATATATATTTAACTTTCCCGATATAGGCGAGGGTCTCGAAGAAGGAACCATCTTAGAATGGTATGTGAAAAAGGGCCAAGAAGTGAAAACTGGAGACAATCTGGTGCAAATGGAAACCGATAAAGTTGTGGCTGACATCCCCTCTCCGAGGGATGGAACGATTGTGGCTTTATTTGGTGAAGTGGGTGATATAGCTATCGTTGGAGAACCATTGGTTGAAATAGAAATTGAAGGCGTTCATGGTGAAGAAGCTCAGAAAGAAGCTAAAAAAGAAGTTGAAGATGAGTTTGCTCCCGAGACAGAAAAAGGTGAAGACTTAGATGAAGAAGAAGCTGCGGGAGTAGTTGGAACAATGGAAACTGCAGGCAAAAGCGCAGTATTAGCCGCCAGCGACGAAGGAGCTGAAAAAGAGCCCGAAAAAGAGGATAAACCGACCCGTAAGGCTGTGGCTACACCTGTGGCCAGAGCTATGGCAAAAGAAAGAGATATCGATATTAATGAAGTTAAAGGTACAGGCCCTTCAGGAAGAGTAATGAAAGAAGATATCGAAAACTATAAGCCAAGCAAGAAAGGTGCTCCAAAGAAAAAAGAAAGAGAAAAAGGTGAAGATGTAACTTACGAACCTCTAACTCAGATAAGGAAAGCTATTTCTAAAAATATGATTAATTCTAAACACAGTGCGGCTCATATGTCTGTGTTTGAAGAAGTGGAAATATCCGAGCTTATCAATATCAGGAGCAAATATAAAGATGCTTTTGCACAGAAAGATGTTAAGTTGACATATTTGCCTTTTATAGTGAAAGCAGTGGTGCATGCACTGAAACACCACCGACAAGTGAATTCTCAAATGGATTTGGAGAACGATCGAATGATTTTCAACAATCGTTACAACATTGGAATTGCTGTGGATACTCCCCAAGGATTAATGGTGCCAGTAATAAAAGATGCGGATCAACTAAGTATCATGGAAATTGCCAGAGAAATCTCTGATTTGGCCAATAAAGCTAACAGTCGTAAACTGATCATGGACGAAATGAAAGGTGGTACCTTCACCATTACTAACTATGGATCAATTGGAGGAATATTTGCCACACCAGTCATCAACTATCCTGAAGCAGGGATTTTGGGTGTTGGACGTATTGTCAAAAAGCCAGTTGTGAAAAACGACCAAGTTGTACCAGGTAGCATGTTGGCACTTTCTCTGTCTGTCGATCACCGTATTGTGGATGGAGGCGAAGCTTCACGCTTCATAAACAGTGTAATGAAATATCTTGCAGATCCTATAGCTTTGCTGATGGAATAACACACATAGTGATCTATCCCTTATACAATATAATAAAAATTAGGGATAGATCTCTTTACAGCTTTTGAACTTAGAATAATTAATGAACTCACAATAAATAAAATAATATGGATTACGATCTAATAATAATAGGCGCAGGACCTGCGGGCTATGTAGCAGCAATTAGAGCCGGGCAATTAGGACTTAAAACTGCGATTGTAGAAAAAAAACACATTGGAGGCATGTGTCTTAATTGGGGATGCATACCCTCAAAGACCATTTTGGAGAGTGCCAAGGTTTTCGAGAAAACAAAACAACTTTCAGAATTCGGAGTTGACGGAATTGATTTGGAAAATGTATCTTTTAATTGGGATACTGTTAAGAAAAGATCAAAAAAGATTACCAAGAAGCTTACGGCAGGCGTAGACTTCCTACTCAAAAAGAATGGAATTGAAGTAATAAATGGTACTGCAACGATTGGTGAAAACAAAACCGTGTATGTTGATGGTAAAAAGATAACTGCCGAAAACATTATAGTTGCTACAGGATCGAAGCCAAAAAAACTTAATGACAAATTAGAAGATGCTCCAAGCATAGAGATGGAAAATCTTTTTGACTTGGAAGAAATACCCGAGAAAATTGTCGTGACGGGCAACCATGTGTCAGCTGTAGAAATTGCTCAGTTTTTCAAACTCATCGATAAGAAAGTAACACTTGTAGCCAATAGTGAATACTTCCTCGACGGAATTGATAAATTCCTTATCGACTACATCACAAAGAATGTGACATCAAATGGTATAGAATTGATTTCTGAAGGTTATCCTTCTAAATATTCAAACGGAAAATTAACAGTGGGAGACAAAAAGATTGAATGCGACCTTTTAGTCAATTGCAGTTCACGTAAAGCTATTATTCCAGAAAGCGAAACACCATTTGAATTAACTGAACGAGGATTTATCAAAACGGACAAAGACTTTAAAACAAACATTGTTGGTGTATATGTAATTGGCGATGCAGCAGGCAAAAGTTTTGTTGCTCACATGGCTTCAGCACAAGGTATTCATGTTGTGAATGCAATCAAAGGGGTAAAGGCTAATTTCGATTACTCAACCTACCCTATAAATATGTACACAAGTCCCGAAATATCTCAAATAGGTATGACCGAAGAGATGATTAGAGAAGAGGGATACGAATACAAAGTAAACGAATTTCCATTGTCTGCTAATGCTAAGGCTATGATTGAAGGAAACACCGAAGGATTTATCCGAATGCTTTCGGAAAAGAAATACGGACAAGTATTGGGGGTTCAAATTGTTGGCAAACATGCCACAGATATGATTGCCGAAGCTGGGGCATATCTGAAAGTAGAAGGCACAGTATATGATGTTGCCAATACTATTCACGCTCACCCTACTGTTTCAGAGATTTATTTTGAAGTTGGATTTGATGCATTTGATAAGGCTATTCATATATAGACATTCTTAATTCAGGGAAAAGTCAAATGCATCAAAAAAAAGTTGCATTTGGCTTTTCATGCCTACATTTGTTGTAAGAATAAAAATGAAGCAGCAAAATAAAATCAATAAAAATGATAACAGTTTCTGAATACAATCTTCCAGATATCCAACTATTAAATGAATCCACAAACAAGTTCCTACTTTGGATACCTGACAAATCTTATATTGTGTTGGGAGCATCTAACAATGCAAAAGATGCTGTGGTGGAAGATGTAACCTTGATGGACGACATCTGCGTAATCAAAAGGCGAACGGGAGGTCAAACAGTTATGTTAACCCCGAATAATATTATCATATCAGCTGTGATTACAGATGAGAGTGTAATGAAACCAAAAGATGTTTTCAATCGTTTCAATGAACTTATCATAGATGCTATCGCTAAGAACCACAACTTAAAATTCTCTACTCGAGGCATATCAGATATAGCATTGGGTGAAAAGAAAATTTTGGGCTCTTCCATGTACCGTGGTAAAGGGAAGCTATTCTATCATGCTGTACTCAACTTTGAAGAGCCTTCTACCACTTTTCAAAAATACCTGAAACATCCAAGCAATGAACCGGACTATAGGAAAGGTAGAATGCACCATGAATTTGTGACATCGCTAAAAGAAACAGGCTATCCAGAAAGTATTAATCATTTTAAAATTAAACTCACAGAATCATTAAGTAGTATTTTGACCAATTTTGAAGATAGAGCTGAAGCCTTAAATGAAGCAGTATGTATGACAAGGTGAACATTTGGTTTAACTTTGCTCATAGAATAGAAAAATCATATTATTAAAAACAATCGGATTGTATAAACAGTCCGATTGTTTTTGATAAGTTAGTGATAAAATTAAACAGTTTAGCATCTGCTAACCTTACGCTTCACACAAATAGTATTGCAATTAAAATTTCTTCACTGCTCCCATAAACAAAATAGACCCTGATGATTTCTCTTGAATTATATAAATAAAAGGTTTGTCAGCTTTAAAAACAACTTTGTTATCGATAGGTGGAAAACTCGTAACTACAATACCAACAGCAGTTACAGCAGCTGCCTCTGTTCCAACTTCGTCAGTTGCTATATAAGTATTTTGTTTTACAAGTGATATAAATGTTTCTTTACCAGACATGTGAGAAAAATTTGCTTTACCTGGTGTGAAGGCAATTTCCAAGCCCATATCAATCAAAATATCGTTCAGTTTTTTACTATACTCTGTTTTAAATTTGGGTAAGAATAAATCCACCTTTCGTTTGACCAATTTGGTTTTCAGGTTATTCCAATAATCTTCATTTTGCAAAGCCATTGTCACATCAGATATCTTCTTACCTTTTTGGGGCAAAAGCACCATCATACTGAAAGCTTTGTTGCCATAGGGTAATTCCACCACTTGCATATTTTCATTGTCAGTATAATTGAAGGAAGCTTCCTGATGCATCATGTCAATTTTTACTAGAGTGCCAACTTCGGGTGTAAAACTCATCTTCTTGGTGTTCTTTGCATCAAACTCTGAAGTCCAAATACCTTTAAAGTAAAGCGCGTTGAGCAGATACATCAAGTCGGATGTACTAGTTTTTTCAATTATACTTTTAATCAAATCATTGGTATTGTCGGCTGCCCAAGCGTTAATTCGGCCAACAGTGACGGTATTGCCAAAATCAACTGCCTCAACAGTTGCATTATAATAGTCTTTGTTGAGAGAGATAAAATCAGGTAATATTCTCACATTCCCATTGGTCCATATAGAGTTGGCAATGGTCAATTTGGTGGATGGATCAGTTTTTTCGAATGTGTCTTTTAATTTCTTGAAGTAACCATTTAGATCACTGTCCTTCCAATTACCGAATCCTAGAGTATTTTGAATAGCCGCCTTTGTATCACCATCGCTACCGTTCCATGTCATGGCCAAAGCCATACTGAGACTAAAGGGCGACACCATAAAGTTTTCGTCAGCATCCTTTTGTTCTTCGTCGAAGACATTTGAAAAAAACTTGAATGCAAAAGTTTGATCCGATTTAATCATGGAAGTTTCCACTCCCCGTAAATCTATCTTCAAAGGTTCTGGCAAGTTCGCTGAAACTTTAATTTCATCTACATTTTTATCACAAGAGTTGGACGCTAGTAACACTGATAAAAATATTAAAACACAAGTAAGCATTGTTTTCATAGCAACTTCTATGGTTATTGAAATTGATTGTATAAATTTTTATTTTCTAATAATATAGATGGATTTAAACTCAAAAGGTTGCATGCAACTGCAACGTTTAACTTAATAATCCGTTGAAAGCAAATTGTTAATCGAATTGAGAATTATTCTACTGAAGAGATATCCACTATAAAAAGATGATTACAATTTGACAGACTGAATATTATTTGACCCAATCCATTATATATTATTGTAGGGAATATTCTTAGACTCGGCAACTTCCACCAATTTTGATTTGAGGACTTTCAAGTCATGATATCTGAGGATTTCCAAATCAACCTTCAACTCTTGTTCTGCTACAACCATCGTAATATAACTAAGACCTATACCAATATGCGTTACTTCGTGCCAATAGATAATAGTGCGTAATCTTTGCATTGGGAAAGTAAGAGCAAACTCTTCGTTATTCAATCTAACCAAAGGTTTTGGTTGAGATATCGTAATTGAAAGAATCAAAGAAAGCGCTATTAATATACCAACAGCTCCTACAAAAAAGTATGCATTATATTGTGCATCTAACATTTCAAGGGTTGCCATTACAATCGAAATGATCATTAAATAGATTGATACGATTAATGCTTGCAATTTAAGCTTGGTCGAAATTGCATATCGAATTACAAGTTCTGTCATAATATTTATTTTTTAGTTGATATTCTTTTATATACAAATATATCGAATTTATTCTAGATAGTATAGTAAACTGGTGTACGATTTTAAAGAATTGTCCGTTTTCTGTTAAAGTGTCAAATAAATAAGGCAAAATAGTAATATCAGCAAAAAAATGCTTTAATTTGTATATGGTATAGTTAAGATCTCATTTTACGGCAATTAATAAATAGTTGAAAAATGAAGATAAAANNAGACAGGAATGATCTAATGAATGCGAATGACAACTTTGAAAAGAAAGATTTAAACGACTCTAATGTTACCCCTACTTCAGACTCTGTAACAAACAACAACCAAGTGCAAAACAATGAAGAAGACCATAAGAGGCAAGATGCTCCAATGGATACTTTGAAAGAATCTGATGCTGATAAAAAAACTGAGATAACAGATACAAAACAGGTGGATACTCCAATAGCTGATATTGAAGCTAAGAAAGATGACACACCATCAGAAGCTAAAGCAGAAACGGAGGAAACAAAGAAAGATGATGCTGAAGCTGATGCTGAAAAAGTTGATGCCAATGCTGAAGTAGAGAAATCAAAAGGTACTAGACCTAAACCTCTGGAAAAAGAGGAAGAGGCAAAAATAGAGGAATCATCTGCCGACTCAGAAACTAAAGAAGAAGATGCATTATTTGTAAAAGATGATGCGAAAAATGAGGAAGCATCAACATCGGAGATCAAAAAACCAAAACTGGCAGTACCATTGACATTTGACGAAATTGTTAGCAAACTACGAGAATTAGCCAGTAAAGATCGGTTTTCTCGCAAAGAATTAGACAAATACCAAAACTTGTTCTTCGCAGAAATAAGAAAAGAAACAGAAGGGCAAAAACAAGAATTCATTAGTGAGGGAGGCAAAGAAGAGGATTTTGTAATAAAAGAATCTAATCAACATACTGAAGGAAAGAATCTTCTGCAAACATTAGCAGAGAAAAGAAAAAAGCTTGCAGCGGAAGAAGAAAAATTGAAAGAGAAAAATATGGAGCGTAAGTTAGCTATCATCGAAGAGGTGAGAATTCTGACTGAAAGTCCTGAAGATTTCAACAAAAAATATCAAGAGTTTAAATCACTTCAACAAGAATGGAGAGATATTAAACTGGTTCCACATGGTAAAGACCACGAATTGTGGCAGCAATTCCAAGAACAAGTTGAAAAGTTTTATGACATTGTGCATCTTCACAATGAATACAGAGATTATGACTTTAAGAAAAACTTGGAGAGCAAAATAGCTTTGTGTGAGGCTGCAGAGAAACTAACTGTAGAAGAAGACCTTGTGTCTGCTTTTCATCAATTACAAAAACTACACAAAGACTGGCGCGATATAGGACCCGTTGCAAGAAAAGACAGAGAACTGATCTGGCAAAGATTTAAAGAAGCTTCGGCAGAAATCAATAATAGATATCAGACACGAATAGAATCTCTTAGAGCTCAAGATAGCGAAAACTATGAAAAGAAAATAGCTATATGTGAAGCGCTTGAAGCAATAGATGTGTCCACCTTAAAAGCCACAAGGGACTGGGAGTCAAAAACACGTGAAGTACTAAACTTTCAAAACGAATGGAGACAAATTGGATACGCGCCCAGAAAGGTGAATGCAAAGATTTTCCAACGTTATCGTTCTGTATGTGATTTGTTTTTCAAAAGTAAAAATGAATTCTATCAATCGATACGAGGTGAACTGGAAGAAAACTTGAAAAAGAAAATTGAATTGTGCGAGCGAGCCGAAGCAATGAAAGATAGTCAAGATTGGAAAGAAACCACATCGGACATGATTGCCATCCAACGAGAATGGAAAGAAATTGGCATGGTACCACGCAAAAACTCAACAGTTATTTGGAAACGTTTTATCAGTGCATGCGACCATTTCTTTGAGCAAAAGAAACTTCACTCCAAGTCGATACGACAAGAAGAGATTGAAAACTTGAATAAGAAAAGAGAGATAACGGAGAAAATTAAAAATATTGATCCTGAACTTTCTACTGAGTNNCAAGCAGTAGGATTTGTTCCCTTCAAAGACAAAAATACAGCTTACAAAGAATTTACAGATGCGAATGATTCCATCTATTCTCGATTGAATATCAATAAATCGGAACGAAAACTGGAAACATTCAAATCGAATATTTCAGAGATGACCAAATCGGATCGTTCACGCGGACAAGTATTTTATGAGCGCGAGAAACTGATGCGTCAGTTTGAAAGAATGAAATCAGAGCTTCAGACGTATGAAAACAATATTGGGTTCTTGTCAAGTTCATCTAAAAAAGGAAATGTACTTTTAGATGACATGAACAACAAAATTGAAAAGATTAAAGCTGAATTGGATTTGATTGTTAAGAAGATTGATGCAATAGACGAGAGTATCTAAAATAAACATTGATTTCATTATGCTTTAAAAGCACAAAAGGCCCGACTCATTGAGTTGGGCCTTTTGCTATTTCAGATTAGAAACCTTCTTATAAAATTGGTAAAGGATGCAGTCTTTATGAACTAAAGTTTTAGAAGCCAACTATTTTGGTTTTATTCTCAAAAAAACTATCTTCGTTCTACATACTTTTATGTATATTTGCAGCCGAATAGGCAAAAACTCAATTAGGGAACCATGTGGTAAACTAAGTTTAA
>DENY01000083.1:22530-52589 GCA_002359825.1 Bacteroidales bacterium UBA2632
AAATCCAGCCAACGTTGCCGTTATGGTTAATGCCATGTCTGCAATACTAAGCGCTCTGACCATATTGTTTTTATTTTGGACCATCACTCACCTAACACGAAAACTCGTTTTAAAAACAGACCAAAGTTTTCTAACACTTAATCAGATTGTTGTGGTTATTGGTAGTGGATTGGTGGGAGCATTGGCTTATACATTTTCCGATACATTTTGGTTCTCTGCTGTAGAAGCTGAGGTATATGCTTTTTCGTCAATGTTTACGGCGTTGGTTTTTTGGCTCATTCTCAAATGGGAAGACAATGCTCACAAACCACATTCGGACAAATGGATTGTACTGATTGCTTATATGATGGGTCTTTCAATAGGTGTCCACCTCTTGAACCTGCTCTGTATCCCTGCTATTGTTCTTATATATTATTACAAAAAGAATGATAAGATAAATTGGAAAAGTACTACTCTTGCTCTTTTGTTTTCTTTCGGGTTGATTGTCATATTGATGTACGGAATTATACCCGGATTTACTAAAGTGGGTGGGTGGATAGAACTATTGGCAGTCAACTNNATTCGGGACTATTTATCTATCTGATAGCATTAGTTGGTGTTATAGTGTGGAGTATCATTGAAACAATGTCCGAAAAACCCAATATGACACGCATACGTCTTACATTTTTGTTAGGTCTTACTTTGTCTGGTGTGCTTTTTATTGGAGACAGCATTTGGTTATGGTTACTATTAATTGGAGGTGCTCTATTCTTTATTTATAAGTCTAAAAAAGCAAGTACTAAACTCATCAATCTGGCAATGACATGCCTGTTAGTGATACTTATTGGTTATTCATCTTTTGCGTTAATACCCATTCGTTCCGTAGCTAATCCACCCATGGATCAAAACTCACCAGAAGATGTGTTCAGCTTAGCCGGATACCTCAACCGTGAACAATATGGTGATAGACCATTGATATACGGACGTACTTTTGCATCAGAATTGGAGAGAAAATCAGATGGTTCTGTAGAAACTGCTTCCGAAAAGAAGAGATATAGCAAAGCTATTAAAACATCACCACAAGAAAAAGACAAGTATGTTGCTTCAACATCTTCATCATATAAATATACCAATTCGATGTTGTTTCCTCGTATGCACTCATATAGTGGAAACCCAAGTTTCGGGAATCACTTGACGGGTTACAAAATGTGGGGCGGAATAAAGAACGAGAAACAAACACCAACCATGTTGGACAACATACGGTTCTTATTCTCGTATCAGTTGAACTACATGTATTGGCGCTATTTTATGTGGAACTTCTCAGGTCGTCAAAATGATATTCAAGGTGATGGAGGCATCACCAACGGAAACTGGATTACAGGTATATCATTTATTGATGAACACGTATTGGGATTGGGGCCGCAATCTAACATTGCACCCGATGTAGCAGACAATAAAGCAAGAAATGTATATTTTATGCTTCCGTTAATATTGGGGATTATTGGAATTATCTATCAGTTGAGACTAAAGGAAAAAGGTCAAAAAAGCTTTTTGGTAGTATTCATGTTATTTTTTATGACAGGTATAGCCATTGTGCTCTATTTGAACCAAACTCCATTTGAACCACGTGAAAGAGATTATGCCTATGCAGGTTCTTTCTATGCTTTTACAATTTGGATTGGCATGGGAGTCGCTGGTATAGCAAGTTTTTTACGAAAATATATTAACAACCCCGGATTGGCTGGTGGACTTGCAACGCTAATAGGCGTTTTGATTCCTATCCAAATGGCTGGTCAAAACTGGGACGATCATGATCGTTCTAAAAGATATTCAGCACGCGACATAGGTATGAACTACCTCACAAGTGTTGCTCCCGATGGAATCATATTCTGTAATGGTGATAACGACACTTTCCCATTATGGTATGCACAAGAAGTAGAAGGATTTAGAACGGATGTTCGAGTGTGTAATCTCAGCTATTTGCAAACCGAATGGTATGTAGATCAAATGGTGCGCGAGTCATACGAATCGAAGCCATTGCCCATATCTTGGACTCAAGTGCAATACTCGGGTGATAGAGGAACACATGCTTATCTATTGACTCGCAAACAGATAGAGACAACATTGCAAAGAAACAATGTTCCACCTGTTCAATATTCTTCTTATTTTGATGCAGGTGCCTTTAAAGATGCTTTGCCACTTACAAAAGTAATGACGGACTTGCGTGATGGAGTAAAACCTCCAAGCAATCCATTTATTGATGATAGTGGTGTTATTCCTTCCGACAAATTGTATCTTGATGTGGATACAGCCATGGTTGATTGGGCTTCATTAAATGCAGCACCTGCAAGCCGAATGACCATCAACTTGGAAGGAAAATCGGGTTTGTATCGTCAAGAATTAATGATTTTGGAATTGCTTTCAAATATCAATAGTAATAATTGGGAAAGACCATTGTATTATGCCACAACAGTTGGTCATGATACGCATTTGAACATGACACCCAATTTTTCGCTTGAAGGATTAGCCTATCGAGTTACACCTGGTAAGCCATTGACAAGTGGTGTAAACACAGAAGTGATGTATGACAACATGATGAACAAATTTAAATGGGGTGGTTTCGATAATCCCAAAGTATATTTGGATGAAAATAATCGTCGCATGTTTAGTCAAATGCGCAACCTATTTGCCATGCTTATTGATGCACTAATCGAGAATGGTGAAAAAGAAAAAGCACTTCTCGCATTAGAGAAATGTGTGACTGTTCTCCCCTCCGCAAGCATGCCTTATGGATATGAATCAATTCCATTGGCTACAGCTTATTTCGAATTGGGTGAAATAGAAAAAGGTGAAGCATTGATCGAAGAGATTGAAAATAGAATATACCTCAATTTAGATTGGTATGACAGATTATCACCCAGACAAATGGCTAACAGTTCATCTGACATCTTAAACTACAATTTAGGAGTATTATTACGCCTTACAATGCTTTATCAGAATTACGATTTAGATAAATATACAACGCATGTTGAAGACTTACTGAGTCGAGCTCAGTTTTATTATACACAAGGATTGGGCTCAATGGCCAACTCGGTGCTGAGAGAAATAACTGATGGATCTATTCGCGGCTATTACACCGCCGATGATGATACCATACGAAAATCTGTGGAAGAGCACGCCATGCAACAATCCCTACAAATGATGCAGCAATACAGTCCAGAGTTATTGCAACATTATAACAATGCTCAACAGCAATAATCTACTCAAAATAAAAGGATGTTTGTAGAACTCCGATTCAATAAACGTCCTTTTATCTATATTGTATGATAATAGAACAACCACCGAAGTTATATCGAATGCTTTTCCCGAAAAGCATTTGGAAAATTTCTCTTAAAAACAAAAAAATGGTTTATCTCACTTTTGATGATGGACCTATTCCTGAAGTCACTCCGTGGGTTCTCGACATTTTGGACCAATATCAAATTAAAGCTACATTCTTTTGTGTTGGAGACAACGTACGGAAGTTCCCAGAGAACTATAAAGAAATTTTGAAGCGTGGACACAAGGTTGGTAATCATACACATAATCACTTGCAGGGATGGAAAACATTCGGACGTAAATTCGTTAATAATGTAAAGGAGAGTAGTCGTTATATTCAGTCGAACCTCTTTAGACCTCCTCATGGACATATGTTTGTTTACCAACTTGCACACCTTCACTTGCTGGGATACAAAACAATAATGTGGGATGTTGTGACACGTGACTACAGTAAACGAATGACTCCACAACAGGTATTTAACAATGTTAAGAAATATACTCGTAATGGCTCTATAATAGTCTTTCATGATTCACTGAAAGCCGAAAAGAATTTAAGATACGCCTTGCCACACTCCATTGAATGGTTGTTGAAAGAAGGATACACTTTTGGAGCAATCGAATAAGGAAGCCGCATATTTAAAGTACCCTGCCGAAACTCATATATATTTTTTAGATATGTTTGAAAAATTAATAGCTATTGAGCCAATAAGCTTAATACCAAGCGCCGAAAAAGAACTTCACAATTTTGCCAAAGAGGTTGTTTTACATCAAGACATACCGATTGACATCAATGACATTATTAATAGAATTGGCGATGCCGATGCTGTCTTGTTGAGCTACACTACAACTCTGACCAAAGAGGTAATGGAACGATGTAAAAACCTAAGATATATTGGAATGTGTTGTTCATTATATTCACCTGAGAGTGCCAATGTAGATATCAATTATGCACAACAACGAGGTATCGTAGTAACGGGAATTAGAGATTATGGTGATGAGGGAGTGGTAGAATATGTGGTCAGTGAATTGGTGAGATGTTTGCATGGATTTGGAACAAATCTTGATGGGACACAAGTTATACCGTGGAATAACATTCCTGAAGAAATAACAGGATTAAACTGTGGAATAGTTGGCTTAGGTAAGCTAGGAGGCATGATTGCTGATGCACTATGCTTTTTTGGTGCGAATATTAATTACTTTTCCCGCAGTGAAAAGGAAGATGCAACTAAAAAAGGATATCAGTTCCTCCCATTACCAAAATTGATGGAGCTTAGCGATATTGTGATTTGCAGTTTAAATAAAAATACAGTGCTACTTCATAAAGAAGAGTTTGAGAAATTGGGCAATCATAAAATTCTTTTCAATGTTGGGCTTTCTCCTGCCTGGGATATGACTTCATTTGAACAGTGGTTAAACGATGGTAGAAACCTCTGCTTCTGTGATTCATTAGGAGCATTGGGTAATGATAGATTACTCTCCCATCCTAATGTAAGATGCATGAATGTCTCTGCTGGTAGAACTCGTCAAGCATTCGAACGATTGAGCCAAAAGGTGATTCAAAATCTATCAGAATACAATGGGTGAAACAATATTGCGCAGTGTGTTAACAACGCTCCAACCTGCAATTTCAGATGTCGCACTATAGATATCAAGTGTTGCATCTATCTGCTCATTTTTAATTGTAATGACATGTCTGTCCCCCACATAATTAGGAGTTGAATTAATAGACACCTCAACATTTTCGGGGCCTATAGTCGCCAAAGAAGTGGCAACTGCTACGTTTACTTGCGTAGGAAAAAGCCCAATAGCCCCTATTGCATTACCACTGAAAACCTCTCGGCTCTCTGTTTCTAACAACTCATCGTATACTTTGGTATGTCGCAAAGCATTTTGGCTTTTTTGTGCTGAAAATTTCACTTTAGTTTCATCCATCAATGAAGCAGTCCGCATGACATCCAAACCACCAATTGAACCTGAAGGTATAAAGACTTTCACATCGTTTTCCAATGCCATTTTCTGGACTTCTGTATAAAACTTCTCATCTGCAAATGCACCAATAGATAGAGGAACTAACGACGAACCATTTTCTAAAGCTCGTAGTGCAAATTTCTTAAAAACATCTGGCGTTGCAGACTCAACAATATAATTGGCTTTTAAAGCCAATAAATCATCCATTGACTCGAATGCATAGCATTGATAATCAATTTGCATATCATTTATCTTATTGGCTAGATATTGAGCTTTGTCAATCGTTCGAGACAATGTTCCAATTAGCCGATAGTTTGGTAGCATACCACCAATAAGTGCATCAACAACTATTTCTGCTAGCTTACCACAGCCTACAATGGCTAAAGTGTTAATCTTCATATTCTTGAAGTTTTATTTTCAATCTTCATTCCTAAATATTGAAACTTAAATTTAAGTTTTCTATTTCTTGCCATCTTCTATCATCTTAGCTGCTTCGCACACTTGTTCATACCATTGTTCACCAAACTTGCGTATTAATGGTTCTTTGAGAAACTTATAAAGGGCAACTCCTTCTTTCTTTCCAAACTTTACAGCTGGTGCGCAAATAGACCACTTATGATAATTTACTGCAGTAAAATCGCGGTACTTCTGAAGACGTATGGGATATAAATGACATGATATTGGTTTAGGTACAGATATTCTTCCCTCACGGTAAGCACTGTCTATAGCACATTTACATACCCCATTTTCATCAAAATAAGTAAACACACACTCTTTACCATTTATAATTGAGGTAACCNNCTATAAGAGATACCTTGTTCATTAATAAGTGCTTGTGCTTTGGGAGATAGTTCATCCCATATGAGAGGGAGAATTTCATTGATTTTATCGTTTTCTTCTTGCTCTAAGGGTGCACCTGAATCACCATCAACACAACATTGACCTTTACATTTACAGAGATCGCATATGAATTGCGACTCGATTACATCCATTGATATGATGGTGTCGTCTATTTGTAACATATTTATTTTTAATTATTATCGTGAAAACTTTCTTATTGCTCAACTTGCATTTGCGCAACTCTTGCTTTTGTTTGATACACCTTGAGTAAATACACCATTAAGCCTAAACTCAATAATCCAGTAATGATGAAGGTAGGTGTAACAGGTATATTTTCTATTGATTGGTACACCGAATTTTCTTTAAAGAAATAACTGAATGTAACAACTAAGGCATTGTTTAAGAAGTGGATCAATATGGGTATCCATAAATTCTTTGACCACACAAACAGATACCCTAAGATTACACCTAAAATAATCCGTGGAAGAAAACCATAAAATTGCAAATGCATCAAACTAAAAATAAATGCGGTCATCCACACACCCGTATGATTACTCTTGAAGAGCTTTACTAATAGCTGTTGCAATGCACCTCTAAAGAAAAACTCCTCAGCAACTGCAGCAAAAACACCAACAAAGATCAGGTTTCCTAAGTAATCCCAGACAGATGTTCCTGTAAGCAATAGATTAGTTGTTTCTTCAGCTGATGTCTCTAAATTTCTCATCCATGTTTCTACTCCACTTAGCGAGTTAGGCAACACCAATAACTGATTTAGTTGAGCAAGCAATGTTATGAAAGGCATTGAAACTAACAATATTAAAAAAGCAATAAGAGCTAAATCTAAAAAACTATCAGAGTGCTGTAGTCCAAAATAAGACAATGGTTTGTGGTCGCTCCAAACAACTAGTGTGTAAGCAGGCAGAAAGAACATGAGCGCCATTTGAATTGCAGAACTCACTCGTAGCCCCCATGCTGAAACCATCCATTGTTCAGACCAAAAACCATTGATGACCATTACGAGACTACCTGCTAAGAATAGTCCAGCCAAACAGAAGATGAACAGATATAAAACTTTTGAGTGTGTGTTCGTGTTTTGAAAAGCTTTCATTAATAGTTTATTTAGAATGCAAAGATACAAAAGATTGACTCAAAAAAGCAACTCACTTATCTCAATTAAAATAGATTTAAGTATACATAATAAATCCATTAAGAATAATCTCAATGGATGCTTGCTAATAAAACTATTTTCGTTATCTTTGCATCCGCTTTGCGCAATCTCTGTTGAGACGGTCTCTGACATATTGCGTTATAGAAACGTTAAGCATTAACATAAAGCTTTTTCAATCATGGATTTAATGAAAATTGCAGAGAGTTCTTTCGAAAGCAAAAAGAAAGAATTCCCAAAATTTAAGAGTGGTGACACAGTAACGGTTGCATACCGTATCGTGGAAGGAACCAAAGAACGTATTCAGCTCTACAGAGGTGTTGTTCTAAAAATAAATGGAGATGGAGAAAATAAACGTTTTACAGTACGTAAAATGTCAGACAACATTGGTGTTGAAAGAATTTTCCCTATGAATTCACCTTTTATTGAAAGTATCACTGTCAATAGCGAAGGTAAAGTACGTAGAAGTAAAATATACTACTTACGTAAATTGCGTGGTAAAAGAGCACGTATCAAAAAGAAAAGATTTTAAAAAATCTTACCTCAAATATACAGAAAGACTACATCTAAAAAGAAGTGGTCTTTTTTGTTTTATACTTCCAACCTCTAAAATCATGTTTTCATTTCCAAATTCAATATGACAATCACACTACTCTTATGTTTCCACTTATGTCAATTAGTAAATAATAAGCCATTATAATTTACAATTCACAAGAAAACGCCTCATAAATCAGTTGGAAATCAAATCCACCACGATGGTTTGGACGTTCATCTGTTGAAAACGCAATCCACGGTCATGAAAATGTTTTGAATCGCTAAAATGATGCTTTCTTAAACAAATTTGAGCACAAATTGCTCTATAAAGAGAAAACGCAGATTAAAATTGAAGAATCAACAAATGAAAAGAGTACCAATTCTTCGGAAATTGAATTTCTAAAGCATAAATGGAGCAAATTAGGACGAAAAAATGAATATAATCTTTTTTCAAACATTTTCTACGCCGTGGATGCAAATTTCACCTGTTTAAAACATTTTCGAAGAGTAGAAAATGCTGGGAAAAAGAGAGATTAGTAGAAAGCTAAAAAATTAACCTTACTCTCAATTTTCAGAACTATTTGGATTACAAATCCTCGAGTATAATATTTCATGTTAACTACTATGTAGTTACAATCAACTATTTATCAAATAGAAGCAAAAGCTCTAAGGATTACCAATCAAATATTATCTCCAAAAACTAGGAATAAAAAGCGAAAGAACAGTGAAAATTTCTAAACGACCAATCAACATGAGCGAGGCCATATAAATCTTGGCAAAGTCTGTAAGATTGGCAAAATTACCTGACGGTCCATTTGCTCCTAAGCCAGGTCCCACGTTACTAACTGCTGTAATAGAAGCTCCAATTGCCTCATCAAATGTCATTCCTGTAAGACTGAGTATTATGAAGCTTGCAAAAATCAGCAATGTATATAGAAACATAAAAGCGAGTATTTTGAAAACAACATGTGTGGGTACCACAGATTTATTCATCTTAACAGGGAGCACAGCAGAAGGATGTACCTGACGCTTAAATTCAACAAATGTGTTTTTCACCAAAACCACAAGACGTGATATTTTTACTCCCCCTGAAGTTGAGCCTTCACAAGCACAGAAAATCATCAAGGCTAAAAAAAGAAACCAATAGAATTGCCCCCAAAGCAAGTAGTCATATACTGCAAATCCACTTGTAGTGATGATTGAAACAACTTGAAACAATACAGTGCGGAAAGTGAATTCAACACCCTCCATCTTCCCTGAAAGCAGCAATGTGGCTGCCATAAATACAGTGAACACTGATACAATATAAACATACCACCTAAACTCTTCGTCATGAAAGATTTGTCCTGATTTCTTTTTTATTAAAAGATAGAGAAGAATGAAGTTTGTTCCACCAAGAAACATCAATAAAGTAATAACATACTCAATGTAGGCAGAATTAAAATAAGCAATACTTGTTTGTTTCGTAGAAAAACCTCCGGTTGATATACTTGTTNNACATATTGCATCAAAAGCATTCATGGGACCCAAGCAAAGAAGAAAGAAGCCTATAACAGTGAAGCCCAAGTATGTCATTGAAATCAATTTAGCAATTTTGCTTATGCGCGGGGCTATTTGTTGATTTTGCTTAAACCCCGTCACCTCTGCATCGAACAGCTGAATGGCACTACCTCCGAACAGTGACAAGAATGCCATCACAAACACTACAATACCTATACCTCCCACCCATTGTGTGAGACTTCTCCAAAAGAGTAATGACTTAGGGAAGCCTTCAAGGTTAAGAATAACCGAACTACCCGTTGTAGTGAACCCACACATAGTTTCAAAAAAAGCATCGGGTAAATGAGGGATTGCTCCACTTAGATAGTAAGGCAATAAACCAAATATAGTAAGGAAAATCCAAACAAGAGTAACTGTCAAGAAACCCTCTCGTTTAGTTGTTTCTCTTCCTTTTCTGCGAAAGCTTATGAAACGCAAAAGCACCCCAACAGAAAATGTTATGCCAACGGACAAGTAGATACTGGAGGTGGCATCTTCACGGTATATCTCACCTATAAAAGCAGCCAAGAGCATCAACATTGACTCCACAATAAGTATGAAACCAAGAATGTTTGAGATGAAATACGTATTAATCGATTTCAGTCGTGCCACAAATATTAGATTGTTTGGTTAGATAAAGAAGTTTTCGATGCTCTTCATCGAACGGTGCAAGAAGAAAACAACTACTTGATCATATGGCTCAATCAAAGTTTCACCATCAACAAGCATAGGTTGTCCATTTCTAATAAGAGCACCAAAGGTTATATCGGAAGGAAGTCTTAGGTTTTTAATTATTTTCTTTGTCACTTTTGAGTTTGGATGAGCAATAACTTCACCCACATTTGCGTTCGCAATAGCTAGGTTCTTTATGTTAGAAGCATCAGCCTTCAAAAGCAACTCATATATTTTGCTGGCAGCAATTAGCTTTTTGTTGATTACTGTACCAATATCAAATTTCTCGGCGAGACCTATGTAGTCTAAGTTTTCTACCTCAGCAATTGTTTTCTTCACACCGTGTTGTTTTGCAGCAATACATGCAAGAATGTTTGCCTCTGAGTTCCCTGTAAGGGCAAGAAAGGCATCGGCCTCGTTTATTCCTTCGTTAACCAATAACTCAGTATCACGACCATCGCCAAGAAAAACAGTAACATTGGAAGGAGTTTGTTCCACCAATAACTCAGCACGCTCACGATCTTTTTCTACGATTTTCACGTTTATATTATCGGGCAAATATTTTACAGTTTGCAAGGCAATCCTGCTTCCGCCCATAATGATGATATTCTTGGTCTCGAAAGAGGTTTTGCCCATTATTTCGGGCAGTTCATTCAAATGCTTCCGAAGTGTAGTAAAATAGAGTATGTCGCCTGGTAGTATTTGGTCTTTACCAGTAGGAATAATTGTGTGATTGTTGCGTTTGATAGCAACCACATGAAACTTCTTATTCTCGGGCACTAGCTCGTGAATGTACCGACTAGAAATAGGAGCATTCTCACGAATTTTTGCTCCCGACAAAATAATTGAGCCACCGCATAATTCCCACCACACTCTTGTCCACGGATTTTTGAGAGCTGACACAATTTCTTTTGCTGCCATCATTTCTGGATATATCATTGAGTTGATACCCAGTTTCTCAAAAAACTCTAAGTTTTTCGGTAGTAAATATTCATAGTTATCAATTCGAGCTAAAGTCTTTCTGGCACCTAAATTAGACGCGAGCATACATGCCGTAATGTTTTTCGATTCTTCCGTTGTAACAGCAATAAAAAGATCTGTATTTTTAACGCCCGCATCTGAAAGTGCTGTCAGAGAAGTGCAATTTCCAATTCGAGACAATAATTCGACATTATCCTTAATTGTGCTCAATCGCTCTCTGTCCTCATCCATCAATATAATATCGTGATTCTCTTGCACTAATAATTTAGCTAGATGAGTCCCCACAGCTCCAGCACCTGCAATTATTATTCTCATATATATAAATTAAATTTCGACCTCTTTAAGTTTCTGAACGTCAATCAGCGATTGCAATATACCCTCTTCATCTAGTTTGCAGTAATGTAATAAATCTTTGGTCGCACCATGTGAGATAAATTCATCGCCAATTCCTAATCGATGAACACTCAAATTATTATAGTCATTGTCGGCAAAGAATTCCAATACTGCGCTTCCCATTCCGCCTTCGATGGATCCATTTTCAATTGTGATTATAGTGCTATAATTTTCTGCTACCTCTGTCAAAAGTTCTTTGTCTATTGGCTTCAAAAACAACATATCATAATGCGCAACATCCATTCCATAAGCTTTTGCTTTTTCTATAGCAGAAGCTGCTACATTACCAATGGTTCCTATTGAAAGCAAAGCAATGTCTTTTCCATCTTTCAACTTTCTCCCCTTACCAATAGGAATTACCTTCATTTCATTTTTCCACTCAGCAAGTTCTCCTTGTCCTCGGGGGTATCTTATTACGAATGGTCCTGAATTACCATACACTGCAGTGTACATCAAATTACGTAAGTCGTGCTCATTATAGGGAGCAGATATAACCAAATTGGGTATAAAGCGTAAATAGGCCAAATCGAAAACTCCGTGGTGCGTTGCTCCATCTTCGCCTACCAAACCGGCCCTATCCAAACAGAGAATAACTTTCAGTTTTTGTAATGCAACATCATGGATCACTTGGTCATATGCTCGTTGCATAAAAGAAGAATAAATATTACAAAAAGGGATGAGTCCCTCTTTTGCCATTCCAGCAGAAAAAGTAACCGCATGTGCTTCTGCAATTCCTACATCAAAAGCTCTTCTCGGAAACTCTTTCATCATGTGCACCATAGAACACCCTGTAGGCATTGCTGGTGTTACACCAACTATGTCTTCATTAGCCGAAGCCATCTCTGTGAGCGTATGTCCAAATACATCTTGATATAACTGTGGTTGGTCTTTACTTTGTTTAATAATTCGTTTACCTGTTGTTTTGTTAAACAATCCTGGAGCATGCCACACAGTAGCTGCATCTTCTGCAGGTTTATATCCTTTACCTTTTGTAGTGCGAATATGCAATAACTTAGGACCTTTCATATTTTGAATATTGCCTAAGATACTAATAAGAGAAGGCAGATCATGACCATCTACTACACCAAAATAGCGTATATTGAATCCTTCAAAGATGTTTTGTTGACGAGTAAGCAGTGATTTAAGACTATTGTTGAAAATNNCTAAAATTTTTCTTCTCTTCGTTTATAAGGTTTCTTCGTTTAAATTGTTTATAAATCCCATAACGCATTCTATTGTATAGGGAGGAAGAAGTCATTTTTACTAAATAATCTTTCATGCCACCAACATTTGCATCTATAGACATATCATTATCATTCAAGATAATGAGCAAATTGTTGGGTTGCGAACAAGCATTGTTTAGTCCCTCAAAAGCCAATCCTCCAGTCATTGCTCCATCACCAATGATGGCTACAACATGCTGTTCCGGTTTGTCATGCAAGTTTGCTGCAACCGCCATACCCAATGCAGCGGAAATAGAAGTTGATGCGTGACCCGCAATAAAAGTATCATATTCACTCTCTTCTGGATTAGTAAACCCAGATATTCCACCAAATTTTCTATTAGTATGAAATAAATCGCGTCTCCCTGTCAATATCTTGTGACTGTATGCTTGATGACCTACATCCCACACCAATCTATCGAAAGGAGTATTATATAAATAATGAAGTGCTACAGTAAGTTCAACTGTACCNNAGCAAAATGTCCCGGATTATGTGACAAGTGATCGATAATGAACTCTCTTAACTCATCACAGAGAGTGATGAGTTGATCCATTGTCAATTTCTTTAAGTCATCGGGACTATTTATATTTTTCAGTAATTCCATTCAATTTTTATTTCACTCACTATAAGAGTTATAGAAACAGTTTCCTGTACATATATAGAACAACTATTTATTAATAACCTTTCTTCATTTATATTTTTTTGGATATTTGAAAAGCAGTTCTGTTTTATTGTAAGACAGAAAATAAAAATTAATTGGCCATATCAGATAAGAATTTAATACGTATCAATCTTATTTCGGTCTCTTCATATTCAGACAATTCTTCAATTGCTTCATCGATATTGTCTGTTTCTGCTTCTTGAAAATAAGCATATATATCCTCTAAAACATCTTGATCCATGACCTCGTTCATAAAGTAATCGATATTTATTTTTGTTCCAGAATAAACAATTGCTTCAATTTCAGAAAGTAACTCTGAGAATTCAATTCCTTTTGATTCAGCCAAATCGTCTAAAGCAACTTTTCTGTCGATCCCTTGAACAAAAGAAACTTTCAGTTTTGATTTGTTTGCTACCGTGCGAACACGCAAATCTTCAGGACGTTCAATTTCATTCTCTACAACATGCTTCTTGATAAGTTCAACAAACTCTTTACCATATCTTTTTGCTTTGCCAGCTCCTACACCAGGCATATTTTGCAACTCCTCAATCGAGATAGGATAAGAAATTGCCATAGCTTCTAATGAAGGATTTTGAAATATAACATATGGCGGCACATTTAATTTCTTAGCTAGTTTTTTTCTCAAATCTTTCATCATTGAAAAAAGAGCTGGATCTAAACCACCCGAACTTCCTCCACCACCGATAACTAAGTCATCATCTTCTAAATCCAAATCACCTTCTAGCGGGTCTTCTTTGGTTATCTTAAACGATACAGGTTTCTTTAGGAAGTCTTTCCCCTTCTTAGTTAATTTAAGAAGACCATAATTGTCGATATCCTTTTTTAAATAATGCTCTATTAATGCACAACGTATCACAGTATCCCACGTAATAGCATCTTCGTCTGACCCTGACCCAAATTCCTCTAGATCGTTGTGCCCAAACGTTTCAATTTCCGACGTCTCTTTTCCTATAAGGAAATTAATCATATAGTCGGTCTTATGTTTCTCTTTAAGCACTTTAATTGCTTCTAAAACCGTAATTAATAATTCTTTTGCTTCCACTCTTATTTTTGGATTTAAACAGTTATCACATTGTCCACAATTACGCTGACTATAGTCTTCTCCGAAATAATGTAAGAGAAATTTTCTTCGGCAGATAGATGTTTCAGCATACGATGCTGTTTCATTCAATAATTGTCGACCTATTTCTTGTTCAGCAACGGGTTTTCCTTGCATGAAACGTTCTAGTTTTTGTAAATCTTTCTCAGAATAAAAAGTAATACATTTACCTTCTCCACCGTCACGTCCCGAACGACCTGTTTCTTGATAATACCCCTCTAAACTTTTAGGAATATCATAATGAATAACGAAACGTACGTCAGGTTTATCAATACCCATACCAAAGGCAATGGTTGCTACAATCACATCAACTTTTTCCATCAAAAAAGCATCTTGATTTTCACTACGTGTAGAGGGATCCATACCAGCATGATATGGTAAGGCAAGAATGTTATTTGCTTGCAAAATCTCGGCAAAATCATTTACTTTTTTTCTGCTTAGACAATATACAATTCCCGATTTCCCCTTCTGAGAGAGAATATATTTTATAATATCGCTGTCAACCTTTTCGGTTTTCTTGCGAACCTCGTAATAAAGATTGGGACGATTAAACGATGACTTAAAAACAGCTGCATCTATCATTCCCAGACTCTTTTGAACATCGTCTTGAACCTTAGGAGTTGCTGTTGCCGTTAAGGCTATTAATGGCTTAGCACCTATTTCAGTAATGATTGTTCTTATTCTTCTATATTCTGGTCTAAAATCGTGACCCCATTCAGAAATACAATGAGCTTCGTCAACTGCATAAAATGAAATGGGTATTTGACGCAAAAAATCGATATTAGATTGTTTGGTCAATGACTCAGGCGCTACGTATAATAATTTGGTTTTCCCTGAGGTAATATCTGCTTTCACTTTTTCGATCTCAGCTTTGTTGAGGGAAGAGTTCATAAAATGAGCCACTCCATCTTCTTCACTGTGAGAACGCATTGCATCCACCTGATTTTTCATCAGTGCAATGAGAGGTGAAATAATGATAGCAGTTCCCTCAAGCATTAGAGCCGGCAACTGATAGCATAAGGATTTGCCTCCACCAGTTGGCATCAACACAAATGTATCCCGTTGATTCAATATGCTTTCAATAACCCCTTCTTGATTACCTTTAAATGTATCGAAGCCAAAAAACCTCTTTAATTTCTCGTGTAACATCTCTGTGTCCTTTTCATAATTATGTGGAAATTGTTTATGTGTTTGATTTGATTATTCATTATATGTAGAAATCATGCTAAATCTTTAAACTTCCATAGAATTTAATTTGAGACTAAGGTAAGAGATAAAAATTGAATATAAAAAAAGAGGTTGTTAAAAATTAATTTTTACTGTTTTCTTCTGTGACATTTCAACAGCATACATTCCAAACTGCTTCGTTTTGTATTTATTTAATTGATACATCTTAGCAATTTGTAGAACATAGACTTATGAAAGTATTCACTTCGTAAAATACTGATGTATTTATTCTTTCTGGATACAATCTAAGCCACTCGCAAAGTTTCAATATTTGATTTCTGCAATTGATTGACTGCAAATTCACGTGTGATATGCAATTCTGTTTTCTTTTCGCTTGGCATCGAAAACATAGAATCCATCATGATAGCCTCAACAATGGAGCGAAGACCACGTGCACCTAACTTAAACTCAAGGGCTTTGTCAACAATATACTCATAGACATCTTCATCGAAAGTAAGCTTTATATTATCCATTTCAAACAGCTTTAGATACTGCTTTGTAATAGAGTTTTTAGGTTCAGTCAATATGCGCAATAAAGCATCTTTATCCAACGGATTCAAATAGGTAAGAACTGGCAAGCGACCAATAATTTCTGGAATCAATCCAAAAGACTTCAAATCTAAAGGAGTGATATATTGCATCATGTTTTTACGATCGATATGCGCTGCATTTCTACTGGCTGAATATCCAACAGTACGGGCGTTGAGGCGTTGAGCAATTCTTTTTTCAATACCATCAAAAGCACCTCCACAGATGAACAAAATATTCTTAGTATCAACGGCGATCATTTTTTGATCAGGGTGCTTACGCCCACCTTGGGGTGGTACATTTATAATAGCCCCCTCTAGCAATTTCAAAAGACCTTGTTGAACGCCCTCTCCACTAACGTCACGTGTAATAGAAGGATTGTCACTCTTACGAGCAATTTTGTCTATCTCGTCAATAAAAACGATGCCTCTTTCGGCAGTAGGCACATCATAATCGGCAGCTTGCAATAGTCTTGTAAGAATGCTTTCGATGTCCTCTCCCACATATCCTGCTTCTGTCAACACAGTAGCATCAACAATGGTAAGGGGCACATGCAACATTTTAGCTATTGTTCGTGCCAAAAGTGTTTTACCAGTTCCTGTAGATCCAACCATAATGATATTAGATTTTTCAATCTCCACATCATCTTTGGAATCTTTTTGCAACAATCGTTTGTAATGGTTATATACCGCAACAGACAAATAGCGCTTAGCATCATCTTGACCAATTACATATTGATCAACAAATGACTTTATCTCCATTGGTTTTGGTAATTTGCTCAGGGTGAACCCAGGAGCAGACTTGCTTTTTTTCTTCGACGACTCTTCAACGATTCCGTGAGCTTGCTCAACACACATATCGCAAATATGACCAGTAACGCCTGCAATCAAAAGATTGACATCGCTATCAGCTCTACCACAAAAACTGCAATAATTTTTATTAGGATTTTTCTTTGCCATTTTAAACTTAACTCTAACTTTCTATATTATTATGTGTGTATATTCTATTTCTTAACAAGCACATCATCTACCATTCCGTACTCTTTAGCTTCAGAAGCTGTCATCCAGAAATCTCTATCGGAGTCGCGTGCAACCTCTTCAATAGGTTTGCCCGAATGCTTAGATATGATAGCAAATAACTCTTGCTTCACCTTTGCTATTTCGCGTGCCGTAATTTCGATATCGGAAGCCTGTCCTTGCACACCACCCAATGGTTGATGAATCATCACTCGTGAGTGTGTCAGTGCAAAACGTTTCTTCGGGGTTCCTGATACCAATAACACAGCAGCCATTGATGCAGCAATACCTGTACAGATAGTAGAAACATCACTACTAATAAATTGCATGGTGTCGTACACGCCATAACCAGCATATACCGATCCTCCCGGAGAATTTATATAGATTGATATGTCTTTGCCTGTATCGGCAGAGTCCAGATAAAGTAATTGTGCTTGAATTACGTTGGCTGTATAGTCGTCAATCTGTGTACCAAGAAAAATTATACGGTCCATCATTAGACGTGAAAACACATCCATTTGGGCAACGTTCAATTGACGTTCCTCTATAATAGTAGGTGAAATGAAGTTACTAGTGATTGTAGGAGAAATGGATTTACTTGTAATTTTGGCATAACCATCCAAAGCCAGACCATTCATTCCTAAATGTTTTACTGCGTAATTTCTAAAATCTTTTTCCATGTTTATATTCTTAAGCCAATCATCTGATTGGTGTTGTTTATTATCGTTATTGTTCAAGACATACCCTGCAAAGAACATGCCATTTATTATTTATGTGACAACGATAAAAAAGCAGAAAGCTTCTACTCGTTTAAACGTACAAGTAACAAAGTTAAGAATAAAATTTAAAATTCTACCATTCAACTTTTTAATTGTTTGTCAACTGCAAAAGCTTTCTGCACTATTTATAAAGGAAGTAAACGTTTCTTAGTCGTTCGACTTGTCTTCTATCTTTTCTTCGTTATTATCATCTTGCTCTTCAATCTCGTCTATAGCATCTTCTTGATCTATTACTTCTTCGTAATTAACATACTGATCTTCCTCTTCTTCTTCAGAGTCATCAAATGTTTGATTTTCTTCAGCAGTCATTTTGGAGAATTCTTCTGAAGTAACTTCTTTTTCGTCAAGGGTGATATTTTCTTTCATCCAAGCTGCAATTTTATTTTCCATAACTCTTGCAAACAGGCCCTTCACTGTCTCTTCTTTCTCCAACATTCTTTTCACATAGTCTTCCAGCATTTCAGCAGGTAGATTGCTCATTCCATATTGAGCAAACTGTGATTGAGCAACTTGTGTGGCAAGTTCTTGCACATCCGAAACTTCAGTTTTTATATCATTGTCAGTAACAATTTTGTCTTTGGCAATTTGATATTTGATATCGTCGAGAATGTTTGTAAAGTCTTGTTCGATCAACTCTTCTGTTGCTTGCTCATTTGTCATCAACAACCATTTTTTCAAAAAAGCTTCTGGAAACTCTGTATCCTCCATTTTTTCTAGAATAGCTTTCCTCACTTCTTTCATGAAAAAGTAATCAGCGTCTGGAGCAAACTGGTTGCTCAAAGTCTCTTTTATTTTGGCTCTGAAAGACTCTTCATCCGAAACCACACCTTCACCCAGTACTTTGTCAAATAACTCTTGATTTAATTCAGCTTCTTTGAAACGTGTTATTTCTGTGATGCTAAATTTGAAGTCAGAGGTAATATCTGCAGCATCTTCTTTTGGAATACTCAAGAATGAAGCAATCTCTGCCTCATTGTCATATGCTTTCGCAGGATTGATGATAATATCGTCACCAGCATTTGCACCTACGAAACGATTCTTTGTTTCCTCATCATTTTTGATGTAAGAAGGCATCAAGATGGCATTCTCTACTACAATCCCATCTTCTTTTGGCTCTCCGTTTTCAAGTTCAACAGCTTTACCTTTCAATAGGTCTGTTTCTACTGCCGATTCCTCAATTTTTTCGTAAGTACCAAAGTTTTGCTTGTATCCTTCCATTTGCTTATCAAGCAGGTCGTCTTCAAGTTGCACCTTGAAGTATGGCAACGTGTCGTTTTTGTCAAACGTCAAGTTTAGTTCAGGAGTCAAGCCAACTTCAAATTCAAAAGTAAACTTCTCATCTTTTTCTAAATCCAACTCTTCCTGAGGATTTTCTACGGGTAAGGGCTCTCCCAATATAGGTAGCTTATTTTCTTGAATGTAATTATTCAAACTAGAGCTTATCAGCTTATTCACCTCTTCGGCCAATACAGATGTTCCATAAAGTTTTTTCACCACTCCCATTGGAACTTTTCCAGGACGGAAACCAGGGATATTTGCTTTACGTCTGAATTGATTCAGAGATTTATCTACGTTTTCTTGAAAATCAGCTCTTTCCATTTCAATGGAAATAACGCCGTTTACATTATCAGTTTTATTGAGCGATATATTCATCCCAATGATTTATTTATTATGTTAATTATTAAATTCTATGTTATCGTTGAAGAAACTTTGACGTTTGAAAATCAAACGATTTGGAATAATCTCATCCAGTTAGTTTAGAAGTGCAAAATTAATTTTATTATTCCAATATCCAAAAATATTATTCATCTATATTGCATTCATTGCAATTTACAACATATTAGGCGAATAGTTACTCTCGAATAAAACAATTTTAATCTTTTGAATTGTTTTGATTGGTCCGACCTAGCTCGCAAGGATTTATGTGTAATCCATTTTTATCTCGAAAGGTTAATATATTTATACCACAGATTATCTCTACAGATCCATTATCATATTTCATCACACACATAGGACTTATGACTTATGACTTACAACTTACGACTTTTCCTCTCTTGTCTTTTTGAACATAAATAACCCAATAGTGGTTTTACTATACGAACTTCAAAATAGCAACAAGCTATCTATTATTGTTAATTACCCTCAAACAACTACCCAATTGCTACAATTGTAGTGTAGGACTGACATAAAATTATTATTTTTGAAGAACAATCGATTTTACTACTTAAAAACAAAAGAAATAAACCACACTATTTGATTACAAATCATGAAATATAAATGGATTTTATATACACTAACCACCCTCTTTGTTATTTCGTGCGGTAGTTACAAACAATCGGACAGACAGTCACAAGAATACTCTATAGTAAATATATCGGGGCAGATTGTAGAGATGAACAGCGAACAAGGGACTAACGCCGAAATGCAAGCACTCGTTGATAAATACAAAGTGTCGTTAGACAAAGAGATGGACGAAGTAGTAGGAACATCCGCAGAGTTTATGCAAAAAGGCCGACCCGAAAGCTTACTCACCAATTTAACTTCGGATATCATGCTACAATATGGCTCTAAACATTTTCCCAATGGAGCCGATGTTGCCATAATGAATGTGAATGGACACAGGGCTACTCTGCCTAAAGGACAAATAACCCTGCGTAACTTATTTGAAATATATTCGTTCGACAATACCGTTTCATTTCTAGAAGTAAAAGGCGAAGATCTCACCAAAATATTTGAAGCAAATGCGCGAATTGGTGGTGCAGGTATCTCTTCCAACGCAAGATTAAAAGTAAAAGATAGAAAACTAACAAGTGCCACATTGGATGGAAAACCAATAGACAATGGTAAAATATACAACGTAGTCACCATCGACTATCTTGCCGATGGCAACGACAATATGAGTGCCTTTAAAGATGCAGTTTCGATAGTTGACAGCGGAATCACGCTCCGTGATGTAGTAATTGACTATGTACGCAATCAAACAGCTGTAGGAAAGACCATCACATCAAAACTCGATGGTAGAATAACAATTGAATAAAACTAAAGATATGAAACAATATTTCTTCACCCTTATAGTTCTCCTCAGCGTATCAATGGGTTTGCAGGCACAACACCTCATTTTATTGCACACCAATGACACACACAGCAGAATAGAACCCCTACCTGATACAGACAAGTATAATCCCAATCTAGGTGGGGTTGTAGCAAGAGCTGCCTATTTAGACAAAATGCGCAATGAAAACGAAAACGTGCTTCTATTCGATGCAGGCGACTTTTTACAAGGCACTCCCTACTTCAACATGTTCAGAGGAGAAGTGGAAGTGGAAGCAATGAATTTACTCAAATATGATGCAGTCACGCTTGGCAATCATGAGTTTGACTACGGCATGGATGTATTGATAAACATCGTGAAGAAAGCCAAGTTCCCAATCGTAAGCACCAACTATGATTTCTCTAAAACAGAAATAGCAGATATTATCAAACCCTACCACATTATCTATAAAGATGGTGTCAAAATAGGTGTAGTTGGTGCCAATGTTAGCCCTTATGGACTCATTGCATCGTCTCACTATGAGGGGATGAAGTTTTTGCCACCTACCGAAACCATAAACAAAACTGCTGCCATGCTACGCAACGAACTGAAATGCGACATGGTGGTGTGCTTGTCTCACCTGGGTATCAGAGACGAGTTGCAACTAGCGGAGAAGTCACGCAATGTTGATATAATCATTGGTGGACACAGTCACACATTTATGTCAAAACCTTCGATACGTAATAACTTGGATGGAAAAGAAGTGTTAGTTTTCCAAACCAATGGCAGAGGAGTATATGTAGGCCGTATCGACGTAGAACTCGAAAAAACAAAGAAAAATTAACTCTACTAACAGAAACTTTCCGAGAACTTTTGAAATGAAAATAACAACATTGTGGATTGGATTTATATTGTTGATACAAGCAGCAACAGCACAAATTCAACCTAATATATATAGAAAAGCCAATCAGGCAGAAATGAACAAGTGGGTAGATTCTGTCTATTCATCATTGACCCAGAACGAACGGATTGGGCAACTCTTTATGGTCATTGCCAATACCCACGATACAGAAGCCAACAAAAAATTAATCAGTCGATACATCGNNTACATCGATCAACAAAAGATAGGGGGCATTTTGTTTTCCAAAGGAACAATTGCAACCCAAGCTACCCTCACCAACTATGCACAAAAAGCAAGTAAGACGCCCCTATTTATAGGTTTCGATGGTGAGTGGGGACTAAACATGCGACTGACCGATGCACCTAAGTTTCCACGCAACATGGTGCTGGGAGCCATCAGAAGTGACTCTCTACTCTATCTTTATGGAAAAGAAGTAGCGCGCCAATGCAAAGAATTGGGAATACATCTCAACTTTGCACCCGTGCTGGATGTCAATAGCAACCCCAATAATCCTATCATTGGTGACCGAGCGTTTGGAGAGAACCCCAAAAACGTAGCCATAAAAGGAGTTGTTTATGCCAAAGGTTTAGAAGATGGAGAAGTGATGGCAGTTGCCAAACATTTCCCAGGTCATGGCGATACAGCTGAAGATTCTCATAAAACATTACCCACCATATCTCACAACAAAGTGCGTCTTGATGAAGTAGAACTTCTCCCCTTTAAGTCATATATTAATGCAGGTTTATCAGGGATGATGATTGGACATCTCGATGTGCCATCGCTTAATACGAAAGGACTACCTGCAACACTCACCTCACAAGTTAGCAGAGAGTTGTTGAAAGACGAAATGGGCTTTTCGGGTCTTACATTTACTGATGGTATGGCCATGCGCGGTGTCTCCAATCAGCAAGCTATGAGTGTGAAAGCCATTATAGCTGGCAACGATATTGTGTTGGGTGTTCCCAATGTGAGCAAAGAGTTCCAATCGGTGAAAGAAGCAGTAGAGAACAACACTATTCCTGCTGAAATGCTGGANNAGTAGAGAACAAAACAATTTCAGCCGAAATGCTGGAAAGGAAGGTGCGCAAGATACTCTCCTATAAATACATTACCGGCGTACACAAATTTCAACCTATTGAGACACGTAAAGTAACACAAAACATCAATAGCACCTATTCCGAATGGCTCATCCGCAAACTCCACGATGCCTCCATCACCTTGATGAAGAATGACGAAAACATATTGCCCCTAAAAAACCTCGACAAACATAAAATTGCTTCAGTTGCTATTGGGATAACAAAAACAAACCCGTTTCAAGAGTGGTTGAAGAAATATGGCAATGTAACAACCTTCCAACTAACGCAATCTGACCAAATAGATGGAATCAAACAAGAGTTGGATAAATACGATGTAGTCATCTATTCGATTCACACACAATACACACGCGATTTGCCAATACTACAAGAACAGTTGAAAAATAAAAAATCGGTGCTTGCATTCTTCACTTCGCCCTATTTCCTCACATCGTTCACTAAATCACTCGATAGTAGTCAATCAGTTATATTGGCACACACCAACGAAGTATATGCCCAAATGAGCGCTGCTCAGGCAATCTTTGGAGGAATTGCCATGGACGGTATATTGCCGGTAACAATAGGGAAACAGAAAGTTAACAGCGGTTTGGTAACTTCAAAAACAAGATTGTCTTACCAGCTCCCTGAAGAAGTAGGAATTAACTCGGAGCGACTCTATGGAATTGATAAAATAGCTTTGGAAGGTATTCGAGGAAAAGCATACCCTGGTTGTCAAGTATTGATAGCAAAAGATGGAGTAGTTATATTCGAAAAATCTTACGGAAGTTTCGAATATGGTGTTAGCAGTAAAGTAACAGACGAAACTGTTTACGATCTAGCATCTGTAACAAAGGCCTCGGCCACCCTACCTGCCATCATGAAACTATATGACACCAAGAAACTACGGTTGCAAGACAATTTCCAAAAGTTCGTTCCCGAAACTAAGAACAGCAACAAAGCAAACATCACCATCCGCCAAGCATTGCTGCACGAGTCGGGTATTGTACCCTTCATCCCCTACTACACCTATGCTATTGACAAAGACAGCTATACAGGTACATTGCTCGCAAACAGAAAGTCGGCAACACATACTTTGCCTTTTGCTGGTATGTGGGGGCGTAACTACTACAAGTTTAAAAACAATCTTATTTCCAGCGTCAATACACCTACCTTTAACCTACCCGTATCCGACAAAATGTTTGCTAGCAAAGAGATGCAAAAAACACTCCTTGCAGAAGTTGTGAATAGCAACCTAAGACGTAGCAATAGTTATGCATACAGTTGTCTCAACTTTATGCTACTAAAAGAGGTGGTGGAAAATGTATCGCAACAAGACCTAAACGAGTTCACCCAAAGCAATTTCTTCCGAAAGCTGGGTGCAACCACCACAACATTCCAACCGCTCAACTATATGAGCATCGACAACATTGCACCCACCGAAAACGACCAGTTTTTCCGTAAGCAAACCCTCAAAGGATATGTTCACGATGAAGGTGCAGCCCTATTTGGCGGTATATCTGGCAACGCAGGATTATTTTCAACAGCCAATGACCTAGCAAAACTCTACCAGATGTATCTCAACGGAGGCAAATATGGTGGAGAACAGTTGATAAGCGAGGAGACAGTGCGTCTCTTCACCACTACAAAAAGTAGCACAAGCCGACGTGGGCTGGGTTTCGACAAACCCGACTTGCGCAATAGCAACGCAAGCCCCACCAGTCCGCAAGCCCCCGTTTCAGTCTACGGACACACTGGCTACACAGGAACAAGCTTTTGGGTAGATCCCGACAATCAGTTGATCTATATATTCCTATCCAACAGAGTTTTCCCTAGTCGTTCGCCCAACAGATTACACACACTCAATACACGCAAACGCATACAAGATGAAATTTATAATGCGCTGAAGTAAAAGCAAACAGTTTCAAAGCAAAGAACTCACTCAATATCACAAATAGATGCAACAGATAATTAAAAGCACCAGTATTGCCAATGACCTAGCAGTTGTTCTCAGCAACACCTCCCACGACAAACTCTTTATTCTAACGGATGAGAACACCGAATTGCAATGCTACTCACTCATTTCGACTCTACCCAAAGTGGAGATCGCAAAACGTGTAGTAATACCTGCCAACGACTCCAACAAAATTATCGAAAACCTGACACAAGTGTGGAAGTTTCTTTCCAACAATGGTGCTACACGCCATTCTCTCCTCATCAATCTGGGTGGAGGCATGATCACAGATTTGGGCGGTTTTGCAGCAGCAACTTACAAACGAGGCATTGCCTACATCAATATTCCCACCACCCTTCTCGGAAGTGTTGATGCATCGGTGGGTGGCAAAACAGGCATCAACTTCGAAGGATACAAAAACGAGATCGGTGCTTTTTATCCTGCTCTACATATTATCATCTCTGCCGAGTTTCTCAACACACTTACACAAAAAGATATTCTTTCGGGCTATGCCGAAATGATAAAGCATGCTTTGCTAGATTCAAAAAAAATCTGGAACAAAACGATTAACTTCAATTTTGAAATTATCGACTACAACCTACTAAACGATTTGGTGATGGAATCGGTACTCATCAAACAACGCATTGTTGACAAAGACCCCTACGAGAAAAATATTCGCAAAGCATTGAACCTTGGGCACACCATAGGACATGCTTTCGAAAGCTTTGCACTAGACAATGATAGAGCAGTGCCACACGGTTATGCAGTTGCTTGGGGATTGGTAGCAGAGTTGTACCTTTCGCACAAACTGTGCAACTTCCCGAAAGAGACACTAGATCTTGTATCGCAATTCATCCAACACAATTACGGAACATTCTCTTTCAACAAAGAAAACTACGATATACTCTACCAATTGATGATTCACGACAAAAAGAATGTAGGCGACACCATCAATTTCACGCTACTTGCTGATATTGGGGAGATACGGATTGACCAGACGGCGAGTAGGGGGATGATTGAGGAGGCGTTGGATTATTTAAGAATTGAAAGATAAAAAACAACCTGTTATCGTAGGGACATGTCGCGACATGTCCCTACTTTTCTACAACTGTGAGCTGTTTTTCATCACTATTCAAGTATCTAATCTTATAACCTATTGCAGCAACAGCAATACTCATAAACGGGCTAATAAGATTGAAAAAAGCGTAAGGCAAGTAATCAAATACATCAACAGTCAACACTTTACTCTGGTAAGCCCCACAGGTATTCCATGGTATAAGCACAGAGGTTACCGTACCTCCATCTTCCAAGCTTCTGCTCAAATTCTCAGGAGCTAAACCTTTCTCTTCATAAGCTTTAGAGAACATTTTGCCAGGAACAACAATTGACAAGTATTGGTCTGATGCCAATATATTCATTCCAAAAGCAGAAGCGATAGTTGCGCCTACAAGACTTGCAGTGCCACTCACCATAGAAAGCAGTGCTCTACTTATTTTACGTAAAGCACCCATAGCTTGCATGCTTCCACCAAAAATCATAGCGCAGATAATCAGCTCAATTGTACTAAGCATCCCTGTCATTCCACTTGAAGAAAACAGTGATCTACTGTCAAAAATAGGATTACCTGTCATAATATTTATATCGTTACTTATGCTTTGCATTCCTACATGGTAAATGCTTTTTAGTGTAAGAGATGTATCACTAGAACCATTCAGTTTATTGGATAACTCTAAAATTAAATCTTGTTGGAAAATAGCCGCAAAAATAGCACCTAAAAGAATCCCAACCAACAAGGCAACAAAAGGAGGAGTTTTCTTCATTATAAGCCCCAATACAATTGCGGGGACAATAAAAAGCCAAGGAGTAATTGTAAACCGATTTGTAATAGCCGCAAGTATCTCATCGGGGTTTACTGTTCCTTGAGTATTTGTGGTGAAGCCAATAACTAGAAAAATTATCAATGTTATAATTATTGATGGCACTGTGGTAATCATCATGTATCTTATATGAGTGATTATATCTGTTCCTGCCACTGCTGGAGCTAAGTTAGTTGTATCAGACATCGGCGACATTTTGTCTCCAAAATATCCACCAGAGACTACAGCACCAGCAGTCATTGCGGCATTAATCCCCAATGAATTGCCAATCCCAATTAGCGCTATTCCAATAGTGGCACTTGTAGTCCATGAGCTACCTGTGGCAGTGGAAACTAAGGCTGCTATAATTACTGCAGAAAATAAAAATAAAGAAGGATTTAGGATTTGCAGTCCGTAATATATCATAGCAGGAACTATGCCACTAAGCAACCAAGTCCCTGCAAGTGCACCCACTAAAAGTAAAATAAGAATGGCAGGAACAGTATCTTTTATATTTTGCGACACCTTTTCTATCACATCAAAAAAAGGAACATTATGAATGCGAGCAATAATTATAGCAGCTGCAGCAGCTAGTATTAAGCTAAATTGATTTGCCCCACTCGAAGCCTCGTCTCCAAAAACACGATAATTTATAGCCAAGAAAACAATTAAGATTAAAATTGGGATAAGAGCCTCAAAAAGGGTGATATTTCTTTTAGACATAAACAACAGCTTTTACTGCAAACAGGAGTTCTATTATTAAAACTGGCGACAAACTTAAATAAAAAAGTTTGTTTTATAGACATCTCAATTAAAATCGTAGGACTGATGGCTTTAATCTATAAGTAAAGAACAAACAATAATAAGTCCCTTTTGTCATTCGATCATCCTTTCACCAATTTCTCGCATTAAAAAAAACATGTGACAGAAAATACTAATCTCTCAAGATACAATGACCAACGCTACTTTTTTTGTGATTGATCGAAAACATTAGGTGGCAAAATTGAGAGAAATGACTCAAATCAGTCCTTTTCATCCCTTTTTAGTCACTTTTTGGCTCTTTTTGATGTTTTACCAACATATCGGAGGCGTAAGAAGGAACGATGTAACTCTCTTTTGTTCATTCCACAACCTAAGGTAAGCATTCGGTTAACCACGTCCTGTAGGAAAACTTTTCCATTTTACCTTTGCACAAAAAAGATATGTGGAATCAGAAAGAATTTGAAAGTGTGTATGATCGCTATAAGCAGAGCGGTCTTCCAATGAAAGATTTTTGTATTAACGAGGGCATTTACCAGAGTAGATTCTATTATTGGCAAAAGAAACTTAGAGATCAACAGCAAGAGACTGATCAACCATCAGGTTTTGTTCCTATTATTTTCAAGAAACCGCAAACACCAATAAATAACACNNACCATTTATGGGGACAAACCTTTAATAGAGAAACAGCAACCTTGCGGTGATGCTATTGAGATTGTTTATCCCAATGGTGTGATTGTACGTATCTCTCCTACAGCAGATATCAAACAACTCCAGCCTCTAATCTTATTAACCCAAAATAGCCATGTTTAATTTGAACGACTCGATGCGATACTACCTCTATCCTTTTCCAACAGATATGCGAAAAGGTTTTTACACACTAAGTGGAAAACACGGGATTCGAGATTCGAGACTCGGGACTACGAAATCATCTGTCAGTTCGGCATGTCAGTTTGTCCAATTGTAAGGTGATAATGCTATAATACCAATCTCGTTTCATGCCATTGCAAAGTAACAATACTGTAATATGCAATTCGTTTTATCCCATGGCAAGGTGCATTACTATAAATGGAAATTCATTCTATCAAATTGCATGGTGCATTACTACAATAGGAAACTCGTTTTATGATAATGTAACACGACATAGGTACAACAGGTAAATCAAATTGTCCCAATGCACGGTGCATTTCTATAATAGGAAGTTCGAATTCTCAAATTGCATTAACTCAATTTAAGGTTGTGTTAAAAACAAGGGCAAACTGCGACAAAATGTCTTATGAATAATAGCTGCGTGACAATATGTCACACAACAATGAGACTGTAACAAAATATTGGAGGGCTAATTAGGCTGTTTCTTTTTAAAATAATTTAGATATATAGGCAAATCGTATGACAATTGAGCAAAATAAAGCCTAAATGTGAAATTGACTTAATGCAAAAGTAGAATGCGAACATAACTATCTACTATTGCACAAAAACAATTGGAGAATTCGAAACTCGTTTTATAGAATTGCACGGCAACAATTTCGTAATATGATAATTTACGTATGAAATAGTGATGCTATACCGGCTCTAAACAAAAGACTATAACTCTGAATATCTTACCCTTAAATACATCTCATTAAAAAAAGAGAATTTTTGAAGACACTATCGATCTCAGTAACCACCTCAGCAAACTTAAAATATGTGAAGTCGAACTAACTATGAAATGCACAAACAATCCACGTAGTTGACAGAACAACAACAAAACAGGATAAACGTTGCTTAACACTATTGTAATGAATCATTAAAAAAAAGGATGAAGGAAAAGCTTTGCATAATTAAACAAAATGGCCTACTTATGGAATGAAATACTGGTATACTTTTGGATTGAAACAAACACACGCCTCCGTTGGCACGAATATGACTTTGAAATCTTTTCTTACGTCTCCGATTATACGAAAAAGTCTCCATATTGTGTTCTTATATCTTTTTCTTGACGAATAAGTCAACCTCTTCTCGTCGTTTGTTGTGTATAAAACGGGAGAGTGTAATTAATCAAACTTTACAATTAAGATGAAACAAATATAAGTTACGAGCTGAGTATGCTCTTGAGCAGATTGGATTGCTATATGCAGTAGTAAGAAAAACTCATGAAAAAGAATTATCTTACACGCAGCGTGCACTATTGCGTGAAAGGCTCTCATATCTGATTATGCTTGCCTTTGAGAAATGATATTTGTCCCTTGACACTGGGTCGCAAAAACTATCTGCTTTGCGGAAATCACGATGCGACAGAAGATACTGCTGTTTTATATTCTCAATTGTGTAAATGTAAGGGTTTAAATGTTAACTTCCTTGATTGGTTGGTTACAACTTATGACTTACGACTTATTTAATAAGTTGATAAGGTTGGGTTAGCTGGCATATTCCCGGTTATTAAGATTTAAAAGTAAATAAGGTTTTTTTTAAAATACGCCTATTAGCAATAGACACACCACCAATTTGCAGCAACTATTAAATAGCGGTACAACACTCCCCCTTTAGGGAGCTGGGGGGCGGATTT
>DENY01000178.1 GCA_002359825.1 Bacteroidales bacterium UBA2632
CAAGTGAGAGAGTTTAATGCTATGGCAAAAGATTATATCTTACAATAAAAGCATGTGAAATCTAAAACACTTCAGGGTTTTCAATATCTTTAAGTGTTTGTAGAATTAACATTGTAAGAATCAACATCACCTCTGTAGAAATATTCTACATGTAAATGTTGATTTTTTTTTTATTTTCTTTGATTACGGGTGTCAAACTTTTTTATTGTACGGTTAAGCTTTAGTTGTTTAGCAAAATTTTTAAAACTTCATGTGAATTCTAATCAGATACAGAAAAGTTTACATGTTTAACCATTCTTTATCCTATTTCTCCTCATATTTAATATTGATGCAAGTTTGTGGTAATGAGATTTATAATAAAATAATAGAGGTTGTTGATAACTTTTCTATAAATTAAGTGTTGAAATGTGGGGAAAAGTGGATAATTTTACTACTTTTACACCAAGTATCATTTCTAGATTAATAATATAGTGTTAAATGGCTCATTTCTTAGGAAATTTCGAAGCAAAAGCTGATTCAAAAGGAAGAATATTTGTTCCTGCTGTATTCCGAAAGCTTCTCCAATTGCAAGGAGAGGACTACTTTGTGCTACGAAAAGATATTTTTCAAGACTGCTTGGTGCTTTATCCAGGTTCGGTTTGGGAAAATGAGATTGAGATATTGCGCAGTAAACTTAATAAGTGGAATAAGACAGAGCAGCAAGTATTTCGTCAATTCGTTTTAGACGCAGAGCGTCTTGAAATGGATGCGNNGGCGGATTCTTATTTCAAAAAGATATTTAGAACTTGTGGAAATTAATACGCATGTTCGTTTTTTGGGAGTTGACAATACGATAGAAATTTGGTCCAAGGATAAATTAGAGAATCCTCTTATGGTGCCAGAGGATTTTGCAAAAGAGATCCAGCAATTAATGGAATAATATTTTAATTGAACCTGCAATGACGGATTATCACATACCGGCTTTATTACATGAAAGTATCGAAGGCTTAGATATTAAGCCCGATGGAACTTATGTAGATGTTACATTTGGAGGTGGAGGACACTCTAAGGAGATTCTTTCACGTTTGGGTGAGAATGGCAAGCTATTTGGCTTCGATCAAGATGAAGAGGCTTATGAAAATGTGCTTCACGATAATCGATTTGATTTTGTGAGAAGTAATTTCAGGTATTTAAATAACTTTCTTCAATACTATCAAGTAGAAAAGGTGGATGGCATACTTGCTGATCTTGGAGTGTCTTCTCATCATTTCGATGATGAAACGAGAGGTTTTTCTTTTCGATATGATAGTCAATTGGATATGCGGATGAATCAATCTGCTAAGCAAACAGCAACAGATATTCTTAATAATTATGAAGAAGATGATCTCTCCAAACTCTTTTATCACTACGGAGAGTTGCGCTTGTCAAGGAAAATTGCTTCAGCTATTGTGTTTGAAAGACAGAAAAAGCCTATCACCACAGTTAACGAGTTTCTTGAAATAATGGATCGTTTTACGCAACGAGATAAAGAAAAGAAGATACTGGCTCAGGCATTTCAAGCTTTAAGAATAGAAGTAAATCAAGAACTGGATGCTTTGTCGGAGATGTTGCAACAGTCTGTTGAGCTTTTGACGCTAGGTGGAAGATTGAGTGTTATCTCATATCATTCATTGGAAGATAGAATTGTCAAAAACTTTTTTCGCTCCGGCAATATTCAAGGAAATATTGAAAAGGATTTCTATGGAAATCCACTTACGAATTTAAAAATTATAAACCGCAAGGTAATAATTCCAACAGAAGAAGAGCAAAGACTCAATCCTCGTTCAAGGAGTGCAAAATTGAGAATAGCAGAAAAGATATAACTAGTATGAAATTTGACAAAATCAGGAAATCATTTGTCCGTGTGTTTGGTGGAAATATTCTCACAGAGAGTTTCATCATCAATAACATGCGTTTTTTTGCGATTTTGCTCATCATTATTTTTGTATTTATCAGTCATCGTTATTCATATTTACAACAAATGTCTGAAATTGAAAGACTTCAGCGTGAATTAAAAGATGCCAAATACGAGTCACTCACTATTTCATCGAGCCTCACTGAGGCAGGTAGACAAACTGAAATTGAAAAGCTGATAAAACAGTATGGTTTAGAAATTGATATATCTAACGAACCCATTTATTACATAAAGGAATGAGGAGGAGGATATTATGTTGAAAGATACAAACAAAAAGAATAGAATATTAAATCGCTATGGTATCGTTGTTGTAGTAATGATACTTATTGGTGTGTTGATAGTACTTGCTGCAGGCAAAATTGTTTTCACGCCAGAAGGAAAAAAATGGCGTGAGGTGGGGGAGAAGGAGACGGTTATCCGCGACAGAGTTATTCTACCAACACGTGGAAATATTTTCACTCACAATGGTAAGCTTCTTGCCTCAAGTGAACCACTCTATGGTATATATATGGACTTTTGGGCAGGCGGAATGAAAAAAGATACCCTCATAAAATACGCTGAACCTCTATCAAAAGAATTGTCAGCAATGTTTAAAGATAAAAGTGCAGGTCAATATCGCGCATTGTTGTTGAATAACTACAAGCAAAGAGAGAATGAAGAACAACAAATAGCCGCTTATAAAGCACAAGGCTCTGATAAAAAAGTGAGAAAGCGCACCCGCTATGTGCGTCTNNTCGAGATATATCTTATGTAGAACTTAAAGAAATTAGAAAGCTTCCTTTCCTTAATCAACGTTCCAATAGAAGCGGTTTGATTGCCGAAGAAAAGAACTCTCGCAAAAAACCTTTTGGCTCATTAGCTACCCGTACAGTTGGCAGTATTTATAAAGATATAAGTAAGGGTGGAGCCAGTGGACTTGAATTAAAATTTGATTCATTGTTGAAAGGTGTTCCTGGCGTGAAGAATCGTCAGAAGATTCAAGGAAAATGGATGGATGTGGTTGAGATTCCTGCTGAGGATGGCTATGATATAGTTACTACGCTCGATGCCGATATTCAAGACATATCCGAAAGAGCATTGCGCAATAAACTTATTGACATAGATGCCGAATCTGGCTGTGCTGTTATAATGGAAGTGAAAACAGGCGAGATAAAAGGTATTGTCAATCTTGACAGGATAAGAAAAGGAGTATATGCAGAAGGCAATCCTAATGTGTTCTCATACATGAACGAACCTGGTTCAACTTTTAAAGCTGTAACTGTGCTTGCAGCACTTGAGGATGGTGCAATACAACCAACAGATTCGTTTCATGTGGGTACTGGATTATACACACATAATCGCAGAGTAGTCCGCGACCATTATTGGACGCGAGGCGAAGACCGAGGCTATCTAACAGTTAAAGAAGGAATAGAAGTTTCGTCCAACATTGTTATGACGAAAATTGCCTTGAAAGCTTATGAGAATAACCCGGAAAAATTTACACAGCGCATAGAAAAGATGGGTTTAACAAAAAGTTTACAATGGGATGTTCCTCTACGAGGGATTGAGGGTACATCTCAAATACGCCATCCTGATGATAAAGCAAATCCTTGGTCTAAGACCACACTTGCATGGATGTCATTTGGCTATGAGTCGCAAGTGCCGCCTATCTATTTGCTCATGTTTTACAATGCCTTGGCCAATAAAGGGAAAATGCTGAAGCCATTCATTGCAAAAGAGTTCTATAAAGATGGAAAGCTTATAAAGAAGATAGATGCAGAAGTTGTCAATCCATCCGTTGCATCGCAAGAATCTATTGATATTTTACACGATATGTTACTGGGTGTAATTGAAAGGGGAACAGCCAAAGTTGTCAAATCTGATTATTTCCCAATTGCGGGTAAGACTGGTACAGCTCAAATTGCCTCTGGTGGTGGATATAGCGGACATTTTGTTTCGTTTTGTGGATACTTCCCCGCAGATGACCCAAAATATACTTGCTTTGTTGGTATTCGTAAGCCAAAAGGAATTCCCTCTGGCGGAGGTATGGCTGGTATGGTTTTTAAAAATATTGCAGAGCAAACTTACGTTAGAAATACTCGTTTGGAAGCAAAAGATTGTCGTATAGACTCTACGTTGACAAAGTTACCCACAATAAAGAATGGTCTTTGGGACAAAAACCAAATGGTGCTTAAAGAACTGGGCTATGCTCCAAAAGCACCCGAAAAGAATGTAGATTGGGTACAAATCAAGAATGATAGCACAGATTATCATCCTGAGACATTGACATTGGTGGACAATTTAGTTCCCAATGTATATGGTATGGGTGTTCGCGATGCACTGTACTTGTTGGAGAAATCAGGACTCAGAGTCAATATAACTGGTTCAGGTAAAGTTTACTCTCAATCTTTTGGTGCGGGCAAAAAAATAGTAAAGGGCACAACCATTAGTTTGGTTTTGCGATAAAAAGATACATATAAGATAATGAAATTAGATAGGCTTCTTCAAAATACAAAAATAATTTCTGTTCATGGAGACAAGGATATTACCGTGAATGGTATCTGTTCGGATTCGCGCAAAGTGGACAATGACTTTTTATTTGTAGCGGTTGCAGGTATTTGTACAGATGGACACGATTATATATCAAAAGCTATTGAACAAGGTGCGACAGTTGTGGTATATGACAAAATGATGATTGAAGAATACTTTCAACGTGTCACTTACATCCAAGTCGAAAATAGTGCGAAAGCTGTTGCCGAAATTGCGTCAGCATGGTATGGTAATCCTTCAGCAGAACTGAAGCTAATTGGCGTTACAGGAACTAATGGTAAAACCACTATCGCAACACTCCTATATAATACTGTGCGAAAATTAGGTTATTCAGCCGGGTTGTTTTCCACAGTTTGCAACTATGTTAACGATACGAAATATCCAACTTCACTCACCACATTAGACACTATATCGCTTAACAGATTGATGCGCACCATGGTGGATGAAGGTTGCGAGTTTGCTTTCATGGAGGTGAGTTCTCACGCCATTCATCAACATCGTATTCATTTTTTGAACTTTGTTGGTGGTGTTTATTCAAATTTGACACAAGATCATCTGGACTATCACAAAAACATGCTTGATTACTTGAATGTGAAGAAGCAGTTTTTTGACAACCTACCTAAAACGGCATTTGCATTGACCAATGTGGACGACAAAAATGGCAAAGTAATGCTGCAAAACACGAAAGCTTCTCAATACACTTACTCGGTGACAAAACTTGCTGATTACAAAGCTCGGATTTTCGAAAAGCATTTTGATGGAACAGATATAGAAATTAATGGGCGCGAACTTACCGTTCAATTTGTAGGTCGCTTCAATGTTTACAACTTATTGGCAGTATACGGAACTGTAGTACTNNGCACATTACAACCCGTAGCGGGTCGTTTCCAAACTATTCGTTCATCGAATGATGTAACTGCCATTGTAGATTATGCTCATACCCCGGATGCACTCGTGAATGTGCTCGAAGCCATCCATGAAGTGCTGGCGAACGAAGGGGAAGTTATTACTGTGGTGGGTTGTGGTGGAAATCGCGACAGAACAAAACGGCCCATCATGGCAAGAGAGTCAGTTGAAAGAAGCAATAAAGTTATACTCACATCTGACAATCCTCGCTTTGAAGATCCGCAAGATATTTTGAATGATATGCTTACAGGACTCTCAGAGCAACAGAAAAGACAAACTTTGAATATACTCGACCGTAAAGAAGCCATCAAAACTGCCTGCAATTTGGCTAAACCTGGCGATGTTGTACTCATTGCGGGTAAAGGACACGAGACATATCAAGACATTAATGGTGTAAAGCATCACTTCGATGATAAAGAAATTATTGAAGAATGCTTTTCAATTTAAATTAACTATATAGAATAATAACCAACAAAACATGTTGTACTATCTTTTTGAATATCTAAATGAACTCAACCTCCCTGGTGCAGGAATGATGCAATATGTATCGTTTCGTTCTGCTATGGCATTGGTGTTTTCATTGTTTATCTCTACTATAATTGGCCGTCGCATTATACAGAAGTTGCAAAAATATCAAATTGGAGAAACTATTCGCAACCTCGACCTCGAAGGACAATATTCCAAACGAGGCACCCCCACAATGGGAGGTGTTATCATCATTATAGCTATCCTAATTCCTATACTTCTGTTTGGAAGACTCGGTAATATATATGTCATTCTAATGATAGTGACCACAATTTGGTTAGGAATATTGGGTTTTTCGGACGATTACATCAAAGTGTTTCGCAAAGACAAGGATGGATTGAAAGGGAAATTTAAAATTATTGCACAATTGGGATTGGGCTTGATTGTGGGGATGACTATGTATATGAGCGACGACATTGTGGTACGTGAGAACATTGAAACTCGAGTGGGAGACACCATCGAGAATGTGAGCTACGCTAAAAAGGATGTGAAAACTACTCAAACTACCATACCATTCCAGAAGAACAATAATTTTGACTACAAAAAGCTTGTGTCATTTATGGGTGTTCATGCTGATAAAGCTGTTTGGATACTGATAGTTGTAGTGATTGTTATAATTGTGACAGCTGTATCCAATAGCGCTAATCTCACCGATGGACTAGATGGCCTTGCGGCTGGAAGTTCAGCCATTATTGGTGTCACATTGGGTATTCTCGCTTATGTTTCTGGTCACGTGGGGTTTGCTTCCTATCTTAATATTATGTTTATTCCCGGTAGTCAAGAACTGATGGTGTTTGCGGCCGCATTTGTGGGAGCTACGGTTGGTTTTTTGTGGTACAATTCGTATCCAGCACAAGTGTTTATGGGCGATACAGGTAGTTTGACATTGGGGGGTATTATAGGTGTTTTTGCCGTGCTCATTCACAAAGAATTATTGCTGCCTATTTTATGTGGTGTCTTCTTTGTTGAGAGTTTGTCGGTAATTATTCAGGTGTTTTACTTCAAATTCACCAAGAAAAAGTATGGCTATGGTAAGCGTGTATTCAAGATGACGCCGCTTCATCATCATTTTCAAAAACCCGGCAATGGTACAATTGATGCAATCATTCAAAAACCATTCGTTGCGATACCGGAATCTAAGATAACGGTTCGCTTTTGGTTGGTGGGAATCATTTTGGCAGTTTTGACCTTGGCAACTTTAAAAATGCGATAGAATGGAAAAAGAAAATCAATCTGAACAAAAGAAACTTGTTGTGTTAGGCGGAGGCTTGAGTGGCGTGGGAGCTGCAATTCTTGGCAAAGCTCAAGGGTTTAGTGTCTTTTTGTCTGACCAAGGAGAGTTATCGTCACAATCACGTGATGAATTGAATCACCACAATATTCCTTTTGAAGAAAAGACGCATACAGTAGATAAAATAATGCAAGCTGACGAAGTAGTGAAGAGTCCGGGCATTCCAAATACTATTCCTTTGGTTGTAGAATTGTTGCAAAAAAGAATACCCGTGATATCAGAAATAGAGTTTGCAGCAAGATTTACTAAAGCAAAGACTATTTGCATCACAGGGAGCAATGGTAAAACAACTACGAGTACGTTGCTTTATCACATTTTGAAATCGGCAGGTCTCAATGTGGGCCTCGCTGGTAATGTGGGCACTAGTTTTGCCAAACAAGTATCTGAAGAAAAGCACGATTTTTACGTGTTAGAGTTGAGTAGCTTTCAATTGGAAGCAATGACTGAGTTTAAGGCTGACTATGCTGTGGTGCTCAATATCACCCCTGACCATTTAGACCGTTATGAATATCAAATGCAAGCATATGTTGATGCAAAGATGCGTATTCTCAACAATCAAACACCTGAAGATGCATTCATCTATTGGGCAAACGATCCATTGATAGTGCGTGAAATAGAAAAACTGAAACCTTTAGCTCATCTCATTCCTTTTGCTCAGGCAAAAGCAGATGGGATTTGTGCTTATCAAAAGGTNNAGAATGAAACAAGACCAATTGGCCCTTCAGGGCACTCACAACTTATACAATTCGATGGCAGCAGGACTGGTGTCGAAATTGTTAGATATTAGCGATGAAACATTGCGGCAGTCGCTTACCGATTTTCAGGGTGTTCCTCACAGACTTGAGAAAGTTGCCACTGTTCGAGGGGTGCTCTATGTGAACGATTCGAAAGCTACCAACGTCAACTCTTGTTGGTATGCATTGCAAAGCATGAAGTCAAAGGTGGTACTCATATTGGGTGGAACCGACAAGGGGAACGATTACTCGGAGATTGAGCAGTTAGTAATAGAGAAAGTGAGTGCTCTCATTTTCCTTGGAAAAGATAACAGAACATTGCATAACTTCTTCGATGGAAAAGTGCCGTTGATACTTGACGCTAAAAGTATGGATACGGCAGTAGAAATGGGTNNTTTGTTGTCACCTTGTTGCGCGAGCTTTGATTTGTTTAAGAATTATGAAGATAGAGGAGATCAATTTAAGGAGTGTGTGAGAAGGCTGTAGTAGTAATGACAGGTCGCGCGTGTCACTACAGACCATACCAAAGCAACTAGCAAAAACAAAAACAAAATGGAAGAAAAAACATCAAATTTAAACCATCAGTACACAGACCCTACATCAGACGGTGGCTTTTTCTCGAAAATTTTCAAAGGAGATAAAATAATCTGGTCAGTGTTTATTATCTTGTGCATTGTGTCGCTCATCGAAGTCTTTAGCGCCACAAGTACTATTGTCTACCGACAACAAAATCATTGGGGACCGATACTGCGTCATGCCACATTTTTGCTTGGTGGTGTGGGCGTTATTTTGTTTATGCACAATGTGCCCTACAAATATTTCTCATCGCTCATAGTTGTGTTAATGGCATCGGTTGTTTTACTTGTGCTAACATGGTTTATGGGCACCGAGATAAATGGAGCCGAACGCTGGATTAAGATAATGGGTATAAGTATTCAACCTTCAGAGATTGCCAAGATATCACTAATGGGAACTATTGCT
>DENY01000179.1 GCA_002359825.1 Bacteroidales bacterium UBA2632
AATAGTATCTATTGATTCTTCTTGTTGCGAAAAAATTTTAGAAGTTGTGGAGAACAAGAATATAAATAAAGTGAGTATTACGATTTTCTTCATTCTTAGCATTTGTACAACGGACAAATTTACATGATTTATTCAATTTTCGAATGGATTTATTATAAAAGTTTGTGTATATACCTTGTTTTCATTTCTTTTGCAGTGGTTTTTCTCTTTTTTGTTTGTGAAATCAAATAAATTGAATCAAAAGATACACTATTCGAATATTTTCTTTATTTTTGTGTTTAACAACAATGTTTTAAAACATACACAACGCACAACAGAGTAATAGTATAAAGTGAAAAAAATAAAGTCTATTGATATTTCTGCATCTCTACCTGAGATATGGAGAGTGTTGAATGAGCAAGAGCATGAAATTCTTCGAGAAGATGCACGTATTGTAAATTTCAAAAAAAATGAAATTATTTATTACGAAAACGATAAGCCGAAAGACTTAATGTGCTTGCTCAAAGGTAAAGTGAAAATTTATAAAGATGGAGTGGGAGGGCGTAGCCAAATTATACGGATGATTCGCCCTGTTCAATATTTTGGATATAGAGCTTATTTCGCACAAGAGCCTTATGTCACATCAGCTGCTGCTTTTGAGTCTTCTCAAATATGTCTTATTTCTATGAAGATTGTTGAACAATTTTTGAGAAATAATGGAACACTGGCCATGTTTTTTATACAATTATTATCGGTTGACATGGGTATTTCAGACGAGCGTATAGTTAATCTAACTCAAAAACATATTAGAGGTAGATTGGCAGAGTCCCTTTTATTTTTGAAAGAAAATTATGGGTTAGAAGAAGATGGAGCTACAATCAGTATTTATTTGGCACGTGAAGATTTGGCAAATCTGTCAAATATGACAACATCAAATGCGATACGTACTTTATCAATTTTTGAAAATGAGCGTATTATATCAATGGATGGGCGTAAAATTAAAATTATTGATGCTGAAAGACTACATAAAATTAGTCGCATCGGTTAGAGCTCTCTATTTATCTCTTTCAATCATCAACAAACTTTTAAATTAAACAGTTGAATTTATAGTTGCTTTATGCAAGCATACATTATCTTTGTGGTTAAATTAAATAATTGGTAATGATTAAATATATATTAGATTCAATTTTCTCATCTTTGTATAAGCCAATAGATAAATTTCTGGAAAAACCATGGGAAATACAATTGGATACGTTTAATTATTTAATTACACATGGAAAAGGCACTTTCTTTGGAGTGAAAAATAAATTTGATCAGATTAGAACTCCTGAGGATTTTAAAAGACACGTTCCAATAATGGGATATGATGATTTAAAACTTTATTTGGATATTATAATTAACGAAAAGAAATCAAATATTCTATGGGATACTCCTATCAAATGGTTTGCTATGTCGTCGGGTACTACCAATGATAAAAGTAAATATATTCCTGTAACAAAAGAGTCTCTGAGAAACTGTCACTATAAGAGTGGGCATCACATGTTGGCTTTGTATGCTAAGCATTTTCCAGAAAATAGATTTATGTTTGGAAAAGCCCTTGTGTTGGGAGGAAGTCAGCAAGTTAACACTATTGGAGAGGGTATTTTCACAGGTGACGTTTCCGCAATATTAGTAAAGAATCTTCCTTGGTGGGCAAAAAGTAGACGTACTCCTGAAGAGATTTCATTAATACCCGAATGGGATGTGAAATTACAACGATTGACAGACTATGCAATTAACCAAGATATTCGTTCGCTTTTAGGTGTACCGTCTTGGATGCTTGTTTTGTTGAAAAAAATAATAAAAGACACGGGACAAAGCATAACAGATATTTGGCCAAACTTAGAAGTGTTTTTCCATGGAGGCGTTAGTTTTGTACCTTATCGTGAACAGTACGAAAAAATAATTCATACTAATAAAATGAATTATTGGGAAACATATAATGCATCTGAAGGTTTCTTTGGGATACAATATTCTCCTGATTCATCTGACTTGCTTTTATTGCTTGACAATCAGGTGTTCTATGAGTTTATACCCAATGGTCAATGGGAAGTAAAAAATCCAGAGACATTGACATTGAATGAGGTAGAGGTGGGAGTGAAGTATGCCATGCTTATCTCTACAAGTGGAGGCCTTTGGCGTTATCTTTTGGGAGATACAATAGAGTTTACATCATTAGAACCACATCTTTTTAAAATAGCTGGACGAACCAAGCATTTCATAAATGCGTTTGGGGAAGAGCTGATGATTGACAATGCTGAAAATGCATTACAAGAAGCATGTAAAGTTACAGGAGCGAAAATTACAGAATATACGGCTGCTCCAGTGTTTTTTGGAGACAACAATAATGGTGCTCACGAATGGTTGATAGAATTTGCCACTCTGCCATCTGATATGGAGTTGTTTGTTCGAGTACTTGATAATTCTTTAAAGGCTCTTAATAGTGACTATGAAGCTAAACGCTCATTGGGATTATCATTAAGAAAACCTATCATTAAAGTTGTTCCTCGAAACTTTTTTTACAAATGGATGGATTCTAAAGAAAGATTGGGGGGGCAAAATAAAATTCCGCGTTTAGCAAACGACCGTAAGTATGTGGATAGTCTGCTCGAATTTATTTTACAAAGTACTAAAATAGAATAAAATCGAATTCGGTTCAACTTTAATGCAAAAGTTTCAGTAAATTTGCAACTTAAAACCCGTTAGTGATACATGATAAGAAATAAAATAACCAAACTAGTCCTTCTTTTTGTCGTAGCAATCTTTTTTGCTTCGTGCGGAGAGTACAACAAAATACTCAAAAGTACCGATCGAGATTTGAAGTATACTTATGCAAAAAAGTATTTTGAAGAAAAGAAATATAGTCGTTCAATAAGTTTATTGGAAGAACTTGTTCCATATCTCAAAGGAACTGGACAAGCCGAAGAGTCTCTATATTTGTTGGGTCAGAGTTATTACAACTCTAAAGATTATTTGTCATCAACGCAAATATTCACTACTTATTACAACACCTATCCCAAGGGAGAGTATGCGGAACCGTCACTCTACTATGCTGCTTATGGTATGTATTTAGATTCTCCAGAAGCACAACTGGATCAAACGAAAACATATAAGGCAATAACAGAATTTCAACGTTATATTGAGCTATATCCTCAAACAGAAAGAGCAGAACAAGCAAAAAGTTACTTGTTTGAATTGCAAGAAAAATTGGCCTATAAAGAACTGATGGCTGCCAAGCTCTACTTAAGATTGGGAAATTATATGGGTAACAATTACGAGTCGAGTATAATCACTGCTCGTGAAGCTTTGAAAGATTATCCTTATTCGAAGTATGCAGAAGACTTTCAAATGCTAATACTTAGAGCTCGATATGAGTTGGCAGAAAACAGTATTAGAGAAGCTAAACCAAAACGATACAGAACCGTTATAGATGAGTATTACAATTATATAAACTCATATCCTTCTGGAAAGTTTATTAACGAAGCCAATAAGTATTTTAAAGAAGCACAAGATATTGTGGATGTTTTACCGGCTACTTAGAATAGGACAGCCAATACAAAAAAGAATAACAACAAAAACTATATATAGATATTACAATGGATTATAAAAGAGTAACAGCTAGTACTACTACTGAAACAAGAAATTTAGCTGATTTATCAGAAAGAACAGGGAATATATACGAAACAGTTAGAATCTTAGGTAAAAGATCTAATCAAATTGCTGTTGAAATGAAACAGGATTTAGATGCAAAGCTTCAAGAGTTTGCTTCGTATAGTGATAACTTAGAAGAGGTTTTTGAGAATCATGAACAAATAGAGATTTCAAAGTTCTATGAAAAACTACCAAAACCAACTTTGCTTGCCATTGATGAATGGGAGCATGACGAAATTTACCATCGCAATCCAAATAGAGAAAAAGACCAATTTTAAAATATGTTACAACGTATTCAAACTGTATATTTGCTACTAGCTTCAATTTGCATGGTGGTAAGTCTTTTAACTCATCTAGCAGTTTTTACAATAGGTGGAGAGATAGTTCGTTTTGAAGCAATGGGCTTTTATTTGAACGAAGAGATTATATTTTCTACATGGGGTCTATTTATCGTGGGTAATATTAGTGCCATTTTGTCTGTAATAATTGTATTTTTATACACCAAACGAATGCTTCAAATTAGATTAGCAGCTATCAATATTTTTATGATACTTGGCTACTATGGACTCATTGCTTTTTATATATATATGCGTAACCCTGAAGTTAATTCTGCCTTTCAGAATATAGGTGTAGGAATAGTAACTCCTTTTGTTGCAATGATATTAACCTATCTAGCGATTAGAAAAATTGGTGCTGATGAGGCGTTGATAAGATCATTGAATAGAATTAGATAGATAGTAGATACTCCTAGTTCCACTAGCTAAGTTTTAGTAAAATTAATTATCAGCAATATAGTAAATAAGAAAGCTTTGGTTTGAATAAAATCGAAGCTTTTCTTTGTTTGGAATAAGGAATAAACTACAAGAGATTCCTCAGATTTTCAAAAAATAAAAAAATCACTCTGTCCAACCTTCTCTAGTGTTAGGTAGCACAGTTTTAGTTTTCATAAGTGGGACCTTTTTAACATGACCTGATGAGCCCGATGAATTCAAATATATATNNGGAGGATTTGATATGGGAAAATACTCAAAAAGAGCTCAAGATTAAATTAGTGAAGTGATGCGTTAATTGAAAAGTAGTTCAGGTGAAAAAGTTACTAAGAGAGATCGGGCAATTGCAATTGCTATTTCAGGAGCTGAGAGTGAGGGTCTCTGAAAGTGCCAAAACAGAAAAAAGAGTCTACGAAGAACAAGAAGGACTAAGCTATGTCATTATTTAAACTTTTTTGACACTCTTATTTTAAGCAGGCATCTCGCAATAAAGCCTTACATGTTGATTAATGAATTTCAAAAAATCGTTATGCTGTTCTTTTGTTATCATTTTTGGGAAGCTTAATATAAGTAGCTCTTGTGGAGCACCATCAAGACGGTATGGCAAATGCATAAATCTGTAGGGAGTGAGTGTAAATCCTGCGCGTTCGTAAAATTGCAATCTTCTTACCGAGAGATCATTTATTAAAGGATCAATCTCTAATATGATAATATGTTCTGAATCTCTTATTTGTTTTATAATTTGAGCACCATAACCACGTCCATGTAACTCTGGTGCTACTGCAAGATACTCTACATAGCGATAATTATCCCACTCCCAATAGAATACAATACCCAATAATTCATTGTTTTCCCATACAGATAAAGGGTGAAAATATTCGTTTCCGCTTGCGCGTAAGTGATCATCCAATTTACGACGTTCGGCAACAGGAAAACTCTTTTCGTAGAGTTTCCATACTTTGTCCCATCTTTCGCGATCTTTCGGCTGAATTTTTATGAATTGCATTGTACTATTTTGTTTAATAGGCAAAAGTAGTGAAAAGGATGCGAATTGTAAACAAAATGTCGCAAATAAAGACGATGATATATTTAAATATCACATGTACCATCTATTGAGCAGGCCTTCCCTTTGGTAACGTCAACAGTATCTTCATTGGAAACGATATCTTTTTTCTTCCATTCGAAAAATGCCTTTTGTAAGGTTTTTATGAATGCACCCACAGGTTGAGAACCAACAAGCGCATGTTTCCTGTTGAACAAAAAAGTGGGAACAGTATCGAAGCCTAAATTGCCTGCTTCTTGAATATCTTGTTTCACCTCATAAGCATAGTCATCGTTGTTGAGTAGTTCTTCTACTTCTCTCTCTTCCAATCCTGCCGATAGGCCGATTTCTTTTAGCACCTCATGAGCGCTATAATCTTTTGCTTCCTCAAAATAAGCTTTAGATAGCAATAGCATCACCTCAGAATCTAACCCTTTTGTGGCAGCTAATTTTACTAGTCTATGTGCGTCGAGTGTATTGGCCGCATAAGCGTTTTCCAAATTTGATGTAACGCCACACTCTTTTGCTAAAAGAGCAATTTGATCGTTCATCGATTTTGTATTCTCTTCGGATATTCCCATTGTGTTGTGTAAATAATCCATCACAGGATATCCTTTGCCTTTATCTGGCAAATCCGGATTCAACTGGAATGCCTTCCACTCCAATTCTACTTGATCTTTATATTGAAATTGTTTTAAAGCACTTTCGTAATGTAATTTACCAATATAGCAGTAAGGACACATAATATCTGACCATACCTCAATTTTCATTTTCTCAGTTTGCATAATTTAGTTTTAGTTTGTGTTCATGGCATAAACAGCTTTTATGCCTAAATGTTCAAGACAATAAAGCAAACTATTTTGTATTAAGCAAATATAATTGTAGTTTTGATTTTTTTAAACAGTATGAAAATGAAAAGTAAGCTTTGGACTAAAGATTTCACCTTGATTACATTGGCAAACCTATTGATGGCAATCGCTTTTTATTTTATGGTGCCAATTTTACCTGTTTTTTTAACAGATCACTTCTCGGCCACCGAAGGTCAAATTGGTTTAGTGCTTTCATTTTATACAGTTGCAGCATTGTTGATCCGTCCTTTTGCTGGATATGCATTAGATGCTGTAGGTAGGTACAGTATTTATGTAATTTCTTTATTGTTGTTTTCAGCCATCTTTTTTGGATATATTTGGGCAACATCTATTCTTTTTGTGTTGATCATTCGTTTTATGCATGGACTCACATGGGGCTCTATGAGTTCGGCAGGATCAACCATTGCTGTTGATTTAGTCCCACTGAAAAGAAGAGGAGAGGGTATTGGCATATTCGGACTCTCAATGACCATTGCAATGGCCATTGGTCCATTGATTGCAATATCTATTACAGGAGACAGTAGTTACAACAGACTGTTCTTTACTGCTGCAGGGTTTAGTTCTCTTGGGTTGATACTTGCTCTATTTGTGAGAGTTCCAAAGATAACTACTGTGAAAAAGAAGTTTAGAATTGCTTCTTTGATTGAGAGGAAATCATTGTCTGTCTCGCTTAATATGCTTTTGGTTACTATTCCTTATGGAGGTATTATCTCTTTCATTGCTTTATATGGGCGTTCTATAGAAATTGAGAGTAGTGGACTGTTCTTTTTGTTGCTTGCAATAGGGATAGCGGTCTCGCGTATTTTTAGTGGTAAATCTTATGATAGGGTAGGACCAAAAAAGATATGTATTCTAGGATTAGGTTTGCTTATTGTGGGGTTTCCAATATTGGCTTTGAGCCAAAACTATTTTGGATATCATCTGTCAGCTTTAATTCTGGGTTTTGGTTTTGGTATAATCATGGCAACGTTTCAAGCCATAGCCAATCATAAAGTTGAAGCTGAAAAACGAGGAGCAGCTAACTCCACTTATCTCACCTTTTTTGATTTGGGTATTGGTTTAGGAATGTTACTAGTAGGATATTTAATTCAAGTAATGGATTACTCTGGAGCATTCATTTTATGTGCTGTCATTGAAGTGGTGGCTCTCGCCGTTTTTATATTTTACACAATGCCCAAGTTCCAACGTGTATCTCATATCGATTCTTTATAAATGTTCTAGTGGCTGATCTATAATTGAAAATTAAACTACGTGATAAGTTTTTTTATTATCATAAAGTCACTAAATTTGTAAGAGAATATTTAAAGATAATACTACAGATACTATTATGGATGAAAAAACTATTGTAACGGGGGTTATAGGTGCTGACGTACACGCTGTTGGCAATAAAATACTAACATATGCCTTAGGAGAAGCTGGATTTAAAATGGTGAATCTGGGTGTTATGGTTTCGCAAGAAGAATTTATTGAAGCTGCTATTGAAACAAATGCAGATGCTATTCTTGTATCATCGCTCTATGGGCATGGAGAAATAGACTGTTACGGATTGCGAGACAAGTGCAACGAGGCTGGTTTAAAAGATATTCCTTTGTTGGTAGGAGGAAATTTGGTTGTTGGTAAACAGGACTTTCAAGAGGTTGAAAAACGATTCATGGACATGGGTTTTACCAAAGTTTACCCGCCCAATACCCAACTTGATACTACAATTGCGGATCTAAACATACTTTTTTCTAAGTAAACATGAAATACCTTACTGCAGACTTTGGCAGTACATATACAAAACTTACCGCTATAGATGCCGGCAAGGCAGAAATACTAGCCACTTCAACAGCTTTTACTACAATAGATACTGATGTGATGGAAGGATATAACTTTGCATTGCAACAATTGAAGGATAAGGTTGGAGATCTTGACTACGATCAGCTTCTATGTTGTAGCAGTGCTGCTGGAGGTCTCAAAATGGTTGCGCTGGGTCTTGTTCCCGAACTAACAGCAAAAGCTGCCAAAATGGCGGCTTCNNCCAGTGCAGGCGCAAAAGTTGTGAAGACTTATGCTTTTGAAATTTCTAAAGCTGAACAAGACGAAATTTATGCTATCAATCCCGATTTGATTTTACTTTGCGGTGGCACCGATGGAGGGAATAAAGAGGTGATTATAAATAATGCAAAGAAGCTGTGCGAAATTGATAGAGACTTCTCAACAATTGTTGCAGGAAACAAAAGTGCTACCTATGAAGTAGAATCAATCTTCTTAGAGTCGAAAAAAGATTTTGTAATAACCGAAAATGTGATGCCCGAGTTTAATAAACTAAACATTGAACCCGCAAAGCNNAAAAATTAAAGAATTGTTCATCAATAAAATTATTGATGCCAAAGGGCTCAATAAAGTTCAAGCTATGGCCAATTCAGAAATAATTCCTACACCCCTTGCTGTTTTAAATGGATGCGAGCTATTAAGTAAAGGTACTGCAAACACCACAGGACTTGGAGACTTAATGGCGATTGATATTGGAGGTGCCACGACCGATGTTTACTCCATTTCTGCAGGAACACCCACTTTTGACAATGTGATGATAAAAGGATTGCCTGAGCCTTATAATAAACGTTCGGTTGAAGGCGATCTTGGTATGAGATATAGCCTGACTTCATTGGCTGATGAGATTGATTTAGATGCATTATCCAAAGAAATAAAGATTGATACCAATGTTATTGAGAAGTGGATAGAGATATGTAAAACAACTCCTAATACACTAGCAGAGAAAAGTAGCATCAATCAAATAATTGAAGAAGGTTTGGCAAAATATGCTTTAAAGTTGGCAGCCGAACGTCATGTAGGTCAAGTAGAAACTACGTTTACTCCTTTTGGACAAATGTACATAGTATCTGGAAAGGATTTATCACAAGTAAAACTTATTGTTGGTATTGGCGGTGTGTTGGTAAATTCCATCAATCCTGCTAACATTCTTGAAGGTGCAAAAGCAGACTCTCAAAACTTAATGGTGTTGAAACCAAAACACCCAAAATACCTGTTGGACAAGAAATACATATTTGCATCCATGGGGCTTTTATCTTCACTGGATGCAGATTTAGCTTTAACTATTNNATAACATACATACAATAACTTGTAATACAAATTATAGAAAATGAAATTAAGTAACACAATGCTCTCTGATGATAAGTTCTTTGAAGAGCAAAAAGAAGTATTAGGGCAATGGAAAACAGGCGCAAAGGTTAATTTCGATGAGTCTGTAGCTTACCAAAAATCAATACCTGACGAAAAAAGATTTGGAGTCAAGCTTGCCAAAGCTAAGAAGGAGGGCATCACACTTTTACAGCCACGTGCTGGCGTTGCTTTAGAGGATGAACACATAAAGCTATTGC
>DENY01000183.1 GCA_002359825.1 Bacteroidales bacterium UBA2632
GATAGTTTTATTTTTCATGTTAGGGCAATATCTGAACTGGTAAAATGAGATTCTATCCCGCCAAATCTGGTTAAATGGATACAAACAATGACAGGTCATATCCTAACTCTGACATATCTCATATAGGGATGAGTGGCGACTTGTAGCAACGACAAACAAAAATAAAAAGATTTACATGTTTTTCTACTGTCTTACCATCCTTTTATAGAGATTGAGGAGGATTCCTGCTTTGGCAAAGCTATGCTTTGTACCTTCAAAGTCAATTATCTTATTATACTCAACATTATATAATCAAAAAAAACCTCTTATATCATTAAAGATATAAGCGGTTTTTGTTTTTTAGAATTGTTGTCCCACTAGGATTCGAACCTGGACTGACTGAACCAAAATCAGATGTGCTACCATTACACCATGGGACAATCCTTAAGTGCTTCGTGAAAAGCAGTGCAAAAATATAACTTCCTTCTCAACTGTGCAAATATTTTGCAAAGTATTATTCAACAATTAGCAAGAAGTAATTCTTCTTTCCTCGCTGTGCGAGTATGTATTTGTTGGATATCAGAGAATTGCTGTCAATTATCTGATCAAAAGAATTTAGCTTTTCTTTGTTCACCATTACGCCTCCTGACTGAACTAATTTGCGCATTTCGCCTTTTGAGGGAAAAACTTGCGTTTCTTCGGTAAATAGTTCAACAGCTTTTATGCCTTCTGACAGTTTTTCTCTAGCAACTTTGAATTGTGGAACACCTTCGAAAATTTGCAATAGGGTTTGTTCGTCAATCTTTCTCAATGCATCTGCCGTTGCATTTCCGAAAAGTATGCTCGATGCTTCGATGGCTGCATCCAACTCTTCGCGCGAATGAACCATGGTGGTTACCTCTTCGGCCAGTCTCTTTTGTAACGAGCGCAAGTGTGGAGCTTTTTCTTGTTCGGCAACTAAAGCGTCAATTTCTTCTCTAGATAAAGCTGTGAATATTTTGATATATTTTACTGCATCATCGTCACTCACGTTTAACCAGAATTGATAGAACTGGTAGGGAGTAGTGTAACGACTATCGAGCCAAACGTTGCCCGATTCAGTCTTTCCGAACTTTCCTCCGTCTGCTTTTGTAATTAATGGGCACACCAATGCAAAAGCCTCGCCGCCTACAGTTCTTCTTATCAGTTCAGAACCTGTAGTTATGTTTCCCCATTGATCTGATCCGCCCATTTGTAGTCGGCAGTTCTTTTCTCTGTAGAGATGCAAAAAGTCATATCCTTGCAATAACTGGTAAGAAAATTCTGTAAAAGACATTCCTTCTTTGGATTCGGAACTCAACCTTTTTCTCACAGAGTCCTTGGCCATCATATAGTTTACAGTAAGGTGTTTACCAATGTCTCTAATGAAATCTAAGAATGTAAACTCTTTCATCCAGTCATAGTTGTTCACCATTTCGGCTGCATTGGGAGCATCGCTGTCGAAGTCCAGAAACTTGGTAAGCTGTTTCTTGATGCCTTCTTGGTTGCGGTGAAGAGTCTCTTCGTCCAATAAGTTACGCTCGGCCGACTTCATAGATGGGTCGCCAATCATACCCGTTGCACCACCAATGAGAGCAATGGGTTTGTGACCTGCTCTTTGCAAGTGTTTCAGCATCATCACACCTACCAGATGGCCAATGTGTAGTGAGTCTGCAGTAGGGTCGATGCCTACATATCCTGCAGTCAATTCTTTTTGTAATTGTTCTTCCGTTCCGGGCATAATCTCTTGAATCATACCTCTCCAACGGAGTTCTTCAACAAAGTTCATATTTATAATTGTAATTTATTTTTTTTCAGATACAAAGGTACATTATTCTTTTAAGAAAACCTTGTAAGTGTGGGAGGAGGTTTGTGGTGTGTTTTTATGTGGTGTGAAGGGTAAAGGAGGGTAAAGGGTAAAGGGTGAGGGGGTGCTCTGTCTAAAATGCGAATCTTACACCCAATCCAATATTGAGAAGTAAATAACTACCAATTACGTTTCTCACATTATCAAATACATATAATCCATCATAGCCTTGATTTTGTTGGAAGTTAAGAATGTATATTGCATCAAGCAGAATGCTCAGGTTGGATGTGACGTGGTAGAGGGGCATGACCCCCATTTGTAAGGTCATCATTTTATCAGTGTCTGATAACTGATATCCATCTCCAAATGACATACCTACACCTGTATGCGCAATTATATCAAAGGGCATTTGTTGAGGTTGAATATATCTAAGAATATTGAATGTGGCTTCTGCCGTTGCTTTTTGAATGGTGAATTTATTAGATTTGTCGTTTTTATTCACAAAGGTGTTATTTGCATAAGTGACACTTACGCCCCAAACATCGGTGAAGGCATAATTGGCTCCCACATAAAAACCTCCAAGACCAGCGTAGTCACTTGTAGAAATGTGTTTGCGGGGTGAGATNNATCATTTATAGAAATGCTTTTGTGGGGTGAGATAGGAAGATGATAACCGCTTCCTACTTCGACAGAAAATTGTTGTAGAAATGATGGTGTGTTTTCTTGTGCTGCAATGCTAACACTGAACAAGCTGAGAATAATAATATAAATGTAGCGGGGCTTCATCACCCTTTCTTTTAATGTTTACAAATTATCTGATAATGTATTGCAACAATAAAAAGATTTATATTGTTCTTGATTAGGGCTTAAAACTGCTGATTGTTAACAGTTTATTTTTTACCGAATACAAGAAATAGAGCAAATATATTCATAATCTCAAGTCTTCCGAGCAGCATTTCGAAAGAAAGAATATACTTGGCAGCTGTGGGAAGAGCAGAATAGTTGCCGAGTGAACCAATTTCGCTAAATCCGGGACCGACATTGGCAATGGAGGCAATGGAGGCCGAGAAAGCTGTAAGGCCATCTATATCCATAAAGGTGAGTATAACGGTTACGATGAAAAATGTGAGTATGTATATAACTAAGAAGTTGAGTGTTTGTAGCTCTACTCCTTTATCCACAACTTCATCGTCCATCTTGGATGCAAAAACACCTTGTGGGTGTTGTATCAAACGCAATTGTTTTTTCATTATTTGAAAGAAGAGATAAATTCTATCGAATTTGAAACCTCCCGCCGTTGATCCTACCATCGATCCTTGGATGGTGAAATAGATAAGAACAATAATGGCGAAGACTGGCCACACAGATGTATCGACAGTGGCAAACCCAGTGGTAGAAACCAATGATGTTACCTGAAAAAGACTGTGGCGAAGCGCATCTACAACATTGTATATATTTTCATCATGCAGTTTGTAAGCAACTGCCAATATGCCAATGATAATAAGTATAAAGTAACTTCTCACAGATTTTGAATGAAAAAGGTTGGGTTTTTTACCAATGATAGTAACATAGAGCATTCCAAAATGCAAACTACTCAGCACCATAAACACTACGATGGTGAGCTCCATCCAAAAGTTGTTGTAGAATGCCATGCTTGTGTTTTTGGTGGAAAAGCCTCCGGTAGCAATGGTAGACATTGAATGGCAAATGGCATCGAAAAACGTCATGCCTAACCACCAAAGAATGAGTGTTTCGAGTAGTGTAAGGCTCATATATACTATACCAATGATTCGTGCTATTTGTCGTGCTTTGGTCTTGAAATTCATGCGAGACAAATTAGACACTTCTGTTTTGTAGAGACTGGATCGCAAGCCTCTTGCTTGTGGCAATATGAGCAAAACAAAGAGAATGACTCCCATTCCGCCAATCCAATGTGTGGATGAGCGCCAAAACAAGATTCCTTTTGGTAAAGTTTCTATCTCATTCAGAATGGTGGAGCCTGTGGTGGTGTAACCCGATACGCTTTCGAAAAATGCATTTACAAAAGTAAATTCTCCGCCCCACATCACGTAGGGCAACATCCCCACAATGCAAGTGATGAACCATCCAAAAACACTTATCACCAATCCTTCGCTAAAGCGAATTTCATCAATCTTTTCAGTAAATATCAGCGGGAAGAGTCCCAGAATGGTACAAACCAAACCACTATAAAACAGTAGAACAAGGGATGTTTCATTAAAGAAAAAGGAAATTAGGGCAGATATGTATAGAAAAACTGCATTGAAGAGTAGTACGTAGCCTACGTATTTTATGATAGCTTCTTTTCTCACTTATTTTGATTTGTGAAATGACAAAATTCGTCTTATTAAACTGTTTATTTCCATCTGAAGTGTTTTCAATTCGTCATCCGATTTTATATCAACATTCAGATTGGCTAAAGGTGGTTTATAGTTTTGTGTTGCAGCAATTAATTTGTGCAGTGGCGTAACAAAATAGCGCGAGATGAAAAAGTTGAGCAACAGTGCAAACACAATAGCTAAAATAATGGAGACAATGCCTGGCATCATTGTTTGATACAACCTATTATGCATCTCTCTCGATTTAGAATACATGCTGGCTTGATTAAGCTCCATTAGGTGATTTACCTCTGTTTTGGTCTTTATAAATTGATTGTGCAAACCTTTATACACCAAATCTTCGGTATTGATTTTGTTAGAAACCACAGAATCTAACATCAAGAAATAGGTCTTGTATTCGCGCTCTATATTTTTAATCACTTTATCTTCTCCTGGTTCTGTAGCATTCCTTTTTAATCCAATCAGTGATTTGGCGATGGTGGAGTCAGCTGCGTGTATGACGGCCATTCCTTCCTCTACACTTCCTAAATAGAGCATCAGTATGCCACTATCCTCACGTTCTAAAGCATAAATTATTTTTAAAGCATGTTCAATAGATTGGTAGTTGTTGTCTATAACATCGCTAAAAGAGTTATTCATCTTGCGCAACTCCCATATCGACATCAACCCAGCTATTAGTAACATAAGCACCAATAGCATGAAGCTCGAGAATATTTTAACCTTCAGTTTTTTTATCATCTCAATCAATGTTCTTGTAGGATGTAAAAGTAGCTATTTTTTACCTTATATGGTGACTTCTGCTATACTTTTAATGAAAAAAAAGGACACCTATTTAAAGATGTCCTTTTTAAAATAATATGTTTTAATTTTTGAACCCTTAGTTCATCAACGATTGAAACTCTGAATTACTTCTATATTTAGAAAATTCCAAATCTGTAGCGGCTTGCATTTTCATAGCGCTGTCGCGTTGAATGGCTGTGCGCAAGTTTGATGTAACCTCGTTAAAGTTATTGGTTCGTGCTGCAATAATTGCCATCAAATAGGCAGTAGTTGCATCAGGGTTCTCAATAGCTTTCAATGTTTCAGATGCTTTGTTGTAATTGTTGGTAAGTAGTTGAGCCAATGCAGCGTTGTTTGTTTTAACGTTGTCAAAAGCACTTTCTGCTTGAGCATACTGACCATTTTTCAAATACAAAAGACCCATAGCTTGTTCCAAGTTTTTCGCACCGGAAGCAGTTCCTAATAGTTCCTCAGCTTTGTCTGTTTCGTTTTTGCTAAGAGCAAGTAGGGCTAAGTTTACGTTAGCTTCGGGAGCTTGTGATTTCACTTGCAATGAGCGGTTGAAAGCTTGCATAGCTTTGTCATATTCTCCTGCGCGATAAAAGCTTGTTCCAATGTTGTTCCAAGCACGGTAGTCTTGTGGAAAGTTAGCAGTGATGTATTGATAAATTTTCTCTTTCTCTGCTGGGTTATCTGTTAATGTTGCTGCATACATTAGTTCTTCAACATTCAATTCTTTTGGAGAACTTCTCCAGAAAGACATAATTTCATCGTCCGATTTACCAATAATCTCAATGTTTGCAGTCAATCTTGAGCGACGCAGTTGAGGTAAAATAGTTTCGGCTAAATCTTGGAAAACAAATGAGATGTTTTTGATTTCTTTCTCACGAACTTCAGGATCTTCGTACATAGACAATACGCGAAGTACTAAATCTTTGTCTTGAAGGTTAGATGCTTCCACCAATTGACGGAAACCTTCCCAGTCTTGTGCAGTGTAACGAGCGTTGATATCCGTATTTACTGCTTGCTTTTTCATTTCTGAATCTAAGTAAGTAGAAGTTCTCTTCTCACGTTCGGCAGCCAATTTTTCGTTCAAGGTGAGTCCACCATCAGGAGATGCATAAGCTGAAACTTCGATGTCAACATTTTGCTTAGGATCTGTATAAGCTTCTTTTACACGTCTTTTCCAAGCAGCCAATTCACTCTTGTTCAATTCGCTTGATCTTAGATCAGCTTGTTGGATCAAGAAAAGAATATTAGCATCTTGTTTTTGTTGAATGATGCGTTGGAAAGCATCTTGAGCATCCGATGGTTCAGTGCTTAATGCGCTTGCCAATGCTGAAGTAGCAACCACTCCGTCTGCAATTTTAATTTCAGGCAGTTTCACTTGTTTGCCTTTTATTTTTGCATTGAAACGAAGGAATAACTTTGATTCGCGCATTGCTGGCTCATATTCGAACTTGAAATTCATGGCAACGTTGCCACCTCTGTTCTTATTGATTACAATACCATTTCCTGCAACTTTGTCACCTTGATAAGTGTAAGGAATTCCGTATGCTTCTTGTCCAGCATATTTTAATACGGGAGTAACCACAATAGTAGCGTGTGAGTTAAACCATTTTTCAGGGAATACACCGTTTACAGTAGCTGGAATTTCATTTCCAACTGTTTCAAGTGGTGATGGAGTAACGTTGAAATGCGACGGCGTTAAGGGTTTTAAAGAGCTGCTGCACGATGAGCCTAATATGCCGATAAAAGCAAGCATCAAAAGGGATAAGTAAATGTTTTTAGTCTTCATTGGGAAATAAATATATTATTAATTATTGTCTGAGTTGATGTGTATACAAAAATAGAACATTTTTGTCATTATCTAAAATAAGATAGCTACAAAGTAAAGGTTTTTAGTTTTATTCAAGATTGAAGCCCAACTCTTTTGCTAAAGTTCTTATTTCGTTGTTTAAGTTCTTTACTTTGTATGCTTTATATTCTCTTCTTAACGGGTAATGTGAACGAAAGTAGTAAAACTTTTCGGGATGTTCTTTCAATAAATCGGAATCTCTCAATGGGTCGTAGCTGTAAAGTACTGCTTGCCTCAATTGCTCATCATCATTGCAATCTGTTAAATGGATAATACTATTCTGTGGCTCTACAATGGGAAGTAAAGCAATCGGGTCTTTGCCTAATTGGAAGAAGTTGTTGATGTTTTGTAAACTCATCCGTGTCGCATTCCATTTACCATCGGCTGAATAGCCAGCGATGTGGGGGGTGGCAATATCCACCAATTGTAATAGCTCAATATCAATATTGGGTTCGTTTTCCCAAGTATCTATAATAGCTCCCGACACATTTTCATTTTTCAACGCATGCTTCAAAGCCTGATTATCCACCACTGCACCTCTTGAGCTATTAATGATGATAGGCTTTTTAGTTAAGTTGCTGAAAAATGTGGTATCTGCAAGATGATAAGTTGCGTGTAAACCTCTTCTGATAAGTGGTGTGTGAAAGGTGATAATATCTGCCTCTTTTTGTAGGGTAACAAGATCTACAAAGTAGTCAGCGTTTTCCGACTCTTGTCGAGGAGGGTCGTTGAGCAATACTTTCATGCCCAATAGGGCGCAAGCACGAGCAATCTCTTTACCCACATTGCCCACACCCACTATGCCTATTGTTTTGTCTTTCAATTGAAAGTTGTGTTTCTGCGCCATTCGCATCAATGATGCAGTCACATATTGCTCCACCGAGCGAGCATTGCATCCGGGCGCTGTGCGCCAAGCAATGTTGTTGTTGTCGCAATAGTTGGTGTCGATATGATCGTAGCCAATAGTTGCAGAGCAAATGAGTTTTACGTTGGAACCGTCCAATATTTTCTCATCAAAATGAGTTACGGTTCTTACAATGAGCACATCGTTTTCTTTAACCGCTTCTTTTGTAAACTTATTGCCGGGCAAGTATTTTACTTCGCCAAATTCCTCTGCCACTCCTTTTAGATAGGGGATATGTGCATCCGCTAATATTTTCATAAATGATGGATTAATGCTTTTTTTCTTTCGAAATTGTTCTGTTTGGAGTAGCTTAGTTGGCAAGCAACGCTTCGCTCATGCCTTTAGCAGCTTTTCTTCCGTCGCCCATAGCTAAAATAACTGTTGCACCGCCGCGAACTATATCACCTCCAGCATATATATCATGACATGCTGATTGCATGGTGTCGCTATTCACCACAATGGTCCCCCAATCTGTAATTTCTAAACCTCCAAAGGTGGATGGGATAAGCGGATTGGGTGATACACCCACACTCACAATAACTTGATCGACATCTATCCACACTGTGGAACCCTTCACAGGCAAGGGGCGACGACGACCGGATGCATCGGGTTCGCCTAACTCCATGCGTTGCAAAAGCATGCGACTAACGCGAAATCTCTCATCACCTTCATATTTCAATGGATTGTGAAGGGTGTAAAATTCAATTCCTTCTTCTTTGGCATGGTGTACCTCTTCCAAACGTGCAGGCATCTCTTCTTCAGAACGTCGGTAAACTATCATTGCTTTTTCAGCTCCCAATCTTTTAGCTGTTCTCACAGCATCCATAGCTGTGTTTCCGCCACCAATCACAGCAACTTTTTTACCCATGAAAACAGGAGTATCGCTTTCGGGATTGGCCGCATCCATGAGGTTGATGCGTGTCAAATATTCGTTGCATGACATCACGCCATTCAGGTTCTCTCCAGGAATATGCATGAAGTGAGGCAATCCTGCGCCACTTGCCACAAATATTCCTTTAAATCCCATTTCTATCAAATCTTCTTGAGAAATAGTTTTCCCAATGATACAATTGGTTCTAAATTGAACACCCATTTGTGCTAATACATCAATTTCTGTATCCACAATATGGTTGGGAAGTCTAAATTCGGGAATACCATAGCGCAATACACCTCCCAATTCGTGTAGGGCTTCAAATACGGTGACATCAAATCCTTTTTTCACCATATCGCCTGCAAAAGATAGTCCTGCAGGACCTGAACCAATCACGGCTACTTTTATATCATTAGCAGGTTCTATGTCAGGAATGGCTATGTTGCCACTTTCTCTTTCGAAATCGGCCGCAAATCTTTCTAAGTGACCAATGGCAACGGCTGGTTTGTTTAATTTCTGTACGTAGAAACATTGACTTTCGCATTGGCGTTCTTGTGGACATACACGCCCACACACCGCTGGTAGTGCACTGGTATCTTTCAATACTTTTGCTGCTTCTAGAAAATCTCCTCGTTCAATGTTCTTGATAAATTCAGGAATGTTTATCTCTACAGGACAGCCAGTGATACATGTAGGGTTGGCGCAATCTATACAACGTTGGGCTTCAGCCATTGCCTGATCGGCAGTTAACCCCAAATTGACCTCTTCGTAGTTTTGGCATCTCACTACAGGATCAATCGAATTCATCACTACACGGGTTAGTTGTGTGCGATCTTTGTTTTTTATAGTTTTTCTCAGTTCTTCTCGCCAAGGGGCGGAACGTTGAGCTTTTAAATATTCTTGTGATGGCATAAAATATAAATCGTAAATCGTAAGTTGTAAGTTGTAAGNNTTCCTTGTCTCTTGTTTCTTGCTTCTAATTATAAGCTTTTAGACGCATCAACATTTCATCAAAATCAACCTGATGTGCATCAAATTCGGGTCCATCCACGCACACAAATCTTGTTTTACCACTCACTGTAACGCGACACGCACCACACATGCCAGTTCCATCCACCATTATTGTGTTGAGAGATGCAAGGGTAGGGATTTCATACTTTTTTGTTAGTAGCGAAACAAATTTCATCATCACGGCTGGACCAATGGTCAGGCAAAGATCTACTTTTTCTCGGTTGATCACCTTTTCAATTCCTTCCGTAATCAATCCTTTTTCTCCGTAAGAACCATCGTCGGTCATCACTATAACTTCTGTAGCAAATTCTTTCACTTGTTCTTCCAGTATAACCAAGTCTTTTGTTCGAGCCGCTAAAACCGCAATCACTTTGTTGCCAGCATTGCTCATGGCTTCTATAATGGGGAGCATGGNNCACCACCACCTGCACAGACTACTGTCCCAAAATTGTCAATATGAGTTGCTTTTCCAAGGGGCCCTACCAAATCGGTAATGTAATCACCGACTTCGAGTTCACCCACTTTTTGAGATGACTTGCCCACAAGCTGTATCACCAGTGTGATTGTCCCTTTCTGGATATCGGATGACGCTATGGGGTTAGGAACTCGCTCGCCCTTTTTGCCTACACGCACTATTACGAAATGTCCAGCTCGGCGACTTTTGGCAATTAAAGGTGCTTCAACCTCAAGTTTTACAATTTTTTCTGACAAGTATTCTTTCCCTACGATTTTGTTCATAGATGCGAAGTTTCTATATTAAAATGAGATAATTATTTGTTTGCAAAATTAGCTAAATTGTAGAGACTTAAAAGGTTTTTACGAGCAAATTATGGGCAGACTTCTGTCAAACTTAATTAATACGCTAAAAACCTGACTGATCATGCTTACAGATTCTATTCATCTTTACCTCTAAACTATAATATATAAAAAGAAAGGATGTCTCATATAATGAAACATCCTTTTCTACTTTTCTTAATTAGTATTTACTGAACTAATGATCGTGCTCGTCAGCCATTGCTTCCTCTTTGTTTTTGTGCACTGTGTTAGGATTGTGTTCCCTAGGTGCATATATAGAGTATATTTTTAAAGGCTTATCTGTATCGTTTTCTACGTTGTGCCACTTTCCGGCTGGAATCATAATTGCAAAATCATCTTCTACTCTTTGTTGGAATGATAAATCATCTTTAGTATCACCCATTTTTACAATCCCTTCGCCCGCTTCAACTCTGATAAATTGGTCATGATCATCATGTATTTCCAAGCCAATATCTTCGCCAGGGAGCAAGCTCATTACCGTTAGTTGCATATATTCGCCTGTCCACAATACTGTGCGGTAAGTATCATTTTGTCTTGTATAGTCTTCAATATTAAAAACAAATGGTTCGTTTCCAAAATCGCGGTATTCTAAATTTAAATCTACACCCTCCACTTCAGTTTCAGCGGAAGGAGCCTTCTCTGTCGTTTCACTTTCTGGTTGCACGCAAGATATCATTAAAAAACCTGCTATTGCTAATGTAGATAATTGAATAATTCTTTTCTTCATAATTCTTTATATTTTATTGATTATAAACTTTGAGTAAATATAAGGCTTATAAATTGATTTGTCAAATATTAGGGTGGAGAAAGTCTAAGAAAAAGTCAAATATGTATAAATAAGCTGTTTAAAGGAATCTTCAAAACAGATTATATGATTGTTTTACAATCTAACCATTGTCACAATGAAGTTAATCTAACATTATCGTTTTTTTGTATCACTCGTCGCTTTACAGAGTTATAAACATTTTCATAATATTTCTGAGATATACTGATTGCTCACGTCATTGCTTACTACTCATAGTATAATGCTTTAAATCTTTATGCTTAGTTATTCCCGTTTTCCTCCACATACAAATACCGCTTTATACTTTTTTTCGGAGTTATCTCAAACTCTTCTTTTCGAATTTCGATGTATCCTATTTGTTCATACATCGCTAACTTTTTATTCACTTCAAGTCGGTTGCTGTTCATGATGCTTTCAAGCTGCTCCAAAGTAAGACCTGTCTCCTCCATTTCGTGATAATCGGGATAAACGAGTCCTACCAATCTATTTTTTCGTTTGATAATTAAACTATCGGCCACATAAGGCATATTGTTGAGGCGTGTTTCAATTTCTTCGGGATAAATGTTTTGGCCATTCGCACCCAAAATCAATGTTTTGATGCGTCCTTTGATATATATACGTTTTTTGTGATCTATCAAACCCAAATCACCTGTTCGCAACCAACCATCTTCGGTGAAAGCGGCGGAAGTAGCTTGCGGGTTTTTATAATATCCCCTCATCACATTTTCGCCTCTCACTTGAATTTCGCCAGGTTCTCTGTTTGGCTCCACAGAATCTACTCTTGCCTCCATAATTCCTTCCAACACTCTACCACACGATGTAGGAACAAAGTCGCGATGACTGTCGTATGATATAAGTGGTGCACACTCAGTCATGCCATAACCAACAGTGAATGGTAGTTTTATTTTACAAAAAAAATCTTCAGCTTCTTTACTCATAGCAGCTCCTCCCACAATAACTTCTCTGAAGTTTCCTCCAAGGGAAGCAAAAAGTGTTTTCCTGATTCTCGCATAGACTACTCTTTTGAGTAACGGAACACTGAGTATTGACTTAACAATTTGTTTGTTGATAATGGGGAGTATCTTTTTCTGATATATCTTCTCTAAAATAAGCGGTACGGTGATTATCAGTTTTGGTTTCACCTTTTGAAAAGCATCAAGAAGTGTTGTGGAGCTAAAGTTCTTGCCCACGAGATGAATGTGAACACCTGCCGAAAGGGCGTATAAGAAATCGAACGCACAACCATAGGTATGTGCCATCGGGAGTAAAGCTACAATACTTTCACCTCTCAACAAAAGGTTAAGACTTTCTGCAAACACCACATTTCCTGCATAGTTGTTGGCAGTTAGCATTACTCCTTTACTGAAACCTGTGGTCCCTGATGTGTAGTTGAGACATATTACGCTATCGTTGAGAATTTTCGTATATTTGATATCTGAATGTTCAAACCCATTAGGATATTTTAGAGAAAATCTTTCTTCAATATTCGTTTTCAGATTATCGGTTTGTGAAGTGTGACCTTTTATCATTTCCAAATCGGGAATGGAGATAATGGGTTGCGTGAATCTATTTATATTCAGGTTTTTCTGACTTGCTTGGTCAATGAAAATAATTTTTGCATCTGAATGCAAGATAATATTCTCCATACTTTCGGGGTGAAAGTCGTTTAAAATCGGAACAATCACTGCACCATGTGTGATAGTAGCCATGAATATACTCGCCCATGAAGTGTGGTTTCTTCCAATCAGGGCAATCTTGTCTTTTTTGTTGATGCCCATCTCCTCAAACAGAAGGTGTAGTTGAGCAATTAATTGAGCAAAATCTCCATATGTTACTGTAGTAGATTCGCTTAAATCAGTAAAAGCAGGTAAGTCCCAGTTTTCTCTGAAGCTTTTCTCGTACAGTTGTATAAAGTTTGTATCGATCATATTAAGATTGTGTGTGTAGTTACTCCTATTTTGTGTAAAAATAGCATATAATATTTTAATAACAAAGTAAGACAACCTTTAGATTCCATATTTATCGTAAATTTGTCATTATTTGTGTCATTTCCNNATTGACACTTACATTTTTCTTCTACAAAAACACTATGATAGATACTACTATATTCGAACATAAAACTGCCGTTTATTATACATTAGGCTGCAAACTAAATTTTGCGGAAACATCTACTATTGGCAAACAATTGGCTCAAGCCGGAATTGCTAAAGCTCAAAAAGGGCAACAAGCAGATATTTGTGTTATCAACACTTGTTCTGTAACGGAGCTTGCCGATAAAAAATGTCGCCAAGCTATTCGCAAAATGATAAAACAACATCCCGACGCAATTGTTCTCGTAACAGGTTGTTATGCACAGTTAAAGCCCACCGAAATAGCTTCAATCGAGGGGGTTGATATGGTATTGGGGTCCGACCAAAAAATGGATGTATTGAGTTATATAAATGATTTTAAGAAAACAAATCATATTGATAAGACAGATAAAGGTGAGGTATTCGTTACGAAAACCAATCAAATTAGAGCTTTTACTCCATCTTGCTCCGCCGACGATCGCACTCGTCACTTTTTGAAAGTGCAAGATGGGTGCGACTATTATTGCACTTATTGCACCATTCCTTTTGCTCGTGGACGTAGCCGAAACGGTACTATTAGCAGTTTGGTAGCACAAGCACAAGAAGTGGCGGAGAATGGTGGCAAAGAGATTGTGCTCACTGGCGTGAATATCGGAGACTTTGGAAAATCGACCAAAGAGAGTTTTTTCGATTTAGTTAAAGCTTTAGATGAAGTAGAGGGAATAGAACGGTATAGGATCTCTTCTATCGAACCCAATTTGTTGACTGATGAAATTATTGAATTTGTAGCCAAGTCAAAACGATTTATGCCTCATTTTCATATTCCATTGCAATCTGGAAACGATGAAGTGCTCAAGTTGATGCGCCGAAAATATGATACAGCTTTGTTTGCTCATAAAATAGAGAAAATAAAAGAACTTTTACCCCATGCTTTTATAGGCGTGGATGTAATTGTGGGTGTTCGTGGTGAAACAGATAAGTTTTTTGCAAATGCTCAGCATTTTATAGCCTCTTTACCGATTTCTCAATTGCACGTATTCACCTATTCAGAGCGAGCTGGGACTAAAGCATTGGAAATGGACAATCCTGTTGACCCCCAAGTAAAACACCAACGTAGTAAAGCTTTGTTGGATATTTCGGAGCAAAAGTTGCAAGAGTTTTATCTTCAAAACCAAGGCGCCGTACAGAAAGTACTGTTTGAAAGCGCTAAGCTTGGCAACACGATGGTTGGATTCACTGAGAATTATGTGAAAGTGGCCTCTCACTACAACGATGCTCTCGTAAACGAAATTGTGGATATCACAATTGGCGAGCTCGACACTGAATCAATGACAATGGAAGCACATTTTACGATAACTCAAAATGCATAAAAAACCTGTAGGTTATCATCTTATATATGGACTGTTGAAATTGCATGCCCTTTTACCGCTAAAGGCATTGTATATTTTCGCTGATATACTTTTCATTTTGGTTTATCATATTGCACGATATAGAAGAAAATTGGTGAGGCGCAATATGTCTAAATCTTTTCTGGACAAAACAGAAAAAGAAATAATTAAATTAGAAAAGGAGTTTTATCATCATTTTTGCGACTATTTTTTTGAAACTATCAAATT
>DENY01000278.1:0-11995 GCA_002359825.1 Bacteroidales bacterium UBA2632
ATATTTCTCATAGTAGCTCTTTAATTATAAAGAGATGAACTGATGAACTCATTTTTATGCAGGTTAAATAGAAGAAGATTCGAAGAGGGTGCAAACGATCGTAAGTATGTTTATTTTAAAGACACAAAAAAACCGTCTTCGCAATGAAGACGGTTTTTTAATTTTATGTAATTTGTTATTTATTGAGCCCCTTGACCACCAACCTTTGGCCATCCCGGGTTTTGATAAACAACAGATGTTTCTAAGTCTGTTTGATTGCCACTTGCAGTCTGTCTAAAAGCACTTTGAGGCAGTGGGTTCAAATAGTGAGCTGCGATGAAGTTATAACCATTGAATACAGAGTTGTTCATCTTAGAAATCTGATAAGGGCGAATATACACACCACTTATGCTTTCGCTGGACATGTTTCCTGTACCACCTTCAACATCAACTTTAACTAAGTCTTTGCCATCACCCCCCTTTAGGTTACCTTCATAAATAGAACCCCAGTAACGCATACCTTCGATTTGATAGTTTTTCACTTGATCTAAAGCTCTCCAGCGTTTCAAATCAGCCCAACGAGCACCCTCGCCAATGAGCTCATTGCGACGTTCACGACGAATGTTATACAATGTAGCATCCACTAGTTTACCGTGAGAGTAGGCTCCAAAGTCACCTTCTGCTTCTTTTGTCATATCAGTAGCGGCAATTGTAATTGAATAATCTTCATTTATTTTGGCACGACGACGTAAAGCCCGCCAATAACCATTAGCTGTATTGTCGATATTACCATTCTTTTCGTAAGATGCTTCCATATAGTTCAACAAAGCTTCCGTTCCACGGAAAGTAATACTTCCTGTTGTACCTCTTTCGTGAAGAGTTTGCATATTGCTATCATAGTGTTTTCCTTTCTTAATAGCAAAACCAGTTACCATACGAGTTTCTTCATTTCCTTTTACAATCCATGTTGGATCAAAAATATTGGTAGTGCCATTTTCGTTATAGTTCTCAATATCTCCATCTTTCTTTGTGAAGATTTGAATACGAGAGTCACGGTTTTGTAAGGTTGCTCCAATGCCTTGTTTTTCCCAATCTTTATTATAGTTAGAACTCCCTGCATAAATTGGTAAACCATTACGCATTAAGAATGAATTAACCAAACCACGTGTCCATCCACTTCCACCACCATTATCTTGCAATTGCAATTGAATGTTATGCGTAACACCTAAAGCTTGATTGTATTCGCGCCACATTAAGACTTCGCTATACTTGTCCATATTTTCATCAGCAAACATAGTATAATATGGGTTCAAACTAGCAAAAGAACTGTTCATACCTTCTGGTGCATCAGTATTCTCAACAAGGTTGCCAACTAATTTGTCTCCTAATATTTTAGCAGATTTCATAGCTTCTGTTAGAAAGAAGTCAATCTCGGCATCTATGTTGAAATTACCTAAATCGGCAGTATTACCTGGCCAACCTGGACCACCAGGAACAAAAGCAGTTCCCTTATGATGTTTCAACCATGTGCCTTCAAACAAGGCCACACGTGAACGAAGCAAGTAAGCAACATCTTTTGAGATGCGGTTTTTACCACCTGGACCATCAATCAACAAGAAATCAATCGCTTTGTCTAAATCTGACAAAATAAAGCGAGCTACCTCGTGACGAGGATTACGTTTTGATGCTTCAATCAACACATCCGATTGGTCAGGTAAAGCTTCCATAATAATTGGAGTATCACCAATTGTTTGCAGTTTTTGAAAATAAGCATANNCGTGACGAATATTATTCTCATTTCCAGGTATAGTACCCGCTTCATACTTTGGAAGCACTTGTTGGAAAAAGTAATTACAATCACGAATTTGGAAAAAATTCCATGGAGTATCTCTCTCATCATCATTAGTAGAGGTTCCGACCTTCCACTCACTAGGAACCCAACGAGAGGAATATCTCACTTGTGCTTGATTATCAGTATTATTGTCTAAACCAAAAGTACTAATGCCATGAGTTCCTAAAGCAATAGAATTGAAGTTATATAGATTTATTGAGTAAGCTGATAGATCAGCTTCAGCTGTGAAGTATGCTCCTGGCGTAATAGAGCTTTCAGGCTTTACATCTAATAAATCATCACAAGCAGTAAAGCTTATTAATAGAACTCCTAATAAAAGGGTACTTAAATATTTTAATTTCATAATTTTATATTTATAAAGTTACACTTAAACCTAAAGAGATAGTTTTAGACAATGGATAAGTTTTACCAAATCCCCACCCACCTGCATCAATTAACTCTGGGTCAGCTAAGTTTGTAAAGTTTGTGATAGTGAACAAGTTCTCACCTGAAACAAAAAGACGCATGTTCTGCAGAGAAAACTTATCTGTTATATTTTGTGGCAAAGTATAACCCAATGTCACATTCTTTAAACGTAAGTATGCTGCATTTTGCAAATAGCGTGTTTGTATTGCTTGATTTCTTGAACTATCCCATGCCAAACGTGGATAGTATCCACCTGTATTTTCAGGTGTCCAATAATCTAAATGTTCAGTAAAACCTGTAGCCTGCCACTTGTTTATATTTGCACCCCAGAAAATACCATCATTTGGATTAACTGCATAATCGCGCTTTAAAGTACCTTGGAAGAATACTTTCAAATCGAATCCTTTCCAAGCAGCATGTAAATTTAAACCTAAATTATAACGAGGAGTACTGTTACCAATGATGCTACGGTCTCCAGGTTTGTCGACTGTATTTTCACCTGAGTTTACCTCTCCATCGCCATTCAAATCTTTATACATGATATCACCGGCCATCCAGTTGCTACCCAAAGCGCTTTGGTCTGCACTCGCAAGGTGATTATTCATTTCGCTATCACTGTTTGCAATACCTACAGTTGTATAACCCCAAATATCCCCTAATCTGGCTCCCTCATAATAAGTAGCGGATAAGTTTTTAGAAGGGTTTGGATATTTATCGATAACAACTATATTATCACTTAAAACAAGAGTAGCACCATAGCTAAAATCGCTAACTATATCTCTCCAACCAACCTGTAAGTCCCAACCCTTTGAAGTCATATCCAAATTGTTGATTCTTGGCTCCTTAGCACCTAATACATCTGGTAATTCTTGTGCTGGACCAACCATATCGTATGTTGAACCTTGGAAATACCCAAACGAACCTGTCAAACGGTTGTTCAATGCACCCCAATCTAAACCAACTTCCCATGTACGACTTTTCTCCCAAGTAAGTAGTGAAGATACCAGTGCAGGTTGACCTGCCGTGTTTGGCTTCTGTCCATTTACTAACCAATTACTGTTAGTAGGTTTGTAGTCAATAGTAGAGTAGAATGGATACAAATTTTCTGTATTTTGGTTACCAAGTTCACCCCATGAAGCTCGAAGCTTGAAAGTGTTTATTGTTGATGAAAGCTCTTCCCAGAAATCTTCATAAGCAACGTTCCATCCTGCTGAGAAAGAAGGGAACAAATTCCACCGGTTGTCGCGTAAGAAACGTGAAGACCCATCATAACGAAGATTGGCTTCAAATAAATAACGGCTTAAATAGTCATAGTTTACACGACCGAAGAAACCAGCAGTAGTCCATTTATTGTATGCTCCTACAACACGTGCATTCCTACTAGTTGTATCCAATGTAGGAAGACCTGAAAGAACACCATCACGGACTGCTGTCATATCACGAGAGCGCAACCATTCACTTTGGAAACCACCCATAACCTTCATATTATGATTGCCAAATGAATGACTATATTCTGTGGAAATGTTAGGATTGTAGTAGTTACTTTTGAAATTATACTCTTTTACAGAAGATGTAGAGTTATTAGTAACATAAGGATTATTGTCTACATCGTATCCATAAGTAGTTAAATAATCAGTATGGTCATTATTATTAATAATACGGTAGTTCAATTCTGCATTAATTATCCATCCCTCTGTTGGGGTAAGTTGGAAGCTTAATTGCTGTGAATTGATATCTGATTGTGTGTTATATCTACCACCATTTCTCAACTCTTCTACGAATGACTCTGGCACATAGTGACCATTAGGATCAACTACTGGAACGATAGGCCAGTAACGAGCATTATTATGATAGAACAGACCACCATCAGTGGCGATGAAAGAAGGATTTTCAAAGTCTGTGCGAGTAAAACGAGCATTGTAGCTCATCTTTAACCAATCGGTAAGTTGAGCATTGATTTTTCCTGTTACTCCGTAACGCTCTTTACTTTCATCACCATGACGAAGAATTCCTTCTTGCGACAAATAGTTTGTTGAGAAATAATATCTTACAGCTTCATTTCCACCATTTACACTAAAATTGTGTTCGTGAGAGAAACTGTTGCCAAAGTGTTCTTTAAACCAGTCTGTATTACCAATTGGCAAAATTTCAACATTATCCCAAACTTCCCAACGGTTGTTGTTATTAGCAAACATCGTATTCATAGTTGGGTCATGTTGTGCTTGCTTAATTTGATCCAACTTTGCATCGTTAAACCATACACCGTTACCAGAGTTAATACTTGCCTCATTCATATATTTAGCCCAAGTATATGAGTCCATTTTTTCGGGCATATTCAAAGGCGAGTTAAAGCGGAAGCTATTGTTGTAATTAATAACTGCTTTTCCTGCTTTCCCAGCTTTTGTTGTAATCAAGATTACACCACCAGCAGCACGAGAGCCATAGATTGATGAAGCTGAAGCATCCTTAAGAATAGAGATATTCTCGATATCCTGTGGGTTTAGTGCATTCATATCACCTTCCATCCCATCGATTAAGACTAAAGGATTTACTGATGAACCTGCACCAATAGTACCTGTTCCTCGAATGTTAATAGACTTATCGGAGTTTAATGCTCCCCCTTGCGATCCTACAGAGAAGTTCATACCTGGAACTGTACCCTGTAATGCATCTACTACTGAGTTCACGGGACGGGCTGTTATTTCCTCTGCACTTAATGTAGATACTGCACCAGTCAGATTCACTTTTTTCTGAGTTCCAAAACCTACAACAACAACTTCATCCAGTACCTCTGTGTCATCAGACATTACAAGATCAATTTTTGTTCGGCCATTAACTTCTATAACTTTGGTTTTCATTCCTACGTAACTAAACTCCAAACTACCAGTTGGAGATATGTCACTTAAAGAATAATTACCATCCACATCGGTTACGGTTCCATGTCCCGTTCTACCTTGCTCAATTACTGTTGCTCCAATAATAGTTTCTCCAGAATTATCTGTAACAGTTCCCGTTACTGTTATATTCTGAGCAGATAAACTAAAAGCCAACACACTCACTAAAAGTGTAAAAAAGCTTCTCAACTTAAAAGATTTTTTTCTCTTCATTCTGTTTATATGATTTAATTAATAAACTGTTTTTGTAGTCTTCGAGTTTAAAAGACAATACTAAAAACCGGAACGAAGATAGTTATAAATAAAAAGACTATTTAAAGTTTTATAGAAGTTTTCTTTTTATTAAGTGCCAAAATCACACTTATTATAAAGCCTTTACACTTTTAGACGTGTTTTGGACACTTATTAAGATTATTGAAATAAATATCCCAATAATTAACTCAAGAAAAGAGGCTAGATTCAGAGAGAAACGAGCTTTGAATCAAACTATTATCAGAATGAAACATAACAAAGAGGGGAACAGTAATTTTGTCTAGTTTATCAAAAAAACACTTTCATTTTCATCCTTACAATAGTTAAATGTGCTGCTTTTTAATTTTGAGTAGCAAGAAGGATATTGTATCTTAAAGATTAGTTTGTTATTTTCCCAATTTTCAAAAACTGCAAAATCTTTTCTATTCACTCTACTGTATAGTTAACCAGTTAAGCAAAAGTTGTATTGTGGAAAATGAATTTTCTACATTAGAACATGTTAGAATTAGTCTTCAGAACCCTTTCATAACCTGATCTCCTAGTTTCTTAGCTTTTGAAACATCATCAGGATTATTGGCATTCATATCAAATTCGTCTTCGTTCGGAAGATTTAATATCAATCCAATGGGTATAACATTAGGATTCTCTATTTTATCTTTGTTTTTCAGGTATATATAAATCCAAAATTCCCGATTCCCGAATTTGTCTAAAGCAATAAGACGTAGCGTTCTACCAGGAGACATCTTTACAGTTTTGACAGGTTCAAGTCTCATACTTTCACTCCTTTTCACAGAGTCGATAACTGCTGATGNNCTGATGATTGGCTGGACTTATTTTCAGCACGATTAGAAGATATACTGTTTATAGGTTTTGGAATAATACTATCTTCTACTCCTTGTTTAGAGGGTTTGCTCTTTGCAAAATAATAGTGATAAGCAACACCTACACCTACTATCATGAATAGAGTAATGGCAACATCCCACCTCAGAATATAACGTCTTAGCATTCCTCTCGATTTTGGCTTCTTAGATTTAGTATTGTTTGATGGGTTATCTGTAATCTTTCCTTTTGAGGGATCCTTTTCATCGTCAATTCCTAAATTGATTTTAGGAACAGAATCAATTATATTATTATCTATAATAGGTGTTACAGGAGGCAAAACAACTTCATCTGCTACAACCTCTGCTGATTTACCTTTATCCTCAACGGTTTCTATAGGATTTACTTTCTCAACAATGTCTTCCTTTGGAACTGTTGATGTTGGCTCTTCTTCTTCAGCTCCCAAATCATCATCGTTTATATCAGAGCCATCGTCTTGAGAAAGACCTTCTAAAAAGATGCCATCGTTAAGAGGTGTAGTTTCAAAATGTGCAAAGGGTTTATTTACTAATCCCTTCAGATTTGGTGCAGGAACAAAGCTTACACGCCGATGTGAAGGAATTACAATCTTCTCTTGAGTATTCACATCTATACTTTCGCGCTCTTGTATTTGTGTTAACTTGAAGGTTCCAAAATCTTTGACTTTAACTAACCCGTCTGTTGATAGTCCTTTTTCAATTGCTTTGATAAATTCAACTATAAACTTCTCGGACTCCTCCTTACTAATATCATTATTAGCAACTAACAGGTCTACAATGTCTTGCATGTTTAATTTAATACTCATGGCATCGCACTATTTATACTTCTCTTTGAGAACTGTTGCCGGTTTGAAGTTAACGGAGATTTTTGGGGGAACAAGTAATCGTTCTTGCGTTAGTGGAATTACAGAGATACGCTCTGCCCTCTTACGAGTTTGAAACACGCCAAAGTTGGGAATCGTTATCGTTGCATTCTCTGCCAACTTAGAATTGAGTTGTTCAACGGTTTGTGCTAAAACTTCAGAAACTTTTACTTGAGTCCATCCTAATTGTTCAGAAAGTTCAGCAACAAGTTCTTTGTTTGTCATGATTTTATATTTTCAGTTTTCCTATGTATTACTATATCACAGTTCCCATCAAATCGAACGGCATTGCAGAAGTTATCTTCACATTGTAAAACGAACCTATTGTCAACGGTTCATCTTTGTCGATAAGTACTTCGCCATCCACATCGGGAGAGTCAAACTCTGTTCTACCAATATAATAATCGGGAGTTTCACTATCTATTATTACTTTTAGGGTTTCACCAATCTTCGATTCATTTACCGTTAATGCAATGATCTCTTGCACTTCCATCAACTTGCTCAGTCTTTCTTCTTTCACCTCGGGAGCAATATCATCAGTATAGTTCTTGTCACAATAAGTATCCTCTTCATGAGAATAAGGGAATGCACCCATTCTTTCAAACTTCATGTCGTTTACGAAATCGAGCAATTCATTAAAATCCTCTTCCGTTTCTCCAGGATGACCCACCATAAGTGTTGTTCGCAAATGAATACCAGGAACTTCTGTTCTAATTCTATCTATGAGATTAATAGTTGCTTCTTTGGTAATATTCCGACGCATCTTCTTGAGCATACTATCGCTGATGTGCTGTAAAGCAATATCAAGATATTTGCACACATTGTCGCAATCCCGAATAACGGGTAACAAATCCATTGGGAAATGAGCTGGATAGGCGTAATGTAATCGAATCCATTCTACACCAGGAATATCAGATACACGCTTAACCAATTCGGCAATTTTCATCTCCTTATAGATGTCTAAACCGTAATAAGTCAAATCTTGCGCAATGAACTGAAATTCTTTCACTCCGCTTTTCACAAGATTGCGCACCTCTTCTTCTATCTCTTCAATTGGGCGCGATGCATATTTTCCTGTTATTAGTGGAATAGAGCAGTAAGAGCAGGTGCGATCGCAACCTTCCGATATTTTAATATAAGCATAATGCGATGGTGTAGAGAGCATTCTTTCCAACGAAAGTTCTTGATTGTACGATTTACCTAAATCCGAAATAAGGTTTTTCCAAGCAAACTTACCATAGAATTTATCTACTTCAGGTATCTCTTGTTGCAACTCTTCCATATATCGCTCCGACAAGCAACCCATTACAAAAAGCTTCTTTAGCTTTTTCATTTTCTTTTGCTCGGCAAATGACAGAATCATATTAATGGACTCTTCTTTTGCATCACCAATAAATCCACATGTATTGATAACTGCAATTTCACCTTGAGGATTATCGGAGTCATGTTCGATAGTGTAACCATTTGACAATAGTTGGCGCATCAACATCTCTGAATCTACTAAATTCTTTGAGCAACCCAGCGTTACAACATCTATTCTATTTTTTACCATTCGATATCTTTGTCCTTCTCTTCTTTTATTCTTACTCTATTCTCCAAACAGTGAGTTTACAAACTCCTCACGACGGAACACTTGTAGGTCTTCAATCCCCTCGCCAAGACCAATATATTTTACAGGAATTCCAAGTTCTGACTGAATAGCGACCGCAATGCCCCCTTNNTCACCACTCCACCTTTTGCAGTACCATCCAGTTTGGTTATTGCCATGGCTGTTACTTCAGTAGCCGCAGTAAAATGCTTGGCTTGTTCAAATGCATTTTGACCAGTAGATCCATCAAGTACCAACAAAACCTCATCGGGTGTATCGGGGATGACCTTGCTCATTACATTTTTAATTTTGGTGAGCTCATTCATAAGACTCACTTTGTTGTGAAGTCTTCCAGCAGTGTCGATTATAACAACATCTGCTTTTTTGGCTTTGGCTGAACTAATAGTATCAAAAGCAACAGATGCAGGATCTGAACCCATTTTTTGATGTATTACAGGAACTCCTACACGTTCTCCCCAAATGAGGATTTGCTCTACTGCCGCCGCCCTAAAAGTATCGGCTGCTCCTAAATATACAGAAAGTCCTTTTTTCTTAAATTGATAGGCAAGTTTTCCAATGGTTGTTGTTTTACCAACTCCATTGACACCTACCACCATAATTACATAAGGTTTTTTATCTTGCGGAATGGAGAAATCATCAATATCTGTAGTATTATTGTCTGTCAGCAAAGCAGCAATTTCTTCACGCAATATCTTAGTTAGTTCGTCTGTATTTAAATACTTATCTCGCGCGACACGTTCTTCGATGCGATCAATAATCTTTATTGTCGTCTCCACGCCAACATCCGACGAAATCAGAACTTCCTCTAATTCATCCAATACGTGTTCGTCCACCTGAGATTTTCCGGCGACAGCACGTGTTAGTTTTGAGAATATATTATCTTTAGTCTTTTCAAGACCTTTGTCTAATGTCTCTTTCTTACCTTTCGAGAAAATATTAAATAGTGCCATAACTAACCAATTTTCAATAACATATTAAACAATTCACGACTTAATGTGCACTTTGTCTGCATTAACAAAACGCAAAGTCGTCGGATACACAAAGCTACAAAATAGAAGACAAAAAAAATCCCTGCATAAGCATGCAAGGATGTTTTTATATATTATTAACCCTGATTATTTTTTAAAATAATCTTGAACAAGTTCATTGGGTATCATTTCTTCTTGGAATGAGTAAGAACCAGTATCTGATTTTACCATTTTAATCACTTTTGTGTGACTACGTCCTGATGTTGTTGTTCTATCGCGAAAACCTGCGACTGCTCTTTTTGCCATGGTTTATCTTTTTTACTTGATTTCTTTATGTAATGTCATTTTCTTCAACACTGGATTGTATTTCTTCAATTCCATGCGCTGAGTGGTGTTCTTGCGGTTTTTCGTCGTGATATATCGCGACGTTCCGGGCATTCCACTTTCTTTATGCTCTGTGCACTCTAAGATTACTTGCACTCTATTGCCTTTTGCTTTTTTTCCCATAATTAATGTGCTCCTATCGTTTAAGCATTAAGATATCCTTTAGTTGCTGCTTTCTTAAGAGCTGCATCTAATCCTATTTTATTAATGGTGCGAAGACCAGCTGCTGATACATTAAGACTTATCCAGCACTCTTCTTCTACCCAATATAATTTTCTCTTGAATAAATTTACGTTGAATTTCCGTTTCGTTTTTGCATTTGAATGTGAAACGTTATTTCCAACCATTGCTTTTTTTCCTGTTATCTGACAAATTTTGGCCATGGCTCTACTATTGTTATATTATTATTTCGTTCTTATTCTACTCTTTCCACGAAATCAGGGCGCAAAATTAGCCATATATTTTTTATCTACCAAATATATTGATAAATAAAATTGATATACACAATTTAAAACCTGAAATTTCGTAACTACTTAGTTGTCTCAATACTAATTTGAGACTGTAAGTTCTTTTTTTAAATCATTATATAGTTCATTCAAAAAGAACAATGTACTCTTGCGCAAATTATTTCTGAATTCTTGTTCGTTAGAAGTTGAACTTACAGCACTATCTGTGATCATATCTTCAGCAGCGAATAATTTAGGAAAAAAACTACTCCCTTTTCCTTGAGCGCTTTGGTAAGTAACATCACGCACCACCAATACACATCCTGCATTTGTGATATTGGCATCGAAACGATAATTCATCATCATTTTCTGTCTCACTCCATCACTATTTTCTGGCAATAACAATTCAACTTTTGAGCTAACTGTCAGACTCTTTTCTTTTTCAGTAAACCTAATCCCAGATAGAAGTGGATTGCCAGCATAGTTATCTTTTCCCCACTTATAGAGTAATGCATAACTTTGATCTTCGTTTAACCCTTCAGTGTGTATAAATTGTTGGAATACAACTTTTCCATTAACCTCAGGAACACTAGAAAAAACATTTTCCTTTTGTTGAGTTTGTGCATTTACACCATAAAAGGTGAATACAATACTTAATATGAATAAAATTCTTTTCATTTGTATCTATTCTTTGTGATTAAAAACACGTCTTTCGTAATGGATTAGACTACAAACTTAAGGAAAAGATTAATGGCATACAAATAACTTAAAAAAAATCAGCCATTATATTTTATTTATCAGCTTAAAACTGTTACTTTTGCATCTCCAATTTAAAAACTTTTTTATTTTAAATATAATGTCAAAGAAACAGAGAGAAACAGGTACTGAAACTAACTTAGATAATATAAACGAAGCATTATCAAGTTCGGAACAATTCATAGAAAAGAATCAGAATGCCATCATGATTGGCTTAGGAGTTGTAATAGTAGTGGTATTGGCTGTTTTGGCTTATCATAACTTATACTTAAAACCTAAAAACGAAAAAGCTCAAGCAGCTATATACAAAGGTGAGCGCTATTTCGAAAACCAGCAAGACTCTCTTGCCCTTTTCGGCGACGGTAACGATTACATCGGATTTGAGGAAGTGATGAATAAATTTGGTGGAACAAAAACGGCGGATTTAGCAAAAGCTTATGCTGGCATTTCGTACAGTCGACTTGGTGAAAACGAAAAAGCTCTTGAATATTTGAATAAATTTAAAGGTGGCGACAAACTTATCACTCCTGCCATTACGGGTGCCGTTGGCGATGTATATATGAATTTGGATAAGAGTGATAAAGCTATCAACAACTTTCTGAAAGCTGCGAAAGATGCAGATGACAATATGTTGTCGCCCATCTATTATAAAAAAGCAGGACTTGCCTACATGCATATCAAGAATTATGACAAAGCCATCGAAACTTTCGAGATGATTAAGAAGACTTAT
>DENY01000278.1:12017-13071 GCA_002359825.1 Bacteroidales bacterium UBA2632
TGAGCAAGCAAAGCTGAGCAAGTAATAAATTATTAACTTCTTATTGAATTAAAGATACATGTCAACACTATTAGAAAAAACTCGTAAAGAGAACGCTCCCCTACCTTCGGGAAAAGATAAAATAATTGGTATTGTAGTTTCAGAATGGAACGCGCCAGTAACCGAAAGCCTTCTTAAAGGTGCAACCGACACGCTGATAGCTGCGGGTGTGAAAGAGGACGATATTATTGTTGAATATGTTCCTGGTAGCGTTGAACTAACATATGGTGCTAAAGTACTTGTTGAAGGAACCTTGGCTCATGCCATTATCGTTTTAGGTTGCGTTATACAAGGTGATACGCGTCATTTTGATTATGTTTGCGACAGCGTAACACAAGGTGTAACAAATCTCAACTTGAGATACGATACACCATTTATATTTGGGGTGCTCACTACAGACAACTTAGAGCAAGCCGAAGCCCGTGCTGGTGGCACCCATGGCAATAAAGGTGAAGACTGTGCAATAGCAGCATTGAAAATCATTGCATTGCAAGAAAAATATACTATTTAGTTTTTTCGCGAAAGTAGCTCAGTTGATAGAGCATTAGCCTTCCAAGCTGAGGGTCGCGGGTTTGAGCCCCGTCTTTCGCTCTCATCGAAGTTGACTCATTATAATATATAGTAAACTTCGAGATAATATTTCAAAAACACTGTAGAATCCAGATTCTATAGTGTTTTTTCATTTATCCTTATTCGACACACTTTCTTGGAAACTACTTTGCTTCACTATCTACAATACTTTATCAAATGTAAAATTAGACGTTTTATGTTGAGCTCTCTCGTGGGTATCTTTTGGCTGGGACAAATATGTTTTCTATTCCAATTATGAGTTTTATCTAACCCTCCACTTTATGTAGACATTTGCTTAGGTGTCAATTTGTAAATAATAGTTTACTACTAATTACAATTTAATAGAAAACACATCATAAATCAGGTGGAAATCAAATCCACGGCCGTGGACGAGACATTCATCAGATGAAAATGCAATCCACGGTCGTGAAAATGTTTTGAATCG
>DENY01000025.1:0-3407 GCA_002359825.1 Bacteroidales bacterium UBA2632
CACTTTGATATTTGCTATCCCCAACCTGAATTTAATGAACGTTCTGTATACTGGGATCTGAACTACTTTAAATATAGCTTCCTGAAAACTACAGGAATGGAGTTTCAAGAGGACTTACTAGAGAATGATTTTGAGCGGATGGCACAAAAATTGTTGGAAGATAAAACGAACACCTTTCTCTATCGTGACTTCCAATCGCGCAATGTTATGCTCGTTGATGGAGAGCCCTATTTCATAGACTTCCAAGGAGGACGAAAAGGACCAGTTTATTATGATGTGGCATCGTTTCTTTGGCAAGCAAAAGCAAACTTTCCTGATGACTTGCGCTACGAACTAATTGATACATATATAAACGCACTCAACAAGCACTACCCTGTTGATAAGGATTACTTCTTAGAGCAATTGCGCCACTTTGTTTTATTCAGGACCTTACAAGTATTAGGAGCCTACGGATTTAGGGGTTATTTCGAAAAGAAACCTCACTTCCTGCAAAGTGTTCCTTTTGCTTTAAACAATTTGCGCGAAATTTTGGAATCGGACTTCCCCGAATATCCTTATTTGTGTGAGGTTATGAACGAAATGATTAATTTACAGCAGTTTGCCGATACACAAAAGGACGAATTGGAAGTTCGTGTAGTGAGTTTTGCCTATAAAAAAGGAATTCCATCTGACCCTTCTGGCAATGGTGGTGGGTATGTCTTTGATTGTCGTGCAATCAATAATCCTGGCAAGTTTGAACGTTTCAACAATGTCACTGGACTGGATGAACCTGTAATAGCTTTTTTAGAAGAAGAAGGTGAAATGACTATTTATTTAGAGTCAATTTACAAACTTATAGACAGTCATGTTAAACGATACATAGATAGAAGTTTCACCAACCTAATGGTGGCATTTGGCTGTACAGGAGGTCAACACCGCTCTGTATATGCATCTCAGAAAGTGGCAGAACACATCTCTAAGAAGTTTGGAGTAAAAGTTTCACTTATCCATCGCGAACAAAATCTAGAGCAAGTGTTTAAGAAAAGAAAAATACAAGCTCTCTAGTTTTGGTATCTTGTAAATAAAATGTAAGAAATGAAAGCAATGATTCTGGCTGCTGGTCTCGGCACACGATTGAAACCTTTTACTAATGACAACCCCAAAGCTTTAGTGCCGATATTGGACAAGCCTGTTATAGAACATGTGATTCTAAAGTTGAAAGATCAAGGATTCAATGAAATAATCATCAACATTCATCACTTTGCCGATCAAATCATCGATTTTATAAAATCGAAAAATTATTTTGATATTCGCATTGAATTTTCAGACGAAAGAGACAAACTACTTGATACAGGAGGTGCAATTAAAAAGGCAGCGTGGTTTTTTGATAATGAATCTGTGCTCATCCATAACGCTGACATTATATCCGACGTAAATCTCTGTGAGGTTTACAACGAACATATACAGAACAAAGCATTGGCAACACTAGTAGTTAATAAGAGAAAGACTTCTAGATATCTTTTTTTTGATAACAAAAACAATCTGAAAGGATGGATTAACGAGAAAGATGGGAAAACAATTAGTTCTTCTGAATATAATGCTTTAAATCATCATAAACTAGCATTCTTTGGTATTCATGCTTTATCTGCAAAGGCAATATCTCTTATGAATAATTTCCCTGATAAATTTTCAATTATTGATTTTTATCTCTCTTTGTGTGACAATTTTTCTATTGATGCTTATGTAGCAAACGATAGTTACATGGTAGATGTTGGCAAGTTGACCTCATTGAATGAAGCTGAAGAACTTCTGAAAACCCTAAAGCTCTAAAAGCAAAAGAGACATCAAAAATCACTGTTTTTGTGTCTCTTTTGAATATATTATTTGAAAGTTGCTTCTCTATTTCGTCGCCGATTTAATAACCAACATGGGCGTATTAGTATGAAATAGCATTCTTCTTGTGNNAAATATTTCTAGGTGAACTTGATAATGAAATCATATCAATTGTATGTGCGTTCACGAACTTCTCTAAAGCTTCAGGTATTCCTTCATTACCATCCACAACAGTATAATCTGTTTGAATATTGGGATAATGCTCCTTAAAGTAATTATTTAATCCTGTTAATTTTATCTCGTTCCAACGGTCTTCTTTTCTAGCTACGTGAACAAAAGAAACTCTTATCGGATAATTTTTAATAAACTCCATAAGAGTTGAAAGTGCAAGAAATTCACGTTCTTGAAAATTAGTTAGAAAAACAATATTCTTCATTGCAGATATTGTTCGCAAAGATGAGTTTTCGGGTATTGCGAATATTGGTGTTTTACACCCTTCTATCACTTCAGCGGTAACACTGCCAATTAGATCTTGTTCTTTCTTATTACTACCTCTTGTACCCATTACAATAGCGTGAGGACGTACTTTTTTAGAATAGCTCACTATCTCTTCTTCGGGCAAACCCTCACGAAGTGTATAAGAATAATGGATGTCAGGTATAACACCTTCTGATATTTTTACATTTAACTTACTAATTAATTCTTTCATTTGACGCTCCACATTTTCGTGAATGTCTTTATACATTCCCTCTACTGTGGGTTGTACTGTAAAAGTATCTCCAAAAGGTATGCTTGTAGGATAAAATGAAGAGAAATAAACGTGCATCAACTTTATGTCGCAATTGACTTCTTTGGCAAGACAAAAAGCAAATTCGCACGTTTTAAGTGTAAACTCCGAAAAATCTACAGGAACTAATATTTCATCTCTTTTCGTCTTTTCTGATTTCTCCTCTTCTTCAATAGCGTCAATTTCATCAAAGCTAACATTCTCTATTATATCCAAAGCTAAAGGAAGATCTACTTCATTAATTCTCACTCTCACTCCTGCAGAAACCATGGGTTGGATCAAATTTATATTATGAATATAAGCTTCGATACCTTCTGACTCAAGAATGCTTTTCAGTATTTGAGCTTTTTGGTAAGTATGAATCGCTACTGTAACCAATTTATCTTTGTTTTTCTCTTTGTCTTTCATAATTGGATTTTATATATAACAGTGTCCTAAAAATTAGATAAGTGCATAATAAAACGGTAAAAAATTCAAATTGTTTTTACTGTTTGGGCATGTATTGATTTGCTCTTATGTGCCTCTTGCAAAATAAGCTCAAAGCTTAATTTTTGAATATAATGAATAAGATAAGAACAAACCAATACACTAAATCTACAAAGCTATTTATTCAGCTGGCGTTTCTGACTGCTCTTTGTAAACGGGATAATCTTCCAGTCCTAAAATAGAAAGAGCCTTGTCAAAAATGGTGGTGTCGTCTAAAACAACAATACCTCCATCAGGACCAGGCTCCATGTGAACTCCAATACTCTTTCCTTCATCGTAATTGTATCCGCCAAAATAATTCCTCACAGTTTCTATTTCCAAA
>DENY01000025.1:3435-12168 GCA_002359825.1 Bacteroidales bacterium UBA2632
ATTTCTCTTGACTGCTTATAGCGCGTTAAACTTAGCGAAAAGATTAGAGTTAACCAATTATTTTGAGATAAAATTTGAATATAGTTGAATTATTTATTTTAGAGGCTCAAATATCAGAGCCATGCTTTTGGTATAATAGAATGAGATACAGAGGTAAGAACAAAACCTAGAAGAATAATTAAAGTTATATACGAAATAATTCCAATTCCCAGTATATTCCCGTCCCTTTTTGAATAGATACTTTTTCTTTTTTCACTGGGAGGAGTCTTAAAGAACCTCACCCGTGCGTAAGCATATAATTCATAAACCAAGAATCCTATAAAAGATCCAAAAAAGAGACCAGCTAGTATATCACTAATAAAATGAACTCCTAAATAAATCCTAGAGTAACTATTTAAAGCGGCCCAAAAGATAATGAATGCAGTAACATACTTATTTTTGAAAAGAAGAGCGAAAAAGACTGCCAAGCCGAAACTGTTTGTTGCGTGTCCAGATATAAAACCATATTGTCCTCCTCTATAATCTTTTACAATATCCACTAGAAGCTTATAGTCAGGATGATGTGTAGGCCGGTAGCGTTTGAATAATGGTTTAAATACAGAAGAAGAAAGTTGATCTGAGAATAGTATCACCAAAGCTAAAGCACATAAAACAAGAAGACCTTCTTTGAGCATTTGACTTCTAAATGAAATATAAAGAATGAACACAAGCATAGGCATCCATGTGAGAAGACCTGTATATGTCCACATAGCATTATCCCAAAAGACAGATTCACTCCCATTAATAGCAAAAAACAGGTCTCTTTCGTAGGGCAATAGTTTGTCAATTAATGCATTCATATTTAGTAAGCAGTTATTTATTATTAAAATAGAATTTACAAGATTGCTATAAAATAAATTAGAACCAAGAACCAGGTATAATTGAATGAGAAAAAGAGGTCAGTAATGGACTAAGCAGAATAACGAGAACTATGTATGAAATAATAAAAACACCTAAATAAGTTCCTTGTTTCTGAGAATAAATACTTTCCTTTCTTTCAGTAAAAGATATATGATAATTTCGAACATGTATTCTTATATATACTTCATACACTAATAAGCCAATAAGTGAGCCTACGATAAATCCTCCCACAATATCACTTATGAAATGAACGCCTAAGTATATTCTAGAATAACTATTTAAGGTCGCCCACAAAATCATGGAGGTAGTTAAAAGCCTATTTTTAAACAATCTGGAGAAAAAAAATGCTATCCCAAAACTATTTGTAGCATGACCCGAGATAAATCCGTAATCCCCTCCTCTAAAATCGTTTAATATATTTATTAAATCTTTATAATCGGGATGATGAGATGGACGATAACGTTGAAAAATTGGTTTGAAAAAGATTGCTGAAAATAGATTAGACAACAATAAAACAAGTAGTACCGACCCTAAAACAAGTAACCCTTCTTTTAATTGTTGATTACGAAAAGCCATGTAAAGAATAAGAAAAATCATAGGAACCCAAGTAGTAATTCCTGTATAGGTCCACATCGCATTGTCCCAAAAAGGCGAAATCGGCTCATTTAAAGCCAGAAAAATATTTTTTTCTAAAGGAAGGAGTTTGTCTATGAAGTCATTCATATGGTTTCTACATTCTTCTTCTGCAACCAACCTACACTGCCGTTTGCAATTGTAATCTCGATCCATCTATCCTCTTGACGTTTAATCTTAACTTTAGCTCCTTCATGCAGTCGAAATAACTCTTGACTATGAACATCGGGAGAGGTGTAAACAGACACTGATGNNGGCTGACATAACAATGGCAGTTGATCTATTTGCAATTTTATTTTTTTGCTTAAAAGCAAACACATTTGCGATTATCACCAACGAAAGTAATATAATTCCTGTGTAAAATGAGATTTTCCTTAAAGTTAATCGTACAGAAATCATATAAGAACCTATTGCTATGATTAGCAGAATAAAAAGAACGATACCGATAGTTGCCCAAGTGTTTGCACTATACAGATTTTGAATGCTACGAATCCACTGATTTACGAAAAAACTATCAGCACTATCAATTTTATCTTCAATTCTGGTTTTTGCAAAACGCAAGTTGTGCTTAATATCACTATCTCCAGGTTCAAGCAACAAGGCTCGCTCAAAATTTACGATGGCTTTGGCTATCTGATTATTCCTGAAATATGCATTGCCCAAATTATAGTAAAGCTGAGAAGATTCTTGATTTGATAGTTTGTTCTGCGCTATTTGTTCTTCATATAATTGTATGCTTTCAGCATAGTCTTTATTATTATAGGCTACATCAGCTTCGCTCGCTCCAATAACAGACATACTTTCAGTTATATCAGAATTTGATATGGAATCCACATCATTTTGTGCTTTCACTATTTGGAAATTGACAAAAAAGAAAGCTATAAAAAGCAATATATAGTTACGTAACATCATATTAATTTTTTGATTTTAAAATGTTTTCCATTTTCCCAATAGCCTCACTGGTTTCCTCATAAAGTTGGTCCATTGCAACAGTTGACTCTACAGGTGCATAACGTGCAAATTCGCATGTATCCAAAATTGTCATGAATTGCTGAATAAGGGCTTGATCTACGCCATAAGCTGAAAGCTCAGCCCCTATATTACTCTTCATAAGATTGGCTCCGGGAATAGATAGTTTATCACTAAAATACCCCCACAATGCACGCAACACTTCGTTGTAAAAGTTCTCTTTATCGTGTTTCTTTAAATAGCTTTCGGCTAGTTTTAGTCTGCGCTTAGCAACTTTGTTAGCGCGCCTGTTTCGCACAAGAGCTATATTAGAATTAAGCTTCATTTGTTTTCGATATAAAACAAATAAAACACACAGCAATACAAACGGAATTATATACCAAAACCAATACCCCCAAGATCCAACAAAGAAGTTATCTGTTTTTAGAAACTTCGGTTTCTCTGTCTTAATGTATCTAATATCTTGCTCTACTTTTACCTGTTGTTGATTAATATAACCAGAAGCAACGGATTTACTTGGATCTCCCTTGGAAACAGCCAACGAATAAGAAGGTGACTTAGCAGTTTTATAAGATCCACTACTAATATCAAAATATGAGAATTCTATAGGAGGAATTGTGTAATCTCCTTCATAACGTGGAATAGCTAAATACTCAATTGTTCGAGTTCCGTTCAAACCATTTTCGGTAGCTGTCAATTCATTATTGATAGTAGGATCGTATAATTCGAAGTTACTAGGGAATTCTATCTCAGGATTCTGAATGAGCTTCTGATTACCGGTTCCTGAAATTTTAAGTTTTACAGTTATAGGTTCATTTGCTGTTATTTTTTGTGCGCTGATGCTAGGTGTAAATGTAAAAGAACCTACAGCACCTTTAAAACTAGAAGGTTTGCCCGATGGNNGAAAACACCATTTCTAGCTTACCACTGGGAATAGTCATCTTGCCTGAACGCTGAGGAAAAAGCAATGTCTTGCGCAGAACTGCAGTATAATAGTTTCGACCATCATAGTGCTCCAACTGCAATTGTTGATTTGATGGCACCTCGAGTTCTTCAACTAAGAAACCTTCAAACTCAGGGAATTCAATTCTTCCAAAGTCAACAACATTCAATGTGGTGTACAGTTTGAATGTAACCATAAATCCTTCTTGTTCATATATTCGATTTTTGGATACCACTGTTCGAATAAAGGCATCATTCTTTTTAATTTCTGTTGGAGAGGATGCAGAACTGGAAGGGCTTTGCTCTGATTGAGATTTATCAACCTCTTTATCAGGAGGCAAAACATTAATTTGTAGTGAATTTGATTTATAGTTACTACCCCCCACAGTTATTGATGCAGGACCAATAGTAAAACTTCCTTCTTCGGGTGCTACTAAGATATAAGTGTAAGAAAATGAACTTTGAGATGTAGATTTACCATTTATTATCTGTGTGCTATAACTTGACGAAACCGATGGACCAAATAAAATATCAAATCCATTCATTTCAGATGGCAATCTAATATCTTTTCCTTCTTTGTTCAACGTATAAGTCAAGCGAAACTGTTCATTCTTTACTACACCTTTTGGAGCTGAAGCTTTAAAAATAACTTCTTGGGCAAACAATGAGTTTCCTTGTATTAGAAACAGAAGTAAAAATAATTTTATATATAAACTGATGCTTTTATTAATCATATCTTGTTCCAGTAATTTCAATTTATCTAGCTTTCTATCAATCTTCTTGAGTTTCTCATAAGCTTACACATCACACTTACATTGATAATACTTTAATTTTAAGAGACTAACTACCAATCCTTGTTTTGCCGTCTGTTTTCTTCCGCCTTTTGCTTGCGCTCTTCAGCTTTCATTTCGTTTAATCGCTTCTGTGTCTCTTTTTCGTCTTGCTCTATAGCTTGAAGTATTTGTTTGGCATTATCGCGCGACATTTGTTCAGGTTCGTTTTGCTCTTCAGGCTTTTTCTCTTTGTCCTGCTGTTGATCGGGAGACTCAGGTTGATTATCTTGTTTTTGATCTTTATCTTGTTCTTGTTGCTGATTGTCTTCTTGCTCTTGCTCTTGGTCATTGATCATTTTCTGAACAACAGCCAAATTATAGCGCGTCTCATCATCTTCAGGATTCATACGAAGTGCCATTTTATAGGCCTCCATCGATTTTTGAAGTTCTTTTTTATGCAACAACGCATTGCCTATATTGTGCCAACTTGAAGAAGCCTTTTGACTATCATTCTTTTCTAAGAGCAGGTAATGATTTTGTTGTTCTATCGATTTATCCCACTCATTTTGTCTGTACAGCGTATTGCCCAAATTAAAGTTTGCTTCTAAAGCATTTGGATTAAGCTTAATGGCTTCTTCATAATTTTCAGCTGCTTTTTCGTATTTTTGCTCATTATATGACTTATTTCCCTGTTTTATATTCTTCCTCACTGCTTTTTGTGCAGGAAGTGAAAAAACAGAAAGTAACGAAATGAGCAATATAATTAATTTCATTTTCATCTTTTGAATATTCGTACGTTTCTAAACAATCTGTTTTTCTTATCAAAGATACACACTTCAACAATCAAAACAATTAATAATATCCATGCAACAATCGGAAATTTCTCATCATATTCCGAGTAGGCGAGACTTTCCATATCTTTTTTCTGCAATTTATCTAACTCTGCTTCTAAGGCATTCATCGCTGCATTCGTATTATCAGCATGAACAAACAAGCCTTTTCCGTTTTGTGCAATTTCACGTGCCATCTGTTCATTAAGTTTCGTAACAACAATATTACCCTCCGTATCGGTTTTATAGTTATTACTATATTGCGATTCAGGAATAGGACTTCCTTCCACAGATCCAATACCAATAACATTCACCATTATACCAGCATCACTTGCTCTTTTAGCAATTTGCATGGCATCACCCTCGTGATCTTCAGAATCTGTCAACAAAATCATAGCCTTATCAACATCCTTATCACTAGAAAATGAATTAATTCCTAATTCAATGGCCTTGCTTATGACAGTTCCTTGTACAGGAACAAGACTTGGATCAATAGAGTTCAAGAATAGCTTTGCGGATTGCGTGTCAGATGTCAATGGCATTTGAACATAAGCTTCACCTGCAAATACTATCAAAGCCACTTTATCATCTTTCCTTGCATCAATAAGACGGGATAGAAGTTGTTTTGCTCGACTCAGTCTGTCAGGCTTCACATCACGTGCCATCATAGAGTTAGATACATCTACTGCAATCACCAGTTCAATGCCTCGCTTTTCGACTTTCTCTACTTTTGTCCCAAATTGTGGACCTGCAACTAATAATATTCCTAATACTAAAGCAGAAAAAACAATCCAGAATTTCAAATAGGACCGTTTCAATGAAAGCTCTGGCATCATTTGCTTCACCAAATCAAGTGTACCTATTTTAGATACATCTTTTCGTTTTTTTATGTTCAAATAGATATATATCGCAAATACAAAAGGCAATGCAATAAATAAATATAAATACTCTGGATGTGCAAATCGAAACATAGTCTATTTTTCTATATCCTTACATTAGGATAATAACTTTATACTTTTAAAAATACTTTGATTTCAACACTCACTTAAGGTATACTCCTCAACCAAGTTCTTCGTAACACTAACTCTATAAATATAAGCGCTAAAGCCAACAGAGCAAATGGAAGATACAACTCTTGCTTACGAGTTACATTCTGAACATTAATCAGATATTTTTCCATTTCGTCAATCTCATCATATATATTACTCAAGCCCTCATTGTCTTCTGCTCTAAAATACTGCCCTCCAGTCATGGAAGCAATTTCAGTAAGCGTTTTCTCATCAATATCCACTTCAACATTTTGAATTCTCACACCAAACGGTGTTTGTACAGGTGTTGGAGCCATTCCTTGGGTTCCTACCCCAATGGTATAAACTCTAATCCCGTAGGAGCGTGCTAGATCTGCAGCTGTCAAGGGTGCAATTTGACCTCGATTGTTCGTTCCGTCTGTTAGTAAAATTACAACTTTAGATTGAGAGTCGCTGTCTTTTAGCCTATTCACTGAGTTGGCTAAGCCCAACCCAATTGCTGTTCCATCTTCTATCATACCGAATTTTACTTCGTTCAGTAGGTTCAAAAGTACTTTGTGGTCAGTAGTCAATGGACATTGAGTAAAACTTTCGCCCGCAAAGATGACTAATCCTATCTTATCATTGGGTCTGTCAGCAACAAACTCCGAAGCCACCTTTATGGCAGCAGTCAGTCTGTCGGGAGTAAGGTCTTGGGCAAGCATAGAACCCGATATATCTACTGCCAATACTATATCAATTCCTTGAGATTCGGTCGTTTGCCAACTATTGATAGCTTGCGGACGAGCCAACACAATTATCACCAACGCTATTGTAATCACTCTAAGCACAAAAGGCAAGTGTCTTAAATAGACTTTGAGCGTGCGTGGCATTTCTCGAAATGCATCAGTAGATGCTAACCTAAAAGAGGCCTGAGTACGTGATAGCTTTACAATATACCATGCAATTAGTGGCAATAGCAGAAGCAACAAATACAAATATAAGGGATGTGCGAATTCCATAATTATTTTTTCTCTTCAGATGATACATTTTGATCCTTCGTCTCATTGTCATACTCTTCAGCAGACTTTTCAGGCAATGGTTCGTCCTCTTTGGTTTGATTTACAAAAAAGTATGCATTCATCATGCTTAAATCATTCTCATCGATAAACGGTTTATGTTTGGCAAACTTCACTAAATCGGCTACAGTAAGTACCTGCTTCAAGTTTTCGTATATCGAGTCTTCTTCTGCTTTAGTTCTAATGATCTTTAATATTTCTCCTGAAGTCATCTCTAAAGAATTAACCCCATATCGTTCATGAATGTATCTACGTAACACATCTGTAAGTTGTGTGTAAAACTCCTTGTGTCTTTCTTGTTGCCACAATTTCTCTGTTTTTATTTTGTCAAGACTTTTCATAGCCCTCACATGAGCCGGTAATACAGGTGGAGGAGTAAAGAAATATCCTTTTTTGTTCTTCCTAATTATTAAATAAATAATTGTTCCAACAATGGCGAGCAACAAAAGAATAATCAGTGGAATCCAAAGCAACCCCAAAAAATCTTTCCATGAAAACGGGAGCTTTTGAATTGGTTTTATATCATTGAGTTGCAATGCATCAAAATCAATCGAATCGGTTTGCCCCGTATTCATTTTCTCAAGATATGCCAAAGTAGAATCTTTTAGTTCTGGAGCTGTAACTTTCAATCCAAATGAATTCGAAAAAACTGTATCGATTCCATCTGAAACGGGCATAGAAGGAATGAAGTACAGAGTTGAGTCGAAAGATGTAACCAAATACTTCACATTTATAGTTCTTACATTATCAGTTATTGTGGTATCTGCATTTCCCATCGATAAAACCTCAAGCCCTCCCACAATTGAATCTTGGTAAACTGGAAAAAGTATCTCTTTGTCTTTAGGAGCAATTACTTGAAGATTGATTAATGCTTGTTCACCTATAAGTATTTCAGAAGGTTGCACAGTAGCATGCGCAGAGAACTTCTGTGCCTGAACAGAAATCAGACTCATAAATAAAAACAAACTGATGTAGATTGTTTTTATGAGAACGCGGTTGAATATATAACTGTTTTTTTTCAATTTTATTGTGTCAAATTTCTTGTTTATCCTTATCCTACAAATTATCACCTTTTCTTAAATAGCATGAGCAAATATTTTACATAGTCCTCATCTGTCGAAACTGAGATACTGTCAACACCACTCTGTTTGAATGCAAGATTCATGTCTGCTTGTTGTTTGTTCCACCAATTACGATAAACTTCACGCACTTTTTTGGAGGATGTATCAATCCATTTCTCCTCGCCAACCTCGGGGTCGTATACTTTCATCAAGCCCAAAGGTTTCAACTCAGTACTCAACTGGTCATATACCTGAATGGAGACCAAGTCATGTTTACGATTGGCAATTTTCAAAGCTTGTCTATAATCGGAAGTATCGATAAAGTCGGACAGCAAGAAGGCAGTGCAACGTTTCTTTATAGCATTGGTAAGATATCGCAACGCCATGCTAATATCAGTTTTGTTGTTCTCTGGTTTGAAACTCAAAATCTCTCTAATGATATAAAGAATGTGCTTGCGCCCCTTTTTTGGTGGCACAAACTTTTCAATCTTATCTGAAAAGAAGATAACTCCAATTTTATCATTGTTCTGAATGGCTGA
>DENY01000025.1:12222-15940 GCA_002359825.1 Bacteroidales bacterium UBA2632
GTTCCAAAACTCAAACTCTCTGATACATCAATAAGCAACATTACGGTGAGCTCGCGTTCCTCTTCAAAGACTTTTACAAACGGTTTGTTATAACGAGCAGTAACATTCCAGTCAATGTCGCGCATGTCGTCTCCGTAGGAGTACTCACGTACTTCAGAAAAAGCCATTCCACGCCCTTTGAACGCCGAGTGATACTCGCCAGCAAAAATATTGCGTGACAGACCTCGTGTTTTTATCTCAATGCGTCGAACTTTTTTTAAAAGATCACTTGTTTCCATACATAATACATTAGCAACTTCTTGCTGGGTTATCCTTATTATAATTTCATCTACTAACTTAAAGTTCAGAAATTAAGGCACCTCTACTTTATTCAAGATTTCGCTTATGATTTCTTCTGATGTTATATTGTTTGCCTCAGCTTCGTAAGTAAGCCCAATACGATGACGCATCACGTCGTGACAAACTGCACGAATGTCTTCAGGTACTACATATCCGCGTCTTTTGATAAAAGCATATGAACGTGCAGCCAAAGCCAAATTGATGGATGCCCTGGGAGAAGCTCCAAAGTCAATCATCTCTTTAAAGTCGGGAAGGTTATATTGTTCTGGGTAACGAGTAGCAAAAACAATGTCNNATATATTGCTCTATTTTCTCATCGATATAGACTTGTCTTACAACTTTGCGTGCTTCCAGTATTTCCTCGGCTTTCAATACAGGTCTATCAATGAATACAGGCTCAAAAATATTTTGTTTTATGATTCTCTTCTCTTCATCTTTTGTTGGGTAATTTACTACCACCTTCAACATAAAACGATCCACCTGTGCTTCTGGTAGTGGATAGGTTCCTTCTTGTTCAATGGGGTTTTGTGTTGCCATTACCAAAAAAGGAACGGGCAACTTGTATGTGCTTTCGCCGATGGTCACCTGACGCTCTTGCATAGCTTCAAGCAAAGCACTTTGCACTTTAGCTGGTGCACGGTTTATTTCATCGGCCAATACAAAATTAGCAAAAACAGGACCGTGCTTCACAGTAAACTCCTCGTTGCGCTGACTGTAAATCATAGTTCCAATAACGTCAGCCGGCAAAAGGTCGGGCGTAAATTGCACACGACTGTACTTAGCATCAATCAACTGAGCAAGTGATTTAATTGCCAACGTTTTGGCCAATCCGGGAACCCCCTCCAACAATATATGCCCATCAGACAACAGAGCTATCAGAAGAGACTCTACCAAGTGATGTTGACCAACAATCACCTTGTCCATACCCTTGGTAAGGACATTTACAAAAGAACTTTTTTGTTCAATCAGTTCATTTAATTCTCTGATATCAACAACTTGACTCATACTGTATTTCGTTTAAATGTTAGGTTTTAAATTTAGAATACAAAATTAAAAATGTTAAAGTGGTTTCGAGTGCATTTGGGGTTAAAAATGTTTAAGCTCCTTATCTATTAAAGGTTTAATATAGTATCATCAAAACAATAGACAAGAAAGGTCAAACTTATTGACGTTTAAGAATAAAGAAATCGGTGCCATCTAATTGTATAGTAAAAAGATAATTGTTACCTTTGCGCCGCTTTTTAGAGCCACTCCGTGTGATGGGAAATAAAGAAGCAAAGTAATTTACTTTATTTTGAGTAACACAAAAAACAAAAGAATGAAAACATTTGAATTAAAAGGCGAAATCAGAACAGATTTCGGTAAAAAAGCTGCCAAAAGCTTACGTAGTAACAATCTTATCCCATGCGTTGTGTATGGTGGCAAAGATTCCGAGAATATCAACTTCACTGTGAAGAATGGTGACATCCTAAAACTAATTTATACACCAGACGTATTTGTAGTAAACCTAACATTAGGTGACACAGAGATGAAAGCTGTACTAAAAGAAGCACAGTTTCACCCGGTGAAAGATCAAGTGATCCACTTGGACTTCTTGCATGTATACGAAGATGTACCAGTTGTTGTTGAGATACCTGTTCGCCTAATGGGATTAGCTCAGGGTGTTAAGGCAGGGGGTAAACTCTCATTAGACCTTCGCAAGTTGAAAGCTAAATCTCTTTATAGCAATCTTCCCGAGACACTTGATATCGACGTTACCAAACTTAAGTTGGGTAAATCAATTCAAGTAGCCGAACTAAAATTCGACAATGTTGAAATATTGAATCCTGGTGAAGCAGTAGTTTGTCGCGTTCAAACAACTCGTGTAGCTGCCGACCCAACATTGGATGCTGAAGAAGAAGCAGCTGAAGAAGAAGCTGAGGGAGCTGAAGGAGCTGAAGGAGAAAATACAGCAAAAGAAGCTGAAGCATAATTTCAACCTATTGGTGAATAAACAAATATCCTGACTATAGCGTAAATGAAATATTTAATTGTAGGTTTGGGAAATATTGGTCCCGAATACGAAGATACTCGCCATAACATAGGATTTAAAATATTGGACGCTTTAGCAAAAGCGTCCAATGTTGTTTTTAGCGATAAGCGCTACGGATTTGTTGCCGAAACGCGCGTTAAGAATAAATCTTTGATATTGCTCAAGCCATCCACATTTATGAACTTGAGTGGAAATGCTGTGCGATATTGGCTGCAAAAAGAAAATATCCCTATTAAAAACTTACTGGTAGTGGTAGATGACTTGGCTTTGCCATTCAGCCTTTTGCGACTTAAAGCTCGAGGAGGCGATGCAGGTCATAATGGTCTCAATCATATTCAATCTATCTTGGGAACAGAGAACTATGCCCGTTTGAGGTTTGGCATTGGCAATGACTTCCCAAAGGGTGCACAAATCAATTATGTGATGAGTCCCTTTGAACCAGAACAAGAAGAGATACTTCCCGAACGGTTTGAAGCAGCTATAGACATAATCAAAAGTTTTTGCTTGGCAGGTGTCCACATTACCATGAATCAATACAATAAAAAGCCATAAACAAATGGAAGAAGCAGTAAGAATTGATAAGTGGCTCTGGGCAGTGCGAGTTTTCAAAACACGTACCATTGCTTCAGAAGCTTGCAAAAAAGGAAGAGTCTTAATTGACAACAACAGCGTGAAATCTTCTCGCATGATTCGCGTAGGAGACATTGTACAAGTAAAAAATCCACCAGTTACCTATTCTTTCAAAGTGCTCGACCTGTCTCAAAAGAGGATGGGAGCAAAACTCGTACCTGAGTTTATGGAAAATGTGACTCCTCCTGAAGAATACGAAATACTTGAGATGAACAAGCTGAGTGGATTTGTTGATCGTCAACGTGGAACTGGTCGCCCTACAAAAAAAGAACGCCGTGATTTGGAGCAATTCACTGACAATTTAGAGTTGGATGAATTTAACTTCGACGAATAGTCTTTGTTGGAAAAGACTGTAAAATATCGAGCATTGTGTGAGTGCAGAATCTTTAATTAACCTCACATTGTATAGTTCCGAAAGCCCTTTCACTTCAGATTTTATACCAAAACATAAGCAAGAAGCCTGTACCAAGAGAAAATTGATACCGCTGGAATATAACAAACACCCTTTTAGTAAATTATTTATACCTTCGGGTGGCTCCAAAACCCTCTCTACCTTATAAAAGATACCTCTGTACATCTACGAGACCACAAAAAATTTAAAATAGATACCTCAGTCATATTAAATTTGAGGTCAATACGGTATTAATATATGATTTAATGGTAGAATTAACATTTAATTCACTATTGACCCACGATCCAACGGTTGAATCACTACTA
>DENY01000025.1:15945-20688 GCA_002359825.1 Bacteroidales bacterium UBA2632
GTTGTTTTAGCCCTCAACAGTTAATTTATCTATGATTCAACGGTTGAATCATCATCCAATAGTGTATTGAAGACTCATTCAATTTGTTTTAGGTATAAAAAACTTGCTTGATGTGCTTTTGTACGTAGATGAAGGCATCAACAATAGGGTGAATACTCTCTTTTACTTTTACGAAGGTATAAAATGTTAGACAGAGCGACCTTCGGCAATTGATTTATGTATCAATTTTCTGCTGGAAGGGTCATCAGTTGTTGTTTTATACATGAAAAACTTGATGGAAGTGCTTTCGGAGATATACAATGTGATAAACTTTTTAACGGAAGAACCTAAAACGACGTTAGATTGTGGTATAATTTCCGTTTCAATCAACTCAATTGCATACGATAAAAGAAATTTTATTTGAAATTCTTGCAATTACTCTACATAAACATCTCTTTTTTTAACTATCTTTCAGGCAGATTTCTTTTCTATGCGTTTATAGAAACGCAATGCTTTTGAAACAACATATTTTACTGCTTACAACATGAGAAAACTAGCACTGTATTGGCAAATATTAATCGGGATGATTCTGGGAGTAGCTCTTGGCTTAACCCTATCACAATTTAGCTGGGGAAGCGCCTTTGTTCAAGACTGGATTAAACCTTTTGGCAATATCTTTATCAATTCGCTCAAGCTAATAGCCATACCCCTCATTCTTGGGTCGCTCATCAAAGGGGTGTCCGATTTGAAAGATATTTCTCAACTCTCTTCAATTGGACTAAAAACAATAAGTCTTTACATACTGACCACTTTTATTGCAGTTTCAGTGGGACTCACCATAGTGAATGTCATTTCGCCAGGAAAACATATTGCTGAAGAAACACGCATTGAGTTAACATTGCGTTATGCTAGTGATGCAGCACAAAAACAAGCCGATGCACAAATTCAACGAGAAACAGGTCCACTAGAAGCTTTAGAAAACATTGTTCCAGATAACATCTTCGGTGCAGCAACCGACAATACTAATATGTTGCAAGTTATTTTCTTCTCTCTCTTTTTTGGGATTGGCATGATATTGATTCCAGAAAAGCAGGCAAAGCCTGTCAAAAAGTTTTTCGATAGCTTCAACCACATCATCCTCAAAATGATAGATATCATTATGATGGCTGCACCCTTTGGAGTATTTGCACTGTTGACTGCATTGGTCACAGAAGCTCCAAGCGGAGATTTGTTTGTGGCACTGGGAATGTATGCATTCAGTGTACTATTGGGATTGGGAATAATGCTTGGTCTTTACATTCTGGCTGTTTGGCTGATTACGAAACGAAGCCCCAGCTTTTTCATCAAAGGCATTGCGCCTGCTCAATTACTGGGTTTTTCTACCAGTTCGAGTGCTGCAACATTGCCGGTAACAATGGAGCGTGTAGAGGAACACTTAGGGGTGCACGAGAATGTGTCCAGTTTTGTATTACCCATTGGAGCAACCATCAATATGGATGGTACAAGCTTGTATCAAGCAGTGGCAGCTGTGTTCATTGCACAAGCATTTGGCATAGACCTCTCTTTTGCCGCACAATTAGGAATAATTGTTACGGCAACGTTGGCGTCCATTGGCAGTGCAGCCATTCCGGGTGCAGGCATGGTAATGCTTGTGATTGTATTGGCTCAAGCTGGCATTCCCGAGGCAGGATTGGCACTGATATTCGCCATAGACAGACCGTTGGATATGTGTCGAACTGTAATCAATTTAACTGGTGATGCAGCTGTGTCAATGATTGTTGCAAAATCAGAGGGAAAATTGGATGAGCAGTAATTAAACGAGGTGTTTTTATTCTATTATCACTTTTTAAATAATAATGAAGTCAAAACAAACAGATAAGCATCAGTAAGCGTTTAATAGTTGGAGACAGTTGTGTTTCAATGTTTTTAAAATCAAATCACATGTAACATATAAGAAAACACACTGAAAGTCGATACGATTGCAATATAAGCAAAAACAAATTGACTTATAAAACAAAAACAAGCAAATGAGAGATTTTTTGAATAAAGAGCTTTTCAACATTGAGGGTTATGCATTTGAGGTGCATACGCTCATAACTTTCATTGTATTCATGGCTGTTGTAATGGGTGTTTTAAGTTTACTAAAACGCATTATCTACAGCTCTAAGAAGCTGAATACTGGTGAGAAGTTTTCAATCAATAAAATATCTCGTTGTTTGATTATCCTCATTGCATTTTTAGTTGGGTTAAGAATTGTAGGTTTCGATATAACAGTTTTCCTTGCAGGATATGCGGCTTTGTTGGTAGGTATAGGTTTTGGATTGCAAAACATTTTTAGCGATTTCATATCTGGTATTATTCTTTTGCTCGATGGATCACTGAAAGTGGACGGTATAGTAGAAGTAAATGGTAAAATATATATAGTAGAGGAGATTAAGTTTCGGACTACTACGGTGCTTGGTCGTGACGAGAACTATGTGATTCTTCCCAACTCAGAACTGACAACGAATAGTGTTGTCAATTGGACCTACAACAAGAGACCTTCANNCTCACGTTTTCATATAGATCTTGGCGTTGATTATTCAACCAATGTTCCAGAGTTGATGGAGATACTGAGAGAGGTAGCAAAATCAACCCCTCGTGTTTTGGTAACACCCGAGCCTTTTGTTCGGTTTACGGACTATGGAGAATCGTCGCTTCGATTTGGTGTCTATTTTTACACACACGATATCTTCAGAGCAGAACATATCAAGAGCATAATGAGGGTAGAGATATTCAAAGAATTGACATCCAAAGGTATCATCTTTCCGTTTCCACAAAGAGTGGTACATTTCAAGAAAGATCAAAATAGAGATGTATAAATATTTGGGCATTTAAGTTGCTTATAGTTAGTAAAATAGGCTTAGATAGCAACACCTACTTTTTGTTTAACTACACGAATAATAGGAATTATAATCCTAAAACACTACTTTTATAAATTGTTATTACACAAAATACATCTCAAATCAGATTTGAGAATCAATATATTAGTCGTTAATCCAAACTAAAACAAACAATGTTATGTCTAAGACAATCGTCTTTAATTCAGACAACAAACCAACTTTAACAGAAAAAGAAAACATAATTCAATTTTTATTTGAAAACCTACAAGAATATGGTGATCCCGCATCAGACATCGAAAAAGCAATCAACTATGCACTCAAGGAAACTCCTTCTTTTGGTGGATTTGTGATGGTATCCTATTTAGCTGACCTCATAGTGGGTGCTGTTGTAATTAATCAAACAGGGATGAAAGATTATATTCCCGAAAACATATTAGTGTACATAGCCATACATCAACAACATAGAGGAAAAGGAATAGGAAAAAAATTGGTGCAACAAGCCATTGAGACTGCTGATGGCAACATTGCTTTGCATGTAGAACCCGATAACCCTGCAAAACAGCTGTATGAAAAGCTGGGCTTTAACAGCAAATACTTAGAAATGAGATTTAATAAGAAGGAGTAATGGCGTACGTAACATTTGACATAGAAAAATTGAAATTAAACTTTGATTATCTCAACAATCTTTTTGCTCAGCACGGCATAAAGTGGTCTGTTGTGACCAAAGTTCTGAGCGGAAACAAAATGCTATTGACCGAATTATTGAAGCTCGACATCAATCAGGTATGTGACTCACGCGTTACCAATCTGAGAATAATCAAAGGTATAAAGCCAGAAGTAGAAACAATTTATATAAAGCCTCCCGCCAAACGTGCTATCCCGGGTGTAATAAAATATGCCGATATTAGTTTGAATACAGAGCTCGCGACAATAAAGATGTTGTCGGCAGAAGCACAAAAGCAAAACAAGAAGCACAAAATCATTATAATGCTTGAGTTGGGTGAATTGCGCGAAGGTGTGAAGAGTGAAGACTTTGTAGATTTCTATGAAAGTGTTTTCAATCAGAAAAACATCGAAGTCATTGGACTGGGAGCCAACCTCAATTGTCTGTATGGAGTGCTCCCAAATAGAGATAAATTACTCCAACTAAGTTTATATCAACAAATAATAGAAGCCAAGTTCGACAAGAAACTACCCTACGTGTCAGGAGGTTCGTCAGTAACCATCCCACTTATTTTCCAAAAGCTTTTGCCCCATGGAATCAATCATTTCAGAGTAGGCGAAACATTGTTTTTGGGAACGGATGTTTACAACGATATACCGCTGGAGCAGATGAGCAATAACATATTTATGTTGTACTCAGAGATAATTGAATTGATAGAAAAGCCAATAGTGCCCGAAGGTGAGATGGGAACTAACTTGGAAGGCAACACCTTTACATTTGAAGCGAAGGACATTGGGCAAACAACCGTAAGAGCCATTATAGATATTGGCTTGTTGGATGTAGAGATAAAGCACCTTGAATTTGTAGATAAAGATATCACAATTGCAGGAGCCAGCTCCGATGTAATTGTTATTAATTTAGGTGACAACAAAAAGCAATACAAAGTGGGAGATGTAATTGAGTTTAAGTTGGATTATATGGGAACACTTCGCATCATTAACTCCAGATACATTGACAAAAGAATTAGAGGAGCAGAGGTATATTAAATTCATTAACACGGTTATGTTAAAACCTTACACTATACACAACATTGTTTGTGTAAATATCGTTATGAAATAATATAAAAAAATCACCTATTCAATAACCGATATACAATGAATGATTCTTTAAAAACAGCCGACCAAATAATTTTTGCTGGAGAAAATCATGGAGGGGTTG
>DENY01000025.1:20784-21051 GCA_002359825.1 Bacteroidales bacterium UBA2632
TGCGCAGCATACAGACCGTTGATTGGAAAAGACGTGTTGAGCAAAAAAACAATTATCAACACTCACCCATCTTTGTTGCCAAAGTACCGGGGAGTGCATGCCCTTGCTTGGGCAATGATAAATATGGAAGAAGAGCTGGGTTTCTCCATACATTTGATGAATGAATATGTGGATGATGGCGATATATTGGAACAATTTAGAGTAAAATATGAAAATCAAACAGCAAAAGAGATGCTCAAACTGTTTGATGATTACGTGGAGGAAAAC
>DENY01000025.1:21142-21587 GCA_002359825.1 Bacteroidales bacterium UBA2632
TGACAGACTGCATCATCGACTTCAATCAGAGTCACAAACAGATTAGAGCAATGTTTCGCACCTTAGAACCACCCTATCCCTACCCTATGATTAAGGTAAAAGATAACTTATATGAAATTATGAACTATCAAATAGTTGAACGAGCTTATGAAATGCACAACGGGCGGGTGGTCAACATAGAAGGTGATATGGTTTATATAAAAACAAAAGAGGGATTTTTACTCACTGATAAATTAAGAGAATATGAAAGCCTAAAGGAATTTCCAGCTGCGGAAATTTTGAAAAGAGGACAAAGGTTATACCAAGTCTGCTTCAAACGTCTTTAAAATAGATGGAAGAAAAGGGACAGCAATTCTCATGAAAAACAACTTAACTTTATCTTAAAGAAAATCCATATTTCTTATAGATTACCACAACTCACAGAGCCTTTGATAGATAAAAGTAT
>DENY01000030.1:0-6969 GCA_002359825.1 Bacteroidales bacterium UBA2632
GGGACAGGTCGCGACCTGTCCGTACCACCGCAGAAAATAAAATCCCTATCTGAATTAATGGGGGCATATAAAACTACAGTATCAAAGTAAATTCATTTGTTGGGCTACGATACTTTTGCTTGGCATCGATCATTTTACGATTATATCATTCGTGATAGAAAATCATTCGAAAAAATTGTAATATATATAATGAACAATCCTTTGGTATGGAATGATGATACATATAATTATGAACGTAGGGACAGGTCGCGACCTGTACCCTAAAAATACAGAATCATATTAATCATTTAATCAAATAAATCAACGGTTCAGACAATTTAATCAACGCTTACGATAAATAATTTATACAAATAATTATGCTTGTGAGTAATATTTTTGTTACTTTGCGGATTAATTTACGAACTACTATGTAGTTACTGAAGTGCAAGATTTTATACAATCTCAATGAATGGCTAAAAAACATAAAATAAATCGATTCACGCTACTCAACGCCAAAATAACTTCCATAGTGAGTGTTACTTTGGTACTATTGTTGATGGGGTTGACGGTTCTTACTTTTTTCTTGGGAAAGGGTATTTCTTCATATGTGAAAGAGAATATGAGTTTCAGCGTGATGCTGACGGAAGATGTGAGCGATGCGGAGATAAACAATCTGCGGAAACGATTGGATGCGATGCCATTTGTGAAATCGTCGCTTTTTATCAGTAAGGAGCAAGCCAAAGAGCAGTTGATAGAAGATTTGGGCGAAGATCCCGAAGAACTGTTGGGATATAATCCGGCGACCGACTGTATCGAAATATACCTACACTCTAATTATGCCAATTCGGACAGTTTGACCTTTGTGTCGAAACAAATAAAAGCGGAAACCAATGTGGACGACTTGTTATATAGACAAGAAGCCCTGGATATGGTGAATAACAACTTGAAAAAGATAAGCACTATCTTGTTGGTGCTATCGCTCATATTACTGTTTATCTCGTTTACACTTATTCGCAACACTATACGACTGAGCATCTATTCCAAACGATTTATTATCAACACCATGCGCCTAGTGGGTGCCACCAATGGATTTATCAGAAAGCCATTTCTAATAAGAAACATTGTGGATGGAATTTTCTCTGCACTGATTGCCAATTTATTGATAATGGGGATGCTCTACTATATAGCGCAACAATATGCAGATTTGCGCAGTATATTGCAAACCAATGATTTGCTATATGTATTTGCATCGGTGATAGTTTTAGGTATCGCAATTACCTACCTGTCCACAATATTTGCAGTAAATCATTATTTGCGCATGAAAACCAATCATTTGTACTATATTTAAATAATAAAATAACGCTTTGAAGACCTCTGTAAGAAAACAAACTAATAAACAAACTGAAATGTTACCAAAAAACTTTGCGCTCAGCAAGATTAATTTTATCATTATTGGGATAGCAGTTGTTATCATTGTTACTGGATTCGTGTTGATGACAGGACCTGCCACAACAGTGGATGGTGGTTTCGAACCAGATATATTCAGTGCACGCCGCATCAGAGTAGCACCTTTGATCTGTTTTCTCGGTTTTCTGTTGATGATTGCAGGTATTCTTTTTCCTGATAAGAGGAAAAGGGAACGCAATAAAAGAATACATAAAGAACTCGATAGAAGAGAAGGATTATAAAAAACACTGCGATATTTATTCTTATTCCAATTTTATAAATGAATCTATTTCAGACAATTATTATAGCCATTGTAGAAGGGCTAACCGAGTTTTTGCCTGTCTCGTCGACTGGGCATATGATAATAACGCAAGCTTTGCTGGGCGTAGAGAGTACAGAGTTTGTAAAAGCATTTACAGTTAACATTCAGTTTGGCGCTATTTTATCTGTGTTGGTACTCTATTGGAGACGCTTCTTTCAATCGTGGGATTTCTACTTTAAGTTATTTATCGCATTTTTGCCAGCGGCCATTATTGGTTTGCTGTTTATCGATTATATCGACGCCTTGTTGGANNGATTATATTGATGCGTTGTTGGAAAGTGTATGGGTTGTTGCCATCATGTTGGTGGTAGGCGGTGTGTTTATGCTATTTGTAGATAAATGGTTCAACAAGCCCAACCTGGATCAATCGGTGGGGTGGAAGCGTGCGCTAAAAATAGGTTTTTGGCAGTGTATCGCGATGATACCGGGTGTGTCTCGATCGATGGCCACTATTGTGGGCGGGATGACAACCAAGCTAACGCGTAAGAATGCGGCAGAGTTTTCATTCTTCTTGGCAGTGCCTACCATGGCTGCTGCGGGTGGATACAAACTATTGAAACTAATGACAGACCCCACGGGTGTAACTATGTTGCAAGAAAACTTGGTGACACTGCTCATAGGTAATGTGGTAGCATTTATTGTGGCATTGGGCGCTATCAAGTTTTTCATAGAGTTTCTCACACGTCACGGTTTCAAAGCATTTGGATACTACCGCATCATAGTAGGAGGTATTATAATTGAGCTTCTTTTTAGTGGTGTAGAATTGAACATACTATGATGGATTTTATAGAGGGAGAAATCCTATATGTTAACAAGCCACTCCACTGGACTTCGTTTCGATTGGTGAAAGTTATCAGGGCCAAGTTGTGCGCCAAGTTGGGGATAAAGAAGCTGAAAGTGGGTCATGCAGGCACATTGGATCCCTTGGCAACGGGTGTGATGATTGTGTGTACTGGAAAGAAAACAAAACAAATAGAGCGACTGCAAGCGGGTGTGAAAGAATATACCGCCACCATAAGGTTGGGAGCAACTACTCCCTCTTTTGATTTGGAAACAGAGGTGGATGCAGTGTATCCTGTAGAGCATATTACGGAAGAAATGGTGCGCGAATGCTTGCAAAAATTTGTGGGTGAAATAGAACAAATACCGCCTGCTTATTCGGCTGTCAAAGTGAATGGGCAAAGAGCCTATGACTTGGCCAGAAAAGATGTGGCGTTTGAACTAAAACCCAAAATATTGGTNNCTTGTAGCAAAGGAACCTATATTAGAGCATTGGCAAGAGACATTGGCGAGAGCTTAAACTCTGGAGGCCACTTGACATCGCTTGTTAGAACCCGCGTGGGCGAAGCAACACTTGACAAATGCTTGGACGTTGATGAGTTGGATGGTTTTTTCAGTAAAAACATCTAGATATTGTATTTTAAAAACATTATTACTACATATGAAATTATCTCAGTTTAAATTTGAATTGCCCGAAGAGCTTTTGGCAAAGTACCCCGCTGCACATCGGGACGAATCCAGATTAATGGTTGTTCACAGAGATTCTGATAAAATCGAACACAAAGAATTTAAAGATATTCTGGATTATTTTGACGAAAAAGATTTTTTTATCTTTAATAATACACGCGTTTTCCCTGCTCGTCTATTTGGTAACAAAGAGAAGACAGGTGCAAAAATTGAAGTGTTTCTGCTTAGAGAATTAAATCCGAGTCAACACTTGTGGGACGTCCTTGTGAATCCTGCACGTAAAATAAGAATTGGCAATAAATTGTATTTCGGAGAAAACGAAGAACTGGTTGCCGAAGTGATAGACAACACCACGTCGAGAGGACGAACATTGAGGTTTTTGTTTGATGGACCATACGAAGAGTTCAAACGCTTGTTGCACCTCATTGGCGAAACTCCTATCCCCGAATATATGGATAGGATGGCTGAGCCTGAAGATTTGGAAAGATATCAAAACATTTTTGCACAGAACGAAGGGGCGGTAGTTGCTCCTGCTGCGGGTCTTCACTTTAGTCGCGAACTATTGAAGCGTATGCAGATCAAAGGTATTGATTTTGACTACCTGACTGTACATAATGGATTGGGTGCCTACAGAGATATTGATGTAGAAGACCTAACGAAACACAAGATAGACTCTGAGCAAATATTGATAACGGATAGTTTTTGCAAAAACGCGAACAAAGCTAAGGACAGAGGTGCGAAAATTTGTGTGGTGGGGACATCTACCATGCGTGCTGTAGAAACTGTGTATAGTACAGATGGACACCTGAAGCCACGAGATGGTTGGACCAATATGTTTATATTTCCACCGTATGAATTTAAGTTTGCCGATTCGATGGTTACAAACTTTAATATGCCTTATTCAACCTTGTTGATGATGACAGCCGCCTTTGGTGGATATGACAAAATAATGGCCGCCTATAAATTGGCCATCAAAGAGAAGTATCGTTTTGGGGCTTATGGCGATGCACTACTAATAATATAGTATTTGCAAAAAAAAGAATGTGAGCACACTAAACGACAATATCTTTGTAACAGTCTATTTGGGACTTGGAACAAACTTAGGCAACAAGGAACAAAATATTGAAATAGCTATAGAAAATATAAAAAAGCAGATAGGGAAAGTAATTTCTTTGTCTGCTTTTCATGTTTCAGAACCATTAGGATTTGCATCAGTCAACATGTTTTTGAATTGTGCAGTGGGGATAGAAACAGCACTATCACCGAATGAACTGCTTGCTAAAACGCAACAGATAGAACAGGAGATGGGACGACTGAGGAAATCTGATGCAGCTGGCTATAGTGATAGAATAATCGATATAGATATATTGTTTTATGGAGATAGCGTAATAGAGGATGCTCCAACATTGATTATTCCACACCAGCATATTCAAGAAAGGGATTTTGTGCTGAACCCATTGGTTGAAATTGCCCCAGACTGGGTGCATCCTGTTTTAGGAAAAACAATAACGGAGTTGGTGCATGAGTTGAAGGTGGATTAGTGTTTTTTGATGTTCCGACAAAAAATAAANNCTGTTTTTTAAGTAGATATAAATATATTATGAGAAGAATGAGTATGTGGCTCATCGTTTGCTTGTGGAGTGTAACGATTTGGTCACAACAGTCAGAGTATAGAGGCGACGCCAACTATCAAGTAAAAGGTAGTTTGAAGGACGCCGAAAGCGGACAAATAATTGATTTTGCGGATGTTCTTTTATTCAAATCGAGCGATACGAAGCATCCACTGCAAACTACGCCCAACAATAAAGGAGAGTTCAGCTTCAACAAAGTAGCCAACGGAAACTACACGTTGATGGTGCGACTGGTTGGGTATGACATATTTACAAGAGAAGATTTGAAAATAAAGGATGATTCTCAAATAGATATGGGTAACATACTACTTGCGCCATTGGAGGTGGGCCTTGCCGAAGTGGAGGTTGTAGCCGAGAAACGACAAATAGTGTATAAGTTAGACATGAAAGTGGTGGAAGCGTCTTCAAATTTGATGGGAACTAGCGGATCGGCAGTAGATGTTTTGGAGAACACTCCTTCCATTAGAGTGGATGCAGAGGGCGAGGTTACATTCAGAGGAAGTTCGGGTTTTACGGTGTATGTGGATGGAAAGCCGAGTGTTTTTAGCGGAACTCAAGCATTAGAACAGATTCCTGCACTACAAATTGATAATATTGAGATAATAACAACACCTTCTGCCAAGTATGATGCAGAGGGGGATGTGGGTATTATAAATATTATCACTAAGAAACACTCTATGAAAGGTTTTAGTGGGATGGTGAATCTATCTGGAAATACATGGCTGAGTAGAAGGGTTGACTTTTTATTAAATCATCAGAACAATCGTTCGCGCGTCTATTTTGGTGGACAATGGTCGGATAAGTTTAGCAAAAATGATTTTGAGTTGGAGAACACCTCCGTATATGATAATGAGACCATTGCCTTGAGAGCCAAAGGACCACATACGGGTAACAAATTTAATTATTCGTTGAAGGGTGAATGGAGTTTGGAATTGCCAACAACCACCATTGAAATAGATGGCGAGGGAGGACATGGAGGTAGGAATTATAAAGGTGACTTAATCTACAATGAAAAACACACCAAGCCAAGTGAAACTCCCGTGGTGGAACGCTACAATAATAAGAATGATTTTGAGAATGCGGAAGATTTCGGTTTAGGTAGTTTTTCGGTGGAACATCGCTTTAATGATAAGGGTCACCAATTATCGGTTGGCGGTTATTATAAATATGGGGGAAACTCTTTGGAATACTCCTTTAATGACCTGAATGACATGCAGGGAAACCGTCAGAAAGGTGTGCGATATTATGAGNNAAAACATTGCGTGGCAATGTAGACTATGTGTTGCCATTGAGTAATAAAGGGAAATTGGAGACAGGATATCAATACTTCTCTTATTTGGAAGATGGTGACTACGAACTGGAGTGGTGGAATCCTGCAACAAAACTCTTTGAGAAGCAAGAAGATGCTTACAATACTTTTTTCTTTAAAGAGGCGCTTAATTCGGTGTATGCAATTTTGTCGGGTGGATGGAAAAATCTGGAAGCTCAGGCGGGTTTGCGTGGTGAGCATTCGCAGATGAAATTGGACTCGTCCATTCCAGGAGCGAGTCGCTCAGTGAACAGGTTTGAGGTATTCCCATCGGTACACGTGGGATATAACTTGCCGCACAATCAAAAACTGTTGCTTGCTTATTCATATCGAACTACTCGTCCACAGCTTTGGTTTATGGAGCCTTATATTACTTATAATGATTTCTACTCGGCCGTGATTGGTAATCCGGATATTAGACCAGAATACATTAACTCGTTTGAGATGAATTACAGGAAAATATTTGGAGAGAATACTGTCTCTGCCACTGTGTTTCATCGATCGAGAAAGGATAAGATAGAACGATTGCGGGTGCCTTTTGAGGCGGGTGTGACGTTGGACTCGATGGCCAACGTGGGGCATGATTATTCGACAGGTCTTGAACTGAGTCTTACACTGCATCCTGCACGTATATGGAATACGACACTAAATGGGAATATCTATCACTATAAGGTGAAGAATGAACTTGCTGCAGGGGGAAAGATTGAATCGAGTACAAATTATGATTTTCTCTGGAACAACTTATTCGCATTGGGGCGATATACTCGTTTGCAAATAGACGGGAGTTTTGTGGGTCCTTCGGTGACAACACAAGG
>DENY01000030.1:7025-11866 GCA_002359825.1 Bacteroidales bacterium UBA2632
CTCGTTGACGAAGATCAGACCAAAATATCCTCAGATAATGTTGACACTCAGTTATACCTTTAATAATTTCAAAGCAAAAGGTTCTCAAGATAAGGAAACCCAAAGTGATATGTTTGAAGGAATCAAACATTGATAAAATTGTTTTTAGTTATCGCTATAATTATTTAGGGGGATAAAATTGGGGTGTTAAAAATATACAGATAGTTTGTTGTTATGAATTAATTGCCGTACATTCATGATGTTTTAAAACTGATTCATCTTTGAAGTGTTATACATATAAACTAACATCACACTTATGATTTTCTTCAAATTTCTTGACAAAAAAAATATTGGATACGCTTTAGGCGGGGGCGGAGCGAGAGGTTTTGCACACCTTGGTGCTATAAAAGCACTGGAAGAGAGAAACCTAAAACCTGACATGATAGCAGGCACTAGCGCAGGTGCATTGGCGGGTGTATTGTATGCAGATGGATTTTCACCAGATGAAATTTGCGATATGTTTAAAAATACCAAGTTTAAACAATTTATTGAACTGACATTTCCTACTAGTGGTCTTTTTCGACCTACAGGATTGCAAAGTTTCTTGAAAAAAAACTTACGAGCTAAAACTTTTGAACAGCTACAAATCCCATTTACTGCTGTGACAACTGATTGGGAAAGAGCAGTGACTGTAAACTTCCCGGAAGGTGATAATTTGATTGATGCTGTAGTAGCCTCATGTTGTGTGCCCATAATTTTCTCTCCGGTGACGATCGATAATGCGTACTATGTTGATGGAGGCATCTTTAAAAACTTACCAGCTTCGACTATTCATGATAAATGTAATATTTTGTTTGGTGTGAATGTGACGATGGTGATGCCGAATGAAGATAAGCATAACTTGAAGTATTATGCAGAGAGAACGTTTAATATGATGGCTGTATCCAATACTCTAACCGATAAAAAGCTTTGTGACGTACTGATTGAAGTGGAAGGTATCGAAAGATATTGGATGTTTGATCTTTCTAATATCGATTCTATTTTCGAAGCGGGATATAATTCGGCAATCGCAAAACTGAAGGAGAGAAAGGCAACAAGCACTGTCATCAGAGCGAAGCGATTTAAGTTGTTAAATTTCAAAAACCCTTTATGAGTAAAAATAAAATAATAATATATCAAGTACTTCCAAGATTATTTGGAAATAGAATAACGAAAAACAAATATAATGGCACAATAGATGAAAATGGTAGTGGCAAATTCAGCCACTTCACAAATAAAGCGCTGGGTGAAATAAAGAAGATGGGATATACCCACATTTGGTACACGGGCATATTGGCGCATGCTTCTAAAACAGACTATACGGAACATGGAATACCGAAGCAACATCCCGAAATCATTAAAGGGAATGCGGGGTCTCCGTATGCCATAAGAGACTATTACGATGTTGATCCTGACTTGGCTGTGAAAGTTGAGAATAGGATGAAGGAGTTTGAAAACATGGTAACACGAACACACAAAAACGGAATGGATGTGATAATTGACTTTGTGCCCAATCATTTGGCGCGTGACTATAAGTCAATAATGAAACCAAAGAATGTTTCAGATTTTGGGGTGAATGATGATACCACACAGAGTTTTTCTCCCACTAATAACTTCTATTATATAGCCAACAATGATTTAGACTTGAGTAAATTGCCTACCAATCGTGAAGTGAATAATTATACTGAAAAACCTGCTAAAGCAACTGGAAATGATTGTTTCACCCACCAACCCTCGCAATACGACTGGTATGAAACGGTGAAGCTCAATTATGGAGTAGATTATCTGGACGGATACAAACCTCATTTTTCACCTATCCCTGATACTTGGCACAAGATGAAAGATATATTGATGTTTTGGGCTGACAAAAAAGTAGATGCTTTCAGATGTGACATGGCAGAAATGGTGCCGCTCGAATTTTGGAAATGGGTGATACCTGCTGTGAAAAGCAAGTATCCTCATATACTTTTCATTGCAGAAATATACAATAAGGATGCTTATTGGGATTTCTTATCAGAAGATGCTTTCGACTATTTGTATGATAAAGTTGGTCTGTATGACGTAGTGAGAGATGTGGCTTGTGGCTATCGCCCTTCGTCTGATATCACGTTCACCTTGAATGAAGTGGGGGATATTCAGCAAAATCTGCTAAACTTTCTCGAAAATCATGATGAACAACGTTTGGCGTCGAGCTCATTTTTAGGTGACGCCAATAAGGGTGTTGCTGCTATGATTTTGACTGCCTGCTTGAATACCAATCCTATCATGGTGTATGCTGGTCAGGAATTGGGCGAAGAGGGAATGGATGTAGAGGGCTTTAGTGGAAAAGATGGTAGAACGTCGATCTTCGATTATTGGTCGGTAGATAAATTTGCACGTTGGAACAACAACGGAAAATGGAACAATGAAAAACTAACATCGGAAGAGGTAAAATTGAAAGAGCTATACACCTCTCTATTGCAACTGTGCAATAAAGAAAAATCATTTAGCCAAGGTAAATTTTATGATCTGATGTCGGCAAATTATAATAACCCCGACTTTAATTCCACCAAGAAGTATGCTTTTTTACGTGGCGATGGAGAAAATATTTTTTTGGTAGTTGTTAATTTTAATGACAATGAGGCTGTAGTGAAAGTGAATATTCCAGAGGAAGCGTATACTTTTTTTGGTGTTGATAAAAATAAACTTCAACAAGCTACCCCTTTATTAATTGATCAGGAATCAATGGATTTTAAGGAATGGATACCATTGAAGTTGAAGATAGAAGCGCATTCGGGAGAAGTGTTTAAAATACATTAGGCNNCAAATGTTTTAATTAAAGATATTGTTTTTGTACATTTGCAGTCTGAAAGAAACTTATCTTTAAACGAATCAAATTGGAATTAATTTTTCAATAAACACCTATACAATAATGGAAGAAAGACCCTTCAAAATTTTCTCAGGAACAAATTCGCGCTACTTTGCCGAAAAAGTTTGCAATAGCTTGAACTGTCCATTAGGAAACATGAATATTGAGTATTTTGCCGATGGCGAGTTTTCAGTATCCTACGAGGAGTCCATCAGAGGGCGACAAGTTTTCCTTATTCAATCTACTTTTCCTAACTCAGATAATTTAATGGAATTGTTGTTGATGGTGGATGCTGCGAAACGTGCATCTGCTAAATCCATTGTTGCCGTAATTCCATATTTTGGTTGGGCACGACAAGATAGAAAAGACAAACCCAGAGTAGGAATTGGTGCAAAACTGATTGCTGATATCCTCAGCACAGCGGGCATTAATAGATTGATAACAATGGATTTACATGCCGATCAAATTCAAGGTTTCTTCAATGTTCCGGTTGACCATTTATATGCTTCGGGAGTTTTTATAGAATATATGCGTAACTTGAATCTTGACAATCTTGTAATTGCTACTCCTGATGTGGGTGGAACAAAGCGTGCAAGTGCTTATGCTAAGTTTTTGGGTGCTCCTATGGTGATTTGCTACAAAATAAGAAAGAAGGCAAATGTCATTTCTGATATGCAAATAATTGGAGATGTGGAAGGCATGGATGTATTGTTGATTGATGATATAGTAGATACTGCTGGAACGATAACAAAAGCCGCAGAGTTGATGCTCCAAAATGGAGCCAACTCAGTAAGAGCTATTGCCAGTCATGCGGTGATGTCAGATCCTGCTTCATTACGCGTTGATCAGTCTGCTTTGACAGAGATAATATTTACTGATAGCATTCCTTATTCTCAGAAAAGCGAGAAAGTGAAAATTATATCGGTTGCAGATATGTTTGCCAACTCGATAGAACGTGTATGCAATAATGAATCGATCAGTTCCTTGTATCTAATTTAAAAAACAGTACAGGGGGATGAGAAAACATTTTGTTTTTATACTGGCTTTCTCAATTTTATCATTTTGTGTTAATGCTCAAAAGCTTGTTTTTAATCAGGATAGTACTTTTAAAATTGTGCAATTTACTGATGTGCATTACATGCATGGTAATTCAAAATCGGACACTACTTTATTGTCTATGAAGAGGGTGTTGGATGCCGAAAAGCCTGATTTAATTGTTTTCACGGGAGACATTGTTACTTCGCAACCAGTTGAAGAGGGTTGGAAGACGATTGCACAATTTGCCATAGAAAGAAAAATTCCTTTTGCAGTTGCATTTGGTAATCATGATGATGAAACAGGTGTAACTCGTTCAGATTTAGCTAAATTGATAACACAATTTCCTTACAATATTAACACATTGGGAGGAGATGGCTTGCAACTCAATTTGAATAATGTATTGCAAATTTATGGAAGCAAGCAAAGCATGCAAACCAAATCAAACATTTACTTAATTGACTCTCAGTCATATTCTACAATAAATGGAGTAGGGGGCTATGGTTGGATTCCCACTGAAACAATTGATTGGTACAAAAAGCAAAGTTTGTCTTTCACGCTAAACAATAATATGCAACCTGTTCCTGCGTTGGCTTTTTTCCATATTCCTTTGCCCGAATACAAAATTGCATTTGATGATGAGAAGAGAGCGCGCTATGGTGCAAGATTGGAAAATGAGTGTGCGCCAGATTTGAACTCGGGTATGTTTTTGGCAATGAAAGAAATGCGTGATGTGTTTGGTGTCTTTACGGGTCACGATCATATGAATGATTACATAGTTGACTATTACGATATTGCGCTGGTTTATGGTTGTTTTAGTGGTTGGAGAACTACTTATGTACCTCAAACGAATGGTGCACGAGTGATTGTTTTAAAAGAAGAAGAACGTGAATTTCAGACTTGGTTACATCTATTGGATGGAACAATTAAAGATAATGTT
>DENY01000030.1:11992-24572 GCA_002359825.1 Bacteroidales bacterium UBA2632
TCTTAATTATTTTAATTTCTTTTTTATTTCTTCCAAAAGACCTTTGTTGGCGTCTTCCAATAAATTCATAACTAAATTAAAGCCATCGTCACCTCCATAATATGGATCTGGAACATGATCGTGATCAGCGAACTTTTTAGAAAAATCTGTCATGCGGTGAATCTTTGAAACATCTTCATCAGATTTGGCGAGTTTTTTCACGTTCATATAGTTGTTATTATCCATCACAATTATATAGTCAAACTTGTCAAAATCAGAAGATCTGAATGTGCGAGCTACACTGCAAAAATCATAGCCTCTCTTTTTTCCATGCACACGCATACGTTCGTCGGGTGTATTTCCTTCATTCCAATTTGATGTACCTGCAGAATCAACAGAAATTCTATCTGAAAGTCCTTCGTCCTCAATCATTTTTTTCATGATACCTTCGGCAGCAGGAGATCGGCATATATTGCCAAGGCATACAAACAATAGGTTTATATCTTTAGTCCTCAAATCGTTTTCTTTATTTGTAGAATTCATACTTCTATAATTTACGCAATTTACTTTATTCAATCTGTTTTACAGATTTATATTTATACAAATATAGCAAATAATTATCAAACGAGTGAAAGTTGAGAAAAAGTCTATACATAAATGGGTCTAAAATAAGTCTATGTTCACAAAAGACAGTTGATTGTATGACGATTTTTTAATGAGCAAAAAGACATTCAAGTAATTCTTAGTAAAATGGATGCTTAATAAGAGTAATTAAATAGTTATCTTTATCGCTTATTCGTAATTTAGGGTTGTTATAGAGAGATTATGTGCCCTAATGACGAATTTTAAAAGAATAAAAAATGGAATATAATAACAAACAAAATAGGTTTCAACCAGAGGATAAATTTCAGCCACAGTGCAAAGAGATGTATATTTCGGAAGATGAAGTGCGGCTTGAAATCAAGAAAAATAGAATTGTGCGCGCTCTTTATATGACAGGAGGTACAGTTTCATTGGCTCTCGGGATAATTGGGATTTTTGTACCAGGTTTACCAACAACGCCTTTTGTATTGCTGTCTGCTGCACTGTATGCAAAGAGTTCAGAGAAATTGTATAATTGGTTGTTAGACAATAAATACTTAGGCCCACGAATAAAAGACTATCAACGCCAAAAGGGCGTAACACTGAAAGGTAAATATAAAATCATTGCACTCATGTTGACAATGGTATTTATATCATCTTTGTTATTTGCAAAAATACTTGTCTTGAAAATTGTAATTATATCAGCTGGTATAATTGGAGCAATTGTTGTGAGATTTGTTGTGCCTACTGCAAAAGAAGAGTAGGAAGTATTTGATAGTGGAGTTAATCTATTTTGTAGTAAGCAAAATAATATTTCTCCACTTTTTTAGATAACAACTCAATATTGAGCATGTCTGAAGCCTCAGAAATATCCTTGATAGTTTCGTCGCGATAGAGAATATCTATGCTATCATCGTTTTCGTTATACATATCGGTGGTTATAATGTCGGATGACACAAAATAACGTGCTTCCTTTTCAGATATTTTGAAATGATGCATCAGTTTTGTCACGTATGTTTCTATTCGATTAACATCGTGAGGTTTATGGCTAATATCGATTTTGAAAAGTCGCCTATTGATTAATGCCTTGCTAAGGGTTGACAAAACAATATCTTCATGTGTACTCCACACTTTAAGTGCCGACCAAATATCATTATCATCGAGGTCTAAAAAAAGGTTTAATGTTTCATCGTTTTCTCTAAAGTCTTGTTCATTGGCATCATTTCTCAGAAAATAGCTAAGGGATGGTGAAGCAAAAAATGAGACCCCATTTTGAGCTAATTCTTTAGCTCTCATCAATGTGTTGATTAAGGTTTTTTCGGCTGCAACTGCAGTTTTATGAAGATATACTTGCCAATACATCAACCTGCGAGATGTAAGGAAATTTTCGATTGAGTAAATTCCTTTCGACTCTATTACTAATTTATCGTTGCGCACATCCATCATTTTTATGATGCGTGCTGAACCAATATTTCCTTCTGTAACGCCTGTGAAATAACTGTCGCGACGCAGATAATCTAATCTATCTACATCTAATTGTCCACTAACCAATTGATGAAGAAAATGTTTTGGATATTCATCTTTGAATATTGATAAACAGACATCAAGCTGATTATCCCACTCTTTGTTCAATCTTTCCATCAATAAAAGTGAAATTGTTTCGTGTTGCACTGTAGTAACTAAGGAGTGTTCAAGAACATGCGAAAATGGTCCGTGACCAATGTCGTGCAAAAGAATGCACGATAGAGCTCCTATGTATTCTTCTTCAGTAATTATATTGTCTTTTTGTTGGAGTTGAAAGAGTGCTTCATTCATTAGAAACATTGCTCCAATGGAGTGATGAAATCTTGTATGTTGCGCACCCGGATAAACAAAAGCTGCCAACCCAAGTTGGCGAATTCGGTTCAATCGTTGAAGAAAAGGATGTTGTATGAGTTTGTATATAAACTCATTGGGGATGGTAATGAATCCAAATACAGGATCATTTATTATCTTTCGCTTTTGAAGCATAGTAGTATTGTTTTAAACCAAAGGTAATAAATAAAATACGGGCTACCTAAAGTGAATATAATAGTGCATTATAAATAAGAAGAAAAGAATTTATCTTCTTTGATTAGAGATATTTGTTAAGCATATCAGCCATTTCAAGTTGCACTTTTCGTGCTTCTTCACCAGCGCTATAAGCAAAATTATCACTGCTATCAGCATATATTATTGCGCGAGAAGAGTTAACTAAAAGTCCACAAGTTTTATTCATGCCCACTTTACATACAGCTTCCAGACTTCCACCTTGTGCACCAATACCTGGAACTAAAAGGAAATGATTGGGAACAATTTTGCGAACACGATCAAATAGCTTATCTTGAGTTGCTCCAACCACGTACATCATCTCTTCATCTGTCGCCCATTCTTTTGAGGTTTTCAAAACCTTTTCGAACAAAGCTTCTCCATTTGCATCTTCCATATATTGAAAGTCGTTTGATCCTTTATTGGAAGTCAAAGCTAAAAGGATAACCCATTTCTCTTTTTGCATTAAAAATGGGCGTACACTATCTTCTCCCATATAGGGTGCAACCGTTACAGCATCCATTTTCAGTTTATCGAAAAATGAACTTGCATACATTTCACTTGTATTACCAATATCACCGCGTTTTGCATCAGCAATTAGGAATATTTCGGGAAAACGTTGTTTTATATAAGCTACTGTCTTTTCTAATGATAGCCATCCTTCCACACCGTTAGCTTCATAAAAAGCTAAATTAGGTTTGTAGGCAACGCAATATTTAGCTGTAGCATTAATAATTGATTTGTTGAATTCGTAAATAGGATCACTTGAGTCGAGAAGATTTTCTGGTATTTTTTTTAAATCAGTGTCTAAACCCACACACAGAAACGATTGCTTCTTTTTTATTTGATTAAAAAGATCTTGCTTGGTCATATTTTTTTGAAAATTGTTGAGTTTTGATTTACAAGTTGGCTTCTTTCATTTTTTCGGCATTCTCAGTTATTATTAATTGGTTGATTACATCTTCAATGTCTCCATTCATAAATCCTGATAAGTTGTAGCTTGTGTAATTTATTCTATGGTCGGTAATTCGTCCTTGTGGATAATTGTATGTACGAATCTTTGCTGATCTGTCTCCAGTAGAAACAAGTGTTTTTCGTCTCAACGCAACATCTCCTTGAACTTTAGCGAGTTCCATATCATAAATTCGGGAACGAAGTATTTGCATGGCCGTCTCTCTGTTCTGTACCTGAGAACGTCCTGCCTGACAAATAACAACTATTCCTGAAGGTTTGTGTGTAAGTTGTACTTTTGTCTCCACTTTATTTACATGCTGCCCACCTGCACCTCCTGAACGAGATGTTTGCATTTCTATATCGGCAGGGTTTATCTCAACATCAAATTCTTCAGCCTCAGGCAAAACGGCAACTGTAGCTGCAGATGTGTGTACTCTACCTTGAGTTTCAGTTTGTGGTACACGCTGAACGCGATGAACACCCGATTCGTATTTCAATATCCCATATACTCCATTTCCCGAGACAGAAAATATAATTTCTTTAAAGCCACCTGATGACCCTTCTGTAAAACTGGTTGTTTCTGTTGACCAGCCTTTCTCTTCACAAAACTTGATATACATTTTATACAAATCACCAGCAAAAATGGCAGCTTCATCACCACCCGTGCCGCCTCTTATTTCCATAATAACATTTTTGTCATCTTCAGGGTCTGATGGAATAAGTAGAAATTTAATTTTCTCTTCTAACTCGGGCAAAGAGTGGCTGTACTGTGACAGTTCATCACTTGCTAATTGTCTTAATTCGCTATCTGATTCATTCTCTAAAATACTTTTTGCTTCTTCTATGGATTCAAAAGCATTTTTGTATTCATTTCTTGCATCTATAATTTTCTGAAGTTCGCTATATTCTTTGTTTAGTTTAACATAGCGTTTCATATCTGAAATAACATTTGGATCGGAAATAAGAGTACCAACTTCCTCAAAACGAACGACTAAATGCTCTAATTTATTTAATAATGAATTTTCGTTCATATATCTCTTTCTAAAATAATATTATAAGTGAATTAATAATTGAATTTGCCAAATTCACTTTCGATTGTTAAGCCTCTTGTAGTCGCTTCTTCAACACGGCCTACTATTTGTGCATCAATATCAAAGGATTTAGAAATTTCAATTATGTGACTAGCATATTGTTTAGGTAAATATATTTCCATTCTATGTCCCATATTGAATACTTTGTACATTTCAGCCCAATCTGTATGAGATTGCTCTTGTATCAACTTAAATAGAGGAGGAATTGGGAATAAATTATCCTTAATCACGTGTAACCCATCGTTTAAGAAGTGAAGTATCTTTGTTTGTGCACCTCCCGAACAATGAATCATTCCATGTACACATCCTTTTAACTCTTTCAATATCAATGAAATAACCGGAGCATAAGTGCGAGTAGGGGAGAGTAGTAGTTTTCCTGCATCAATTCCTAGTTCTTCTATCATTTCTGTTAGTTTTAAATTACCAGAATAAACAAGATCTTTTGGTATTGATGAATCATAGCTCTCAGGATATTTTTCCGCTAAGTAATTTGCAAATAAATCATGTCTTGCTGAAGTCAAACCATTGCTACCGGTTCCTCCATTATATTCATGTTCATATGTTGCCTGACCGCTTGATGATAATCCCACAATAACATCCCCAGCTTGAATATTTGCATTGTCAATAACATCTTCACGTTTCATTCGACAAGCAACAGTGCTATCAACAATAATTGTTCTCACTAAATCACCCACATCAGCAGTTTCACCACCTGTAGGATAAACATTCACACCTAATTCAGTTAACTCTTCACAGAGTTCATTTGTACCATTTATAATAGTAGAGATGACTTCACCAGGAATTAAATTTTTATTTCGACCAATGGTAGACGACAACAAAATATTATTAGTTGCACCAACACACAACAAATCATCAATATTCATGATTAATGCATCTTGAGCAATTCCTTTCCACACGGATAGATCGCCAGTTTCTTTCCAATACATATATGCTAAGGAAGACTTTGTACCGGCTCCGTCAGCATGCATAATGTTACAATAATGAGAATCTCCACCTAAAATATCAGGAATTATTTTGCAGAATGCTTTAGGATAAATACCTTTATCAATATTTTTAATTGCTTGATGTACATCTTCTTTTGATGCGGATACACCGCGCAATCCATAACGTTGCTTGTCCATGTCTTGTATGCTTATTTTTCTTTTTTGTTTTACAATACAAATATACAATTTTATATCGTTTATGTTTGATAGTTACCTTAAGAATTACATGACCTTCAATATCCGATAATGACTATTATGTTTAATAGATTTATGGAAAACACAAAATGAATTATATATTGAAGTTCTCTTCTCCACTATTCCACTAAACAAAAAAGGTGTTGCAATTAATGCAACACCTTTTTTAATGTGATATAAAATATTATTATTGATTTGTTCCTAGCTGTTCTTCAACTATGTCAAGTTCTTTAGATTTATCTACTCCTAAATTACTTAAGTTGTAATAAACATTTTGAAGTTTGATTAACGCACTTTTCAAAGTTGACTCATCTGCATTTTCAGCTTTCAAATTTTCAGTATACTTCTCAAGATGTGGTAATGCTAACATATAAAACTCAATCGTCTTTTTATCGTTTTCTGCTTGTAGTTTTCTATCAGTCATTTGCTGAGCTGAACTATCTTTCAGATTTTGTGCTTGAAGAATATAACTAACTGCAATACCTTCAAGAGCGCGATTACAGTTTTCGTCTTGCTTTAATGCTTTTTTATACTCATCTTCTGCTTTAGCAAATTCACCTTTTTCTGAGTACAATGCAGCTTTTACACTGTTTAAATCACATGAATTGCTTGGGTCGTTGGCAATAGCTTGATCTAAATAATTCAAGGCTTTTTCATTTTCGCCTTCACGGATATATACATTAATCAGATTAGGAATGAAATACTTGCTCTCAGGAAATTTAGTTGCTCCCACATCCAATACTTCCATATAACTTGCACTGTCTCCTGCTTGAATATATTCGCTTGCCAACAACTCATATAAGTCACTCTCTTTATAAGCAGAGTTTTCTATAAATGGTTCATCAACAGCACGCTTAATAAGCTTAAGAGCTCTTGCATGATCCTCACCTTGAATAGCTGTTATTATAGAATAATATTTAATTGTTTGATAAGTACTATCAATAGTAAACTCATTCTCTCCAAACATATCTAATGTTGGTATATTCCAATATATCTCGAAAAACTCTGAAGCTTTTTTGAAGTTTTGTTTTTCGTTGAAATGGATACCACCATTAATATAGAATGGATGGTTAGCTTTTAAAGTAGCAGCGATGTCTTTTCTTACTTTATTTTTTACCCTTCCTTTAGAATCAGGTAGCTCAGCAAGAGAGTCTGCTTTTAAATAAGGCTTATATAACTCATATAAACCATTATACATAACATCAGGATTTGATTTTTTACCAACCATCTCGTTTGTTCTTTCGTTTTCGAAAGCCTTGTCACCGATGTCACCCGCTAATTTCCATGTTTCTGGATCGTTAGCAGTTGCTTCATGTTCTGTCGCTTGTTTTATTAGAGTTCTTGCTTCATTTAAATCATTGCTTTTCAATGATCTGCTTGCGTCTTTCACAACACCTTTTTGTGCACAGGCAATAAAAGATAAAGTTGTAACTAGACTGAGGATTAAAAATTTTCTCATCTTTTTCTTATTTTAATAGATTAATTTTATTGTCTTTAAATTACTTCTTACTTAGTTTGACTTTATTTCTGGAAATAGTTTAATTAATCTTCGTTTTCTTTCTCAATTTCTGATGATGTATCAACTCCATCGTCATTTTTATCGTCATTAATTACGGATTCAGATGAATCAGACAAATTGATATCATCAATGTCGATTTCTACTTCGTCGTCTTCTTGAGAATTTACTTTACATACTGATGCAATCTCGTCATTTCTTTTTTCTAAATTTATAAGACGAACACCCTGAGTGGCTCGTCCCATAGTACGAATATCGGAAATATTTACACGAATTGTGATTCCGGACTTGTTAATAATCATTAAGTCATTATCGTCTGATACACTTTTGATAGAAACTAACTTGCCCGTTTTATCTGTAATATTTAAAGTACGAACACCTTTACCTCCTCTGTTTGTGATTCTGTAAACCGGTTCGCCATCTTCATCATTGAGTCTTGTGCGTTTACCATAACCCTTTTCAGAAACCACAAGAATAGTGTCTTCAGAGGTAGCATCCATACAAATCATACCAATAATTTCATCATCAGGCCCATCAAGACGCATACCTATAACTCCCGTTGCAGTACGTCCCATTGGTCTAACTTTTGTTTCGTTGAAACGAATAGCTCTACCATTTCTATTGGCTAAAATAATATCTTTTTCACCATTTGTCATGCGAACTGATATTACTTCGTCGTCGTCTCTCAATGTAATGGCAATAACACCATTTTGTCTCGGTCTCGAATATGCTTCCAAAAGAGTCTTTTTCACAATTCCTCGTTTAGTACCAAAGATCAAATAATGAGAATTTAGATAATCTAAATCTTCAAGTTCTTTTACTCTAATAAACGCTGTCACTGTATCATCAGAATCAATATTCAATAAATTCTGTATGGCTCGTCCTTTTGAGTTTTTAGAACCTTCGGGCAATTCATATACACGCAACCAGAAGCATTTTCCCTTCTGAGTAAAAAAGAGCATATAATTATGCATTGTTGCTGGATACATGAACTCCACGAAATCTTCATTTCTTGTTTCAGAGCCACGGGCTCCTACTCCCCCTCTATTTTGGGTGCGGAATTCAGTCAAAGGTGTACGTTTGATATATCCAAGATGAGAAATCGTGATAATCATGTCATCATCAGAATAGAAATCTTCTGGATTCAACTCTTCTGAAGAAAGAATTATTTCAGAACGACGCTCATCACCAAATTTAGTTTTGATTTCAATCAGCTCATCTTTAATAACTTGCATGCGAAGGTCTTCGCTATTCAATATTTCATTTAAATGAGCTATCAATTTCTGCAGCTCATCAAATTCACCTCTTAGTTTATCTTGCTCAAGTCCGGTTAGTTGACGCAAACGCATTTCAACAATAGCACGAGATTGAATTTCTGAGAGATTAAATCTTTCAATTAAAGCTTGAATCGCCTCCGGAGGTGTTTTAGATCCACGTATAATAGCAATAACTTCATCAATATTATCTGATGCAATTATCAAACCTTCTAAAATATGTGCCCTATCCTCTGCTTTTTTGAGTTCAAATTTCGTTCTACGTATCACCACATCATGACGATGCTCTACGAAATGAGATATCATGTCTTTTAGGTTGAGCATTCTTGGACGCCCATTTACCAATGCAATATTGTTGATACTGAATGAAGACTGTAAAGCTGTGAGTTTGTATAATTTATTTAAAACTACATTCGCATTAGCATCTCGTTTAATATCAACTACAATACGCATTCCATTACGGTCCGACTCGTCATTAACATTAGATACTCCCTCTATTCTCTTCTCAACAACCAAGTTGGCTATATTCTTAATCAAATCTGACTTATTTACCAAATAAGGAATCTCAGATATGATAATCTGGTCACGATTCTTTTCGGTTTCAATCTCAGCTCTCCCACGCATAATTATGCGTCCTCTACCAGTATTAAATGCTTCAATTACACCTTGGTATCCATATATATAACCACCAGTGGGAAAGTCAGGAGCTTTTATATACTCCATCAAGCCACTTATGTCAATTTCCTTATCATCTATATAAGCAATAATGCCATCGATAACTTCAGATAGATTGTGTGGAGCCATGTTTGTGGCCATACCCACTGCAATACCAGAAGCTCCATTCATCAAAAGATTGGGGATACGTGTTGGTAATACTGAAGGCTCTTGTAGTGTATCGTCAAAGTTGGGCTGAAAATCTACTGTTTCTTTCTCGATATCTCGCAACATCTCTTCAGATAGTTTATTCAATCGAGCCTCTGTATACCTCATTGCTGCGGGACTATCACCATCGACACTACCCATATTACCTTGACCATCCACTAGCATATATCTCATGCTCCAATGTTGAGCCAAACGAACCATTGCGTGATAAACAGAGCTGTCACCATGAGGGTGATATTTACCTAAAACCTCACCAACAATTCTCGCAGATTTTTTGTGCGGTTTGTCTGATGCGTTATTCAATTCGTGCATACCAAAAAGAATACGCCTGTGAACTGGTTTAAATCCATCTCGCACATCAGGCAAAGCCCGTGAAACAATCACCGACATCGAATAATCGATATAGGCCGACTTCATTTCATCTTCGATATTTATCTTAATGATTCTATCTTCTTTTTCAACCATACAATTTATACGTTATAATTCTGTTGTTTTCGCTTTGTTTGAAAACAGCTATCAGTTTGATATTAAGTTTATTAAATTATGTCCATTTTATATTCTAAAACTTTACTAAGGTAATGCTTTTGTTTGAATTTCACAAAGGATTTGACGATGAATTCTGTCTGATATTAACAAAAAACAGTATTGGGAAAAGCTCTCGCTTTTATAATCAAATATTGATTGTCATCAATCTCTCCTTAGTCCCTGAACATGCTACACCTATATATAAAGGAAAAGGAGCGAAATATCATCTCGCTCCTTTCCTTACATTCAGATATCATGCTTATCTATCTTCCGTGACAGTTTTTAAATTTCTTTTTACTTCCACAGGGGCATGGATCATTTCGTCCTGCTTTTTTCTCAACACGTACTGGTTCTAATTTGCGTTCACGTGTGTCGGTGCCCTCAGGTTTTGATGAATTTGTTCTGCTCGAAGATTCATCTTTTTCTGTACGATATTTGCTATAATCTGTTTTCTCTTCAGGGGCAGCCCTTTTCACTTGCTCTGGTTCCCGTATAGGAATTTGACCACGCATAAGAACAGATACTGATTTCGAGTTTACATTTTCCACCATTATTTTAAACAAGTTGAACGACTCCAGTTTATAGATCAAAAGAGGATCTTTTTGTTCATAACTTGCATTTTGTACAGACTGACGCAAGTCGTCCATTTCGCGCAAATGTTCTTTCCAATTTTCATCAATTGTATGAAGAAGAATTGATTTTTCAAAAGCTTTTACTAGAGCTTTTGATCCGGTATCATATGCTTCCTTGAGGTTACAAGATATATTATATACTTTCTTGCCATCGGTAACTGGTATCAATATATTCTCATACATTGCACCTTGATTTTCATACACTTGCTTAATTACAGGTTGTGCTACCTCCGCTAGCTTATCCGATTTGCGTTTGAAAGCCTTCATGGCTACTTGAAACACTCTTTCGACTTGTTCTTGTGGTTTAAATGCTTTGAATTCATCTTCAGAGAATGGTAGATCAACTGCCATCACTCGCAAAAGCTCCAGTTTCAATTCATCATAGCTATGTTGAAATTGTTCTGTAATATTTTCGGCTGTGTCATAAATCATGTTGACTACGTCAATTCCAATACGTTCACCCATCAATGCATTTCGTCTGCGTTTGTAAATTACTTCACGTTGAGAGTTCATCACATCATCATATTCAAGCAAACGCTTACGAATACCAAAGTTGTTCTCTTCAACTTTCTTTTGTGCTCTTTCTACTGATTTACTCAACATGTTGTGTTCCAACACATCGCCTTCTTTGAAACCCATTTTATCCATGAGTCCAGCAATTCTCTCAGTTGCGAATAGGCGCATCAGATCGTCTTCCAACGAGACATAGAATATAGACGAACCTGGATCTCCTTGTCTACCTGAACGACCGCGCAACTGTCTGTCCACTCGTCGAGATTCGTGACGCTCGGTACCCACAATAGCCAAACCTCCAGCTTTTCTAACTTCGGGCGATAACTTAATGTCTGTACCACGACCAGCCATATTGGTAGCAATTGTTACCACTCCAGCTTGTCCTGCACTGGCTACAATATCCGCTTCACGCTGGTGTAGCTTAGCATTCAGAACGTTGTGATTTATTTTGCGCAAGTTAAGCATCCTGCTCAATAGCTCTGATACTTCCACCGAAGTTGTACCCACCAATACAGGTCGGCCCACTTCAATCAAACTACTTATCTCATCAATAACTGCATTATATTTTTCACGTTTGGTCTTATAAATGCGGTCATTCATATCTTTACGAATAATTGGCTTGTTGGTAGGAATCACCACCACGTCCAATTTGTAGATATCCCACAATTCCCCTGCTTCTGTCTCGGCAGTACCTGTCATCCCCGCAAGTTTCTTGTACATCCTAAAGTAGTTCTGTAAAGTAACTGTAGCAAATGTTTGCGTTGCAGCTTCCACTGTCACACGTTCTTTTGCTTCAATAGCTTGGTGCAAACCGTCGGAATATCTTCTTCCTTCCATGATACGGCCAGTTTGCTCATCCACAATTTTCACTTTATTATCAATCACTACATACTCATCGTCTTTATCAAACAGGGTGTATGCCTTTAGGAGTTGATTTACAGTATGTATCCTCTCAGATTTGATTGCATAGTTTTGAAGAAGTTCATCTTTTTTATCTGCTTTTTCTTCATCAGAGAGATCTTGGTTTTCCAGTTCAGAAAGTTGAGCACCAATATCAGGTAATACGAAAAATGTTGGGTCGTCGGATTTCCCGGTCAACATATCAATACCTTTATCTGTCAAATCGATGCTATTGTTTTTTTCGTCAATCACAAAGTACAAAGGATCGGTCACAATATGCATATTGCGCATTTGTTCCGACATATAGTTCTCTTCTGTTTTGAGCATTGAAGCTCTAACGCCCTGTTCACTCAAAAACTTTATAATGGGTTTGTTTTTTGGTAAACCTTTAAACGAACGAAATAACAGTAAACTACCTTCTTCTTGCTCTTTTTTGTCTTCCGATGCCATTTTCACTTTAGCCTCG
>DENY01000061.1:0-3150 GCA_002359825.1 Bacteroidales bacterium UBA2632
TACCGAACTATTGAATAAAGGGATAAGTAAATATTTTTTCATACATTTTTAATTTCCCGCAAAGTTAGACAAAGTGCGCGTTAACATTTGACATATATACTTAAATTAGTCAATAATAAAAATGGCAATCACCTTGCTGGTAACACATTCCTACAATACCTGCACAATATGCAATGAAAAGTAACAGATTGTAATTTGCGGAAAACTTTTGATGAAATAAAAAGACGCTTAAGTTTTTATGGACAACTTTTTAGATAAAATAGGCATATATTTTGAAAACATCAAGTTGTGATGTTGAGTTTTTAGATTTAAAATAACCCACATCCTCCCACACCTGAATACAGAAAGAGAGACTACTCTTTGTATGAATAGTCTCTCCGTGAAAATGATAGCACTTTATATAGAAAAATAATTTGCTATAATATCGGTGTGGTTGTAAAATGATTAATTCAACGCAATTTCGTCTACAAACAAATACGCACCTCGTCCTTTTCCTGCATGCCATTCGGGCATTTCAGACAATGGTTTGATGGTTATTTTAAAGTAGCGCGCTGTAGCATCTACTTTAAAGCTGTGATTTACTACTTCTTCCCATTGGTCATCTTTCACGTTGAGTCCTTTTTCTGAAACCAATGTTTCGAAATTCTCCTCATCGTCTGATGATTCAATGATGATTTCTTCTGCATCAAAAATCCAACTTCCTGTACTTACATTAGTGTTGAAGTTGACCTCAGAAATTTTGGTTGGTTGTAATAGGTCAATAACTGCCACCAAGCCTTTTCCATTAAAACCAATCCAGCCCCCTGATCTGAAGTTACCTCCCCCAGTGAGCCCGTCAACTAAAAGTGGTGCTCCGTTATATTCATAAGTACTAGAAGGCTTTGTCAACAAAGTGATGGGTTTGAAGGTTGACTCAGCTATTGTTACTTTCTCCGAAAAAACTTTACTGCTTATCTTGCCATTCGAAAAAGCGGCAGCCTTTATTTCGGCGTCTTCTTTAATACTGAATTTTCCAATATATTCTATTGAAGATGTAGTGGGTTCACTTCCATCTAACGTATAATAAATAGGCGAATTGCCAAGAGTGCTAAATTCAACATCCAAGGCATTTGTTTGGAAATTTGGCTCCAACAATGCTTTCACATCATATACATGAGTAGCATAGTTATATCCCATTTTATCATATAGGTCTGTAAGCTGTGGTAGTCTTTTCAAGAAATTGTCGTAATTTTTCTTTTCAGCTGCCGTCCATTGCACTTCACTAATAGCTGCCATTCGTGGTAGGAGCATATACTCTACATGTTCAGGAGTTGCTACATATTCTGTCCACATATTAGCTTGAACGCCCAAGATATGTTTCTTTTGTTCATCTGTCAAGCTTTCGGGAGTAGGGTCGAAGCTATACACTGTTTCAACAGGAAGATAGCCGCCAATTGCAAAAGGTTCGTCTTCAACAAACGATGTTTGATAATAATCAAAATAGGCATATGAGTTGGGCGTCATTATCACGTCGTGACCCATTTGAGCTGCTTCAATACCTCCTGCCATTCCGCGCCATGACATCACAGTTGCGTTCGGTGCGAGTTCGCCTTCTAATATTTCATCCCAACCAATCATGCGTCGTCCATTCTCATTCAAAAACTTTTCGATGCGAGCGGTCAAGTAACTTTGCAGATAATGCTCTTTTTTATGTTTGTCATCATCTTTTAAACCAAGCTCTTTGATCTTAGCCTGACATTTAAGACACTCTTCNNCAATATGGATATATTCAGAAGGGAACATTTCCATAACTTCAGTCAGTATGTTTTCTAAAAATGTATAGGTTTCTTCGTTACCTGCACAAAGCACATCATCGAAAACACCCCACGTTGTAGCCACTTCGTATGGACCGCCTGTGCAACCATACTCTGGATAACCCGTTAGTGCAGCCAGCATATGACCAGGTATATCAATTTCGGGAATAGTGATTATGTAACGCTCTTGAGCATAAGCAACTATTTCTTTTATCTCCTCCTGTGTGTAGAAACCACCATGTGATTTACCATCATACTCACCCGTATTTTTTCCAATAACGGTCTCTTTTCTCTCTGAACCAAGTTCAGTTAGTTTTGGATATTGTTTTATCTCAATTCTCCAACCTTGATCTTCCGTTAAATGCCAATGAAAACGGTTGATATTATGCAAGGCAAGCAGATCTATATACTTCTTAATAAATGATACAGGTTGGAAGTGGCGTGCCACATCGAGCATTACACCTCGGTAACCAAAACGGGGTTGATCGTTGATAGTAACTGGTGCTAACAATGCTTTTCTATCATTGGCGGGGATCGACTTACGCAATGTTTGAATTCCGTAAAATACTCCTGCTTCACTTGCTCCCGTTATGATCACTTTGTTTTCAGTAACTTCAAGTCGATAGGCTTCTTTGTTGTCATTCTCTAAACCAAGAGCCAACTCAATGACTTTTTCATTGGGAGATGTCGAAGTTATGACAGGAAGATTCAAGTAATCTCCTAAAAACTCTGCATTGCGTGCCATTAAATCATTTCCCTCAGGATAAACAACTTTTGTGGCAGATGACAATTTAAAAGGTTGTCCTTCAGAAGTAATCACTTCCTGGGGCAATGGAATCACCTGGTAGTTGGCTTCTCCAGTAGTTTGTTTGGAACATGCGAGCAAAGAGCCAACAATACCAACGAATAGTAATAGTTTAGTAAATTTTCTCATACAGTTTTTTAATTGTGTTGAATGTATTTGTATTTTTGAATTTATAATTTTCCGATTGTTCGTTTTACTTTCTCAGCATTGGTCACGTTATGCACATACTCGTCAATAGAAACAACCGTTCCACCCATTTTCAAGGCTGGATTTCTATATTCCATCTTGCTGTTTATTGGCTCACGAGCAGAGAAGTGAAATTCTTTTGCTTTGGTCTCTTTTGCTAGAGTGGCAATGTTATCCTCATTCACACCACTGCCTGGCATAATGATAATTCTGTCGTTCGCTTTTTCCACCAATTCCTTTAGCAAGGAGATTCCTTCTATCGCAGTAGGTTGTTGGCCCGATGTAAGCAGGGTATCGCATCCCAATGATATTATTTGTTCTAAGCTCTCGAAAGGGTCTTTACACATATCGAATGCACGGTGAAAA
>DENY01000061.1:3211-14445 GCA_002359825.1 Bacteroidales bacterium UBA2632
GTTTTTCAGCCATTTCTATATCGTGAATCATGGTTTGGTGCTCCACATCAGAATATAAAAAATCGCCACCTCGTGGACGGATAATAACATTCAATTTTATGTTGAGCAACTTTCTTGCCATTACAATTTCTCCATAGGATGGGGTAGTGCCGCCTTCGGGAATACCAGCACAAAGCTCTACTCTATATGCGCCACCTTTTTGGGCTTCCAAGCAACTTGTTACAGAATTTGTGCAAATCTCTACTTTGTAGTTCATTTTTATATTTATTTCATTGAGAATAAGTCTCAAATNNTACATGAGAAAGTAATATTTGTTAAGGTTGCGTGGTTTCATTTACACAGATAACACTGATAGAGAAACGTGTCTAAGAACTGCCGAAAGAACATCCTGATAATTGTGAGCTCACTCAAAGTACGAAGTTGTAGAAATAAAAAAAGGACTGAAATGCACTACCATTCAATCCTTTTATGTCTATTTATTTATCAAATACTACATTCCGAGTTCAGCATCATCAGGTTTTACCTGAGCTTGCTGATGTTGAAATCCAATAGGGTTGGATACATCTTCAAAAATTTCAAGATCAAAATATTTCATTGATGCTAATATGTGATCGAAAATATCGGCAACGATACCTTCATATTTTGCCCACACTATTGTATCTGCAAACATGTACAATTCTAAAGGCACACCTTTTGAAGTAGGGTCGAGCTGACGCACCATTATCATCATATCTTGTTTAATCCCTGGATGGTTTCGTAGATAACCCTCAACATAAGATCTGAACAGGCCCATATTGGTAAGGTTTCGGCCATTTACAGCTACAGATTTGTCAGCTCCAATTTCTTCGTTGTGTTTCTTTATTTCAGTCGATCGCACATCTATATATTCTGAGATATCTTGAATGCGTTTATATCTTTCCAACTCTTTCGCATCTTCTATAAAGTGGATAGAAGATTGCTTTATGTGTACCGATCTCTTAATTCGTCTTCCACCTGTTTCTTGCATTCCTCGCCAGTTTTGAAAAGATTCTGAAACTAATGAATAAGGAGGTATATAGGATATAGTTTTATCGAAGTTGCGAATTTTAACCGTTGTAAGATTTATTTCGATAACATCTCCATCAGCATTAAATTTACTCATAGTAATCCAGTCACCAATTCGCACCATATCATTGGCCGATAGTTGAATACTGGCTACAAATCCCATAATGGTATCTTTAAATACCAACATCAATATGGCTGATGCTGCTCCTATACCTCCAAGAAGAATGGCTGGATCCTTACTAATGAGTATCGATAAAAGAATAAGAATTCCCACGGCATAGAGAAATATTTTCACTACTTGAAAATAGCTTTTCAGTGGTTTGTCTTTCAATGAATCTTTCTCAGATAACATATCTGAAAATGCATTCAAAACAGCCGTAACTAACCATAACACATAAAACACAAGATAAGCATCAGCCAATTTATTAGCAAACGCCATTGTTTTTGGAAAATCGAAGAAGATGGTAGGTATCGATCCTTTTATCAAACTAAAAGGAACAATCATGGCTATGTAGTGGGGCAGTTTCCTATTTAAAGCATACTGCAAGAAAGACAATCTTTTTACTTTTGATGTTCTCTCTAAAATAAGAATAAGAAGTTTGCGTGTAATAACTTGTAGCAGGTACACCAAAACTACAACTAATGCGATTAGAAAAATAAGGTTGATGTACTTAATAAACTGATCGCTAATCCCCAGATTGCTGAGGAATTCCATAGACCAATTTCGCACAAGATTGGTTTGTTGGGTAATCTGTTCAATCTTTTCTTGTTCGTTCATATCTCAATTAAAAATTAAATTGGAGATGGGGTCTATTTCCAGAATAGCATTCCACCTCTTAAATTATATACAGTAAATCCTTTTTTTGCTAATAATCTTGCTGCACTCATGCTTCTAACGCCACTATGACAATATACTGCTACGGGAATAGAGGCATCTAAAGTGTTATCTATAATCTCCTCGAATGTTGGGTCATAAATATCGATAAGTTGAGCACCTTCTATCTTTCGTTGATTGTATTCTTCAGATGTTCTCACATCTACCAATTGAATTGTATTTTCGGAAATAAGCTCTCGAAACTCGGAGGGTTTCAAGGATTTGATATTTTCGTTGTTCTTACGCGAGAAAAATGAAAATGCTGCCATATAAGTAACGTGTTAGTTTTAAATCAATTCTTAGGCTTATTCTTGTAATAATTAATCTACTACAAAGATATAAATTATATTTCGTGTTAAAAATTTAATTGTGGAATAGCTATCAGCTATCAGCAATTAGCAATCAGCCATTTTCAATTCTGATGTTATTTCAAGAGTAGCGTATTGGTTAAATAGTTGGGGCGGTACCTGTGTGTTCGCCCTTTACAAATATACAGTGCATTTGTAGTGGCCGACCCTTGTGTCGGCCAACACACGCTGTAACAAATGACGAGGAGTGTGGTTTGTTGGCAATTTCCCATTTTCCATTTAATTAAAGTCTAACAGTTTTTAAATAGGGTAATAAGGTTGGGATTGGTCTTATATTCCCAGTTACTAAGGTTTTGAATACAAATGCAAATAAGGTTTTTTGATTTTTGCTCGCAAGCGTGTGTTGTGAAGCGAAATTCTTCTTTGTCTTCGGCAGACACGAGTTGCAAACACGCGCCAGCGGGAAATTCAGGACTATAATTGTCACATTGTCACATTGTTAACTGTCAATTAATTAACCTCACACCACCTTCAATCATTTAGTAGAAAAATAACAAAAATAATGCAACCAATTAGTGAACAGTAAACTCGAATGGCTACGCCATAAAACCAATGGCGATTTGGTCGCATCATCGTGAGGATAGTAATTGTAAGGAACTCCCACTGTGTCCAATCCTTTTTCCATGTCTCTCACATATTCTTTGTGGAGAGCCATTGGTGCATATTCAGAGTGGCCTGTTATGAAAAACTCACTACGAGAAGTATCAGCAACTAAGTAGATACCCGTATCATCAGTTTCGGAGAGAATTGTGAGGTCAGGATGTTTCAATATGTCTTTTTTATCTATGGTAGTGTGGCGACTATGGGGGACATAAAACACATCGTCGAACCCACGAAATAATGGAAAAGAAGGGTCTGTGAGTGTATGTGGGTATATTCCAAACAACTTTTGCTTCAGTTCATATTTTGGAATTGCATGAAAATGATGAAGAGCAGCCTGAGCGCCCCAACAAATATAGAGAGAAGAGGTCACATTCTGTCGTGCCCAATCAAAAACAGTTTCAAGTTCAGTCCAATAACCCACTTCTTCAAAATCAAGCAACTCAACTGGTGCACCTGTAACGATGAAACCATCGTATTGGTCTTCCTTTATGGCAGAAAAAGATTTATAAAACTCTCTTGTATGTTCTATTGGAGTGTTCTTGGGTATGTGACTCTCCAAGTAAATAAAATCTAAGTGAATGTACAACGGACTATTACTCATAATACGAAGAATATCTGCTTCGGTATCAACCTTAAGTGGCATAAGATTGAGCACAGCCACTTTAATATGAGGTTTTGCATCTTTCTTTGTCTGAATGAGGTCGGAAATAGAGAACTGCTCTTTAGCAAGCAGTTTTAATGCAGGGAAATTTTTGGGTATATTTAGTAACATTCAGTCAGTAATTATAGTATATATTGATGGCGCAACTATGTTATCTGTTTTTGCGCAATTTTGGATTATTTCTTTTCTTTTCTACGCTCCACCCAAATTTGCCAATGTGTTTGGTCATTTCGTAGTAGTTTCCGTGAGCATAAGCTATTAGGTTTGCTTTTTGCATATCAAACTGCCCAGTAGAAGGATCAAAGTATTTATTGTCGGCTTGTATGTTAACAATCTCAGCAATAAACATATGATGAGACCCCAACTCCACAATTTCTTTCACTTTGCATTCCAATGAGAGGGGAGATTCGTCAATGATGGGAGTACTAATAACCTTGGACTTCCCAGGTGTAAGATTCATCGCCTCAAACTTATTGTTATGTTTGCCCGACCGTATTGCACACCAATCTGTAGCTTTAGCCAAATCCTTGTTGGTGAGATTTATAACGAACTCCATATTGCGTTTGATGATTTCATAGGAGTGTCGTTCTGGTTGAATAGAAATATAGCACAACGGAGGGGTAGTGGACAATGTCCCCGTAAACCCAACCGTGGTTATATTATACTCCTCGGGAGTAGTCCCACAACTCACCATTACGTTGGGCTGTGGGTATATCATTGGACTTGGTTTCCAGTCTTGTTTCATTTACTTTTACTTAAGATGATGTCTTCTTTCTTTANNATCTTTATTTTTATTTCGCAGTAGTGACATTTTAGTATCACTTTATCTTTATCCACCACGTCAAATTGTGTGGACATGGGTTCGTTGTTGGTGATGCATTTCGGATTGTTGCATTGCACAATGCCTGTTAACACATCGGGCAGTGTCACTCTTTTTTTCTCTACTACTTCGTAGTTTTTGATGATGTTGAGTTTCACTTTAGGAGCAACCAAGGCAATACGATTGATTTCGTCTTCTTCAAAAAACTTATCAGATATTTTGATAATACCCTTTGTGCCCATTTTATTACTATTAAAATTGTTGCCAATAGTAATTCTATTGTCCAGGGTGTGAAGTCTCAATAGTTTCACCACTTTAAATAGTTGGTCAGAAGGGATGTGGTCTATAGCAGTACCGCTTTCCAATGCTGCGACTTGTAATTCTTTGCCCATATTGTTTTGTTGTTCTATTTGCTTGTTTATTTGGTCATTGTATNNATCTGTTAGTTGATGTGGACTTTCATTCCTCTAATCAATCAACATCAATATTTAGCAAATCGCAAATCACTGCTTGACGTGTAAATATTCCATTGCGAGCTTGCTCAAAATAATAAGCTTTTGGATTGCTATCTACATCTTGGTCAATTTCTTTCACCCGAGGTAGTGGATGCAACACTTTCAGATTCTTGCGTGAATTTTTCAGCATATCATTTTTCAATGTATATACATTTTTCACTTTTTCATATTCCATCAAATCGGTAAAACGCTCACGTTGTACACGAGTCATATAGAGAATGTCTGTATCATTGATTGATTCTGGTGAGAACTCATCAAATTCTCGGTAGTTAATTGATTTATTGTCACAAAACAACTTGTGCTTCTCAGGAATCTTCAACTCCTCTGGAGCAACAAAGTTGAATGTAGGATTGAAATGCGATAGCCCTTCTATCAAAGAATGCACTGCACGACCATATTTCAAATCGCCAACAATCGTAATGGTCAGGTTTTCGAGCGTGCTTTGCGTTTCGTGAATACTGAAGATATCCAACATCGTTTGTGTAGGATGCTGATTGGATCCATCCCCTGCGTTAATAATAGGTACAGGAGAAACCTCTGATGCATATCGAGCCGAACCCTCCAAATGATGACGCATAATGATGATGTCAGTATAGTTGCTCACCATCATAATAGTGTCTTTCAACGATTCGCCTTTGGTGGCACTGCTTGTGGCGGTGTCAGAGAATCCCACTATTCTACCTCTCAGTCTATTGATTGCTGTCTCAAAACTCAATCGGGTGCGTGTAGAGGGTTCGAAAAATAAAGTACCACACACCTTTCCTTTCAAAAGAGAACGATTGGGATTGTTTTTAAATTTGTACGCTGTTTCGATGATACGCATAATGTCGTCTCTATCGTAATCCTCTATGTTTACTAAGCTTTTAGGTTTCATCGTTACTGTTTTGTGTCAATTGACTTTTTTGATTTCCGTTACAAAAATATAAAAAAACCTTGCAGTAAACACTGCAAGGTTTGAATTTATTATTTTTTGAATTCTAAATCCACATTAAATAACTCGTGCCAAGGCAGTCCTTGTTTGTTCAATTCTTCCATAAATGGATCTGGATTAAATTCCTCTACGTTGAATACTCCTGGTTTGCTCCACATGCCCAACATAAACATGCGAGCACCAATAGTGGCAGGAACACCCGTTGTGTAACTCACACCTTGAGCACCTGTTTCTTTGTAGGCCGCTTCGTGGCTACAGTTGTTGTAGATATAATAGGTAAGCTCTTTACCATCTTTTATACCACGTATGCGACAACCAATCGAAGTCTGACCAGTGTAGTTCTCGCCCAATTCTCCTGGATCTGGTAGTACAGCTTTCAAGAATTTGATAGGTACAATCTTTTGTCCTTCATATTCAACTTCGTCAATCCTAGCCATGCCAATGTTTTGAATCACACGTAAATGTGTCAGGTATTCTTCGCCAAAAGTCATCCAGAAACGAGCTTGTTTCAGGGTTGGGAAGTTTTTAACCAACGACTCCAGCTCTTCGTGATAAATCAAGTAAGATTCTTTTGGACCAATCTCAGGATAGGTCAGTGTCTTATGTATTTCGTGTGGCTCTGTCTCAATCCATTCTCCATCTTTGTAGTATTTCCCTTTTTGGGTCACTTCGCGAATATTGATTTCAGGATTGAAGTTTGTTGCAAATGCTTTTCCATGATCTCCTGCATTACAATCAACAATATCCAAATAATGAATCTCGTCAAAGTGATGTTTGGCCGCATAAGCAGTGAATATACTGGTTACACCAGGGTCGAAACCACAACCCAATATTGCAGTCAAACCAGCTTCACGAAACCTATCTTGATAGGCCCATTGCCAGCTATATTCATATTTTGCTTCGTCTAAAGGTTCGTAGTTGGCCGTATCCAAATAGTTAACACCAGCTTCAAGACATGCATCCATAATGGTGAGGTCTTGATAGGGTAGTGCTACGTTTATTACAATTTTCGGTTTAAACTCGTTGAATAGTTTCACCAATTCGGGCACATTGTCTGCATCCACTTTAGCAGTTTGAATGGTCACGCCAGTGCGTTTTTTCACATCTTCTGCAATGGCATCGCATTTGCTCTTGGTGCGACTTGCCAACATGATCTCCGTAAAGACATCCTTGTTTTGTGCAACCTTGTGAGCTACTACCGTTCCAACGCCTCCTGCGCCAATTATTAATACTTTTCCCATATCTTTAATATTTAGTGTTAGAGTTCTTTCTACAAATATAATACGAATCTCTCAATATTGCTCAATGTAGGTGGAATTAATTAATTGAAAAGTCGTAAGTCTGCAGTCATCAGTTGTAAGTCGTCAGTCCACTCCCCTCTCGTTTGCAACGAGGGGGGGTATGGTTAAGCGTTTGTAACGCGATTACATACTCCTCTCGCGCCGATTTCCGAATCGGTGTGTTGCGTAGCAAAAAAAGTCTACCAATGACCTGTTTTTTCAACATGCTATAAATCAGACAGAACAAACTTTACCATTTTGATTTATTAACTGACTANNTGTGTTGCGTAGCAAAAAAAGAATGCTGAATGCGGCATTTGATACAGGGCTTATTGGTATTCATTTCACCTCCTCAAAACTTTTAGACAAAGAAGTTGTTCTAAAAAACAAAGCTCATTTACGTATATATTACTAATTCACAATAAACAACTATGACTACAAAACTAAATAAGTACAGTAAAATAATTACACAAGATGATAGCCTACCCGCAGCACAAGCCATGTTGTATGCCATTGGCATGGACGAGAAAGACCAAAAGAAGGCACAAGTAGGAATTGTGAGTACTGGTTTTCAAGGAAATCCTTGCAATATGCACCTCAATGATATTGCCACTGCTGTGAAGAAAGAAGTAGATCTTCATCAAGATTTGTATGGCCTTATTTTTCACACCATCGGAGTAAGCGATGGTATTACTAACGGAACAGAGGGGATGAAATTCTCATTGCCATCTCGTGAAGTTATTGCCGACTCCATAGAAACAGTAGTAAGTGCTCAGTTCTACGATGCAGTGATCCCGATTGTGGGATGCGATAAAAACATGCCAGGCGCTATGATTGCTTTGGGGCGATTGAACAGACCAGCCATTCTCATGTATGGAGGAACAGTGAAGAAAGGAAGCTGGAAAAATAAAGACCTCAATATTGTCTCTGCATTCGAAGCTTATGGAGAAAGATTGAGAGGTACTCTTTCAGATTTTGATTACAAAGGAATTATTCGTCACAGCATTCCCGGTGCAGGAGCCTGTGGAGGTATGTACACCGCCAATTCCATGGCTGCTGCCATTGAATGTATGGGCATGAGTTTGCCATATTCTTCGTCCAATCCTGCCATTAGTCCACAAAAAGACAATGAAGCAAAGCGCATAGCCGATGCCATTCAGTTGGTATTGGAAAAAGACCTGAAACCCCGTGATATCATGACCCGTGAGGCGTTCGAAAATGCCATTTCTCTTATCATGGCTTTGGGAGGATCCACCAATGCCGTAATTCACTTGTTGGCCATGGCAAAAGCTGTGGACGTGCCGCTTACGCTTGATGATTTTCAAACCATTAGCGACCGCACGCCTTTCTTGGCAGACTTGAAACCGAGTGGCCAGTTCTTGATGGAAGACCTTCACAATGTGGGTGGCATTCCGGCAGTGATGCAACTTCTTCTCAACGAAGGATTTATTAATGGCAACTGTATGACAGTGACTGGCAAGACAGTAGGGGAGAACTTGGAAGAGGTGGCGCATCTCACCAAAGGACAAACTATTATTCACGACACCAAACATCCAATGCGCAAAAGTGGTCATATCCAAATACTGTATGGCAATTTAGCAGAGCAGGGTTCTGTTGCTAAAATCACGGGTAAAGAAGGAGAATTGTTTTCTGGACCAGCCCGCGTTTATGAAGATGAATTCTCGGCCATCGAAGGTATCTCTAAAGACGTAGAGCCAGGCGAGGTAATTGTTATTCGCAACAATGGACCCAAAGGTGGTCCCGGAATGCCAGAAATGTTGAAGCCAACAGGAGCAGTGATGGGTGCCGGACTTGGAAAAGATGTAGCACTGATCACCGATGGTAGGTTCAGTGGAGGCTCTCACGGATTTGTTGTGGGACATATCACGCCCGAAGCACACGAAGGTGGTCTCATTGGGCTGGTGAAAAATGGAGATGTCATCACCATCGACATCACCAATCATAGCATAAATGTTGATCTAACTGATGCTGAAATTGATGAACGTAGAAAAGCTTGGTCTCCACCAGTGGACAAACCTCTTGCGGGAGTTCTGCAGAAATATCGCATGCTGGTAAGCTCGGCAAGTGAAGGCTGTGTAACGGTTTAGAGTTAATAGCCAAAAGGTTGAATTTAAAATGGGTGACAAGGGTGTAACTCTTGCTGCCCTCTATTCAACTATCCTCGATTGTACAGCCGCAATGCTTTGCGTCTCAAATAAACCGATTCTCACAATTGATATAAGAGATGTATATTAGGTCTCCTTATTGCTAATAAATGGATGATATACTGATGATTAGTAGCTATTCTCATGAAAGAACCCAACCTCACATTATCAATTTTTGTTCCAATGCAATTTTAACCATCATGGCAGTATTCTTAGCGCCTAACTTGAAAAGTAAATTCTTGCGGTAACCTTTTATTGTTTCAGGACTAAGGAAAAGTTTTTCCGCAATTTCAGGATTGGTGTAGCCCTCTGTGATTAGTTTCAATAGGCCATTCTCTCTGGGCGTGAGCCAAACCGATGATTCACTCTCCTTTTTAATTTGCAATTCGAGTTCATGACAAATAAACGTTTTGCCATAAGCAACGCTTAGAATGCCTTTCACCAACTCTTCATACAATACATTTTTTAGTGTATATCCTTTAGCTCCATTTTCTAACATCTTCTTCACGATTAAATATTCACTAAAGCTTGATAGAGCAAGTATCTTCAACTCCGGATATAGCTCTTTTAATTCTTTACACAGTTTCATCCCATCTGTATCAGGAATGTTTACGTCAAGCAATAAAACATCAGGCATGTTGTTTTTGAGGATACTACGACACGATTGGGCATCAAAACAAACATCAGTCACAATTGCAATATCAGATGCGTTAATAAGTTTGACCAACTCTTCGACCAGTATCTTATGATCATCAACAATTATTACTTTTATCATGTCTCGGTCTTTTAATAGTCTCAATAGAACGAAAGGAGCACCACTTTTCCGAATGCAACAAATTTACAATTATTTTCTAATATTCTTGTTTTATTTACCGATAATTTTAAATAAAACTTAGATAAGTTTTATGTGGCATTCAGGGGGCTATTCTCTATTGTTAGAAGATTTAATGAGAATAGTATATGTTTTTAAAAACTTGTTCTCCCAATTATATGATTGCAATAGTTCTCAATTGCGCTTTCATTATGTAGAGTACTATCTAACACGATTAAACCGTTGAAAATCGACCTAAAACATTAACTTTTGACTACTTAAAATACCCTCTTTAGGGGGGTGCCATGATGTGAATAAAAAAGTAATTTTGAGTTGTAAATAAATAAAAATAAATGCTATGAAAAAGTTTAAAATTATTCTTATTGTACTTTTTAGTTGTATGTTTTCTGTGACTTTTGGACAAATTGATGTTAAAGAAAAAGTGAAAAACGAAACAGTTTATCGAGCAGAGAGAAAGGTGGATGAAAAAATTGATCAAACTCTTGACAAACTCGAGAAAGGAATTGGCGGTATATTCAAAAAGAAAGCCAAGCCTACAAAAGAAGATGAAGCATCAGAGGGTATAGTTAAGGAACAAGACACCCCATCTGATAAAGAAAAGTCACCATCTGATAAAAAAGACACATAATCTGATGATGAACCTATCAAAGATAATAAGCAAAAACTGGAATCGTACACCCAATATGACTTTGTGCCGGGCGATAAGGTGATCTATTTCGATGATTTTTCTCAAGTTGCTATTGGCGATTTTCCTGCAAATTGGTCGTCCAATGGCAGTGGCGAAATAGCTACGGTGAACATAGCCCATGGTAATTGGTTGCAATTCACCACAAAAGACGGCTATTATTGTTACACAAAACCAATCGAATTCCCCCAGAATTTTATTATGGAATTTGATATTATTCCAGATGATAATTTTTTTAGGGGCTATCATTTAACTTTATATGAAGATAAGGATAATCGTGAATTGAACGATGACCTATTTCCTGGAACAAAAGGGGTACATGTGAAATTTGATGATTCTAATTGGGAGATTGAGAGTTATAACAATCTGGAGAACGACTTCCCTAGTGGCGGTAAGTCCGATAAATACCCCGTAATAAAAGAAAAGGTGAACCATGTTATTGTTTGGATACAAAAT
>DENY01000061.1:14541-15350 GCA_002359825.1 Bacteroidales bacterium UBA2632
CTGACACGCGAAGCAAATTGATAACTGAAGGGAAGCTTATCACTTATGGAATTTATTTCGATGTGAATTCAGACAAAGTAAAACCTGAATCTAATGGGACATTAAACGACATTGCCAAAGTGCTGAAAGAAACTCCCAATATGAATATTAAAATTGTAGGACACACAGATAGCGATGGCGACGATACAAAAAATTTCGAATTATCGCAACGACGTGCTATTTCAGTTAAGAATGCATTGAGCAACAATTTTGGAATAACTGCTGATAGGTTTCAAACAGATGGTGCAGGAGAAAGCATGCCTCTTGTTCCCAACACAACTGCAGAGCAAAAATCAAAGAATAGGAGGGTCGAATTCATTAAGATATAGCGATAAGAATGAAGATCAAAAAAGTTTATTTATTATTATTTCAACTATAATATTGGGTATAGATGTACCCAATACCTTGGCTCAATTGCCAGTTATTCCACAAGCCAAAGCAGAGATTTATGTCAAGATAACTTCTAACATTTCTTGTTCTTACCAAGACAAAAACTCCCATCTTACTGAGAATTACAGTATAATGGTGGAGGGAACTACAGAGCTTAGTGCTGACTATTTTGATGACAATGAAGGATATTATGAGCTTCTCCCTATAAAGAGGGATATAAAGGCAATATGCAGTGGTAGTGGGGTTAATGAGCAATGTAGTTGGACCTATTCTTTAGATGGCAAAGAGCTTAAAAATGGGCATAATGAGTTCATTGAGCTGATAAACTCCTTTTATATTTATCCTAGCGAAGAAAAGGATATACCACAATCATATAAGAT
>DENY01000061.1:15597-15819 GCA_002359825.1 Bacteroidales bacterium UBA2632
CATATTAACGTAGTTTATGGCATTAACCAAAAACCTAATGATGAGGATATAGATCTACAATTAAATGGATGTGGAAGTTTGGTAGTTGGTGAGACAACCATCTTACCAGTTACTTATAAACCAATAGGAGGGAAAATAAAATACTGGGCCGAAGGTAAAGGAATTCCAGTATCTGATAATGGAGGCGGAGCAAAAGTTACAGGCACAACTCCTGGAGAAGGC
>DENY01000073.1:0-8217 GCA_002359825.1 Bacteroidales bacterium UBA2632
AAAATTGGAGGAGGAATGGGCAACATTGCACGACTGCCCCACCCTGGAGGTTTTGATAAGGATAATGCGAAGAGTTCAGAAAAACTTACCGCTCAACAAAAGAAACTTGCCAATATTAAGTTCACTCCTGAAGTCAGCGGATATCCACGTTATACGGAAGCAGCCCGTTATTGGTTGCAATGGGCGGGAGTACCCGATAGCATTTACAACAAAAGTGAAAGTAAGAACGATTATACGGATGACTACCAAAGTAGGGGTTTTTGGGTTAATTACATTGCTGGTGGATCATCGGTACTGCCAAAAGCCGAAGGCTTAAAGATTCCAGTTGATTTGGCTTTTGCCTTTCATACGGATGCTGGAACTACATTGGACAATTCAATTATTGGCACATTGGGTATTTACATGACGCATCACAATGATGAGGTATTTGAGANNAATTGATAATGGATGAAATCACTAATGACATTCGCGCAGATTTCGAACCTGATTGGACACGCCGCCATTTATGGAATAGGTCTTATAGTGAAGCACGCGTTCCAAATGTACCCACCATGTTGCTCGAATTGCTTTCGCATCAGAACTTTGCCGATATGCGATATGGATTGGATCCTGCATTTCGTTTCACAGTGAGTCGTTCGATATACAAAGGGATGCTCAAATTCATTGCTGCGCAATATGACAGAGAATATGTGGTGCAACCCCTCCCCATTCAAAAGTTCAGCACCGAATTTAGTGGAGACACAGAAGTGGAGCTCAAATGGGAAAATACATTTGATGATAAAGAACCGACAGCGAACCCCGACAAATATATTGTATATACCCGCATTGGCGACAATGATTTTGATAATGGATTTTTGGTATCGCAAGATCATGTAAAAATGTCAATTGAAAAAGACAAGCTATATAGCTTCAAGGTAACTGCAGTAAACGAAGGTGGCGAGAGTTTCCCTTCCGAAATATTGTCTGTTTATCGTAACAGCAAAGAGAAAGGAACTGTTTTAATTGTGAATGGATTCACCCGCACATCGGCACCCTTTAGCTTTGCTTCAACCGATAGCATGGCCGGCTTTGTTGGTAGAGAGGATAATGGCATTCCTTATATTTCGGAACATCACTTCATTGGTCAAATGCACGAATACAGACGAAGCATCCCTTGGATGGATGACGATGCTGCTGGCTTTGGAGATAGCGATGCCAACTATGAAACAACTGCTATTGCTGGAAACACATTTGATTATCCTGCATTGCATGGCAAAGGATTTGTTGAAGCAGGCTATTCGTTTGTATCAACATCGGCAATGGCTGTAGAACATAGAAATGTATTGCTCAATAACAATTACTCAATTGTAGATTGGATATTGGGCAAACAACGTGAATGGCCAGTTGCACGTGGTGTGATGATTGCTGAACACAAAACTTTCACCAAGGCGCATCAGCAAATCATAACGGAGTATTGCAACAATGGTGGCAATATGATAGTGAGTGGTGCATTTGTTGGCACTGACTTGTGGGACAACCAATTTGCAGATGATGCTGACAGGAAGTGGGCCGAAAGCACACTTAAGTATAAGTGGCGCAATAATTATGGAGGTGTTACTGGTAGAGTGAAATCTGTGGCATCGCCTTTCCAATCACTGACGGGAGATTTCAACTATTATAACAGACTTAACAGCGAATCGTATGTAGTAGAAAACCCAGATGCTATTGAACCTGTGGATGATAATGCTTTCACCGTTTACAGATACACAGAAAACAACTTGAGCGCAGGCACTTTTTACAAAGGAGACAAATACAGCACGTGCATTCTTGGCTTCCCCATCGAATCGGTTAAAGACGAGAGCAAACGCAATGAACTGATAAAAGGAATTGTGAGTGCGATGGAGGAGTGAGGATTATACAATCAAAACAAGTGTCCGCGCTGGCGCGAGTTTATAACTCGTGTCTGCCGAAGGCNNAACCTTACTAACATATTAACAAAGTAATTATAGAATAGTGAAAATGAATAATTAAAATCAAACCTCACATAATATACAAAACAATGAAAACAATAAACGCATTTATTTTATACACACAGACAGAACAAGCTACCAAGACAGTTACCCAACTCAAACAATCAAAGTTTGTAAAAAACATCTATCTGCTTGCACCACAAAAAGGAATGCAATCCATAGATGGTTGTGAAATAATTGAGATTGATAGCCTTCAAAGCACCCAAACAGTTCAAAAGATAGCAGAAAAGTCAAAGGCTGACTACACACTGATTTATCAGAAATCAACTGTGTTGCAATTGGGTTATTTTGCATTGGAGCGTATGGTTAAAATTGCCGAAGATGCCAGTGCAGGGATGGTCTATGCAGACTATTATGCTATTGCTGATGGACAAAAGAGAAACAATCCTGTGATAGAATATCAGAAAGGAAGCTTGCGAGACGACTTCAATTTTGGTTCACTTATGCTTTACAACAGCACAGCACTGAAAGATGCTGCAAAAAGAATGGAGCAACACAATTATGACTTTGCGGGATTGTATGATTTGAGATTAAAGGTTTCGCAAGGGCATGACTTGGTTCATATCAACGAATACCTCTACTCCGAAATAGACGAAGACACGCGCAAGTCGGGTGAGAAGATATTCGATTATGTTGATCCTAAAAACCGCAAAGTTCAAATTGAGATGGAGCAAGCATGCACACAACACCTAAAAGATGTTGGCGCCTATTTAGAACCCAAGTTTACACCAATAGCATTTGATAAAGATGATTTTGAATTTGAAGCCTCTGTTATTATTCCTGTGCGCAATCGCATAAAGACTGTAAGAGATGCTATTGAATCGGTACTCATTCAAAAAACAAACTTTAAGTTCAATCTCATCGTTGTGGATAATCACTCCACTGATGGAACTANNTATTTACGGAAGCCATTGATAAATTTGCAAAGAATGACGAAAGACTAATACATGTTGTACCCAATAGAGATGATTTAGGCATTGGCGGTTGTTGGAACATGGGCGTTCATCATGAAAAGTGTGGAAAATTTGCTATTCAATTGGATAGCGATGATGTGTACAGTGATGAAAATACGCTTCAAAAGATTGTAGATGCTTTTTATGAGCAAAACTGCGCAATGGTAGTTGGTACCTACCAAATGACAGACTTCAATATGAACTCCATCCCTCCCGGTATTATCGACCACAAAGAATGGACTCCTGAAAATGGTCGTAACAATGCTTTACGTATAAATGGACTTGGAGCACCACGTGCATTTTACACGCCAGTATTGCGCGACATAAAAGTGCCGAACACGAGTTATGGTGAAGATTACGCTTTGGGATTGAATATCTCTCGCAATTATCAGATAGGAAGAATATATGATATATTATATTTGTGTCGCAGATGGGAAGATAACTCTGACGCATCATTAGACATTGTGAAAATGAATGGTCATAACACCTACAAAGATAGGATCCGGACTTGGGAATTATTGGCAAGACAAACAATGCAAAAGTAATGCCCTTATATAATCCGAACAAAATAATATAGAAAACAAAATAAACATGACAGAACCCCAAATCAGTGTGGGCATAATGAGTGCTCCTGAAATAAAATTTTCTCTTTTTGACACGTATAACTTCGATGGCAGTGTTCTCAATAAGGGCGAGTATAGTGCAACTCTAACTGATGGAAGAATAGGTTTTAATGGAAAACTATACAATCAAGTATTGATAGAAGCCAATGATATTCACACTAATTATTTTGAACTAAAAGATGCTGTCATAGGAATTAACTTCCACTGGGAGCGAAAAGAGGACCAGCAATTTCAAGGTCACCTCAAGCTCATTGTAGAAAATGATATGATTACAGCGATAAACTTAGTATCTTTGGAAGATTACTTGGTGAGTGTAATTTCATCTGAAATGAGTGCAACCAGTTCAGAAGAACTGTTGAAAGCACACTCTGTAATATCTAGAAGTTGGTTGTTGGCACAAGTTGAGAAGAACAAGTTGCTAGAAAAGAAGGATAAAAACTATCAAACTTCATTTGAAAACGGAAACGAAATTGTACGTTGGTGGGACCGAGAAGACCATACCCATTTTGACGTTTGTGCAGATGACCATTGTCAGCGTTATCAAGGCATCACCAAACAATCAACTCCATTAGTAAGCGATGTAATAAAACAAACTTATGGGCAAGTGATGATGTACAAAAATTCTATTTGTGATACTCGTTTCTCAAAATGTTGTGGGGGATTTATGGAAACATTTGAAAATGTATGGGAACCCACACCTCATCCATATTTAGTGGGAAAAGCAGATTCCAAGAATATTAGTTTAGAAAAACCCGACCTAACAGATGAAGATGAAGCAATAGACTGGATTAAATCATCGCCTGCTGCCTTTTGCAATACCAAAGAGGCAAGAGTACTCAAGCAGGTATTGAACGATTATGACCAGGAGACATCCGATTTTTACCGTTGGACAGTTACCTATACACAAGAAGAGCTTTCAGCTTTGATACTCAAACGCTCTGGTATAGATTATGGTGATATTTTAGAACTAACACCTATTGAACGTGGTACATCAGGCCGTATTAAGCGATTAAAAATTGTTGGAACAGAACAAGTAAAGATTATTGGAAAGGAGTTGGAGATTAGAAGAACGTTATCCGAGTCTCACCTCTATAGTTCGGCCTTTGTGGTTGAAACTGCGGAAGAAAACGATGAAGGTATTCCCTCGGCATTCACCCTACACGGAGCAGGATGGGGACATGGCGTTGGTCTTTGCCAAATTGGCGCAGCGGTGATGGCAGACAAAGGATATGAATATGAAGATATTTTGGGGCATTATTTCCCGGGAGCGACAATTGAGAATAGGTAATAATGGCATTCACAAACTAACCAAACAATGAATAAAACAAAAACACACAAAACAAGAAATCCTTGGACATGGATACCCACGCTCTATTTTGGGCAAGGATTACCTTATGTTGTNNGTTGTAGTTATGACTGTGGCGGTGATAATGTACAAACGCTTTGGACTATCGAACACCGACATTGCTCTATACACAAGTTGGCTCTATTTGCCGTGGGTTATCAAACCTTTTTGGAGTCCTTTCGTTGACATCCTCAAAACCAAACGATGGTGGATTGTTACCATGCAATTGCTAATTGGTGCAGGATTGGCTGGAGTAGCATTCACTATCCCCACGCCATTCTATTTTCAAGCAACACTTGGGTTCTTTTGGTTGTTGGCATTCAGCTCGGCTACTCACGACATTGCTGCCGATGGATTCTATATGCTTGCATTGGACGATTCGGAACAATCGTTTTTCGTTGGTATTCGCAGCACATTCTATCGATTGGCAATGATTACGGGGCAAGGGATACTGATTATTATTGCTGGTTTTTTAGAAAACAGAACCGGAAAAGTCCCTCTTGCTTGGAGTATCACTTTCTTTGTGCTTTCAGGGTTATTTGTTCTACTGTTTATTTATCACAATTTCATTCTACCTCGGCCTAAAACTGATCAAGGTAAAGCTGCACATAGTCCATCCGATATTGCCCACGAATTTGGCCGTACATTTGTTTCTTTTTTTACAAAAAAAGGAATTGGACTGGCCATTGCATTTATGCTATTATATAGACTCGCTGAAGCCATGTTAGTGAAACTGGCATCTCCTTTCTTATTAGATATTAGAGAAGTAGGAGGATTAGGACTTTCAACGCAAGAAGTTGGAGTAGTGTATGGTACAGTAGGAGTAATATCCCTCACACTGGGTGGAATCCTTGGAGGGATAGTAGCTTCACAAAAAGGACTGAAATATTGGTTGTGGCCCATGGCACTCAGTATCACTCTGCCCAATGCTGCCTATTTGCTTCTCTCTTATTTCCAACCCGAAAGTTTTCTTTGGATAAATGCCGCAGTTGGAATAGAGCAATTTGGTTATGGTTTTGGCTTTACAGCCTACATGTTATATATGATTTATTTTTCTCAAGGCGAACACAAAACTGCTCATTATTCCATATGTACTGGTTTTATGGCACTGGGGATGATGATGCCAGGAATGGTATCGGGTTGGTTACAAGAAACTGTTGGTTACACAACCTTCTTTGTAATTATTATGATAGCCACTATCCCAACGCTTTTACTCGTTCCTTTTTTAAAAGTAGATCCAGAGTTTGGCAAAGGAGCTAAAAAAGAGAAAAAAGCACCAGAAATTAAAACCGAAGATTAAAATTCAGAAATAATGAAAAAAAATACTATCCTTTTACTGTTTTGCATAGCAATGATGACAACATCAGTTTATGCACAAAAGATAAAAATAAAGACTGGCATTGAAGTTTTGAAACAAACAAAATTCAAAGCCATAGAAGGCAAACGTGTTGGACTGATAACTAATCCAACGGGTGTAGATAACAATCTAAAATCTACCATAGATATTTTGCACGAAGCACCCAATGTAAACTTGGTTGCACTGTATGGTCCTGAACACGGAGTGAGAGGCGATGTACATGCAGGCGATAAGATTGAAACATTTACCGACCCCAACACTGGAGTTCCTGTATATTCGCTTTATGGTGCTACTCGTAAACCAACTGCCGAGATGTTGGAGGGAATAGATGTACTGGTTTATGATATTCAAGATATTGGTTGTCGCTCCTATACTTATATTTCTACTATGTATTTGGCTATGCAAGCTGCAGCGGAAAATAATATTGCTTTTGTTGTTTTGGACCGACCCAATCCTGTGGGCGGATTGAAAGTGGAAGGCAACATTGTAGAAGATGGATTTATCTCATTTGTTAGCCAACTAAAGATACCTTATCTATATGGACTAACTTGCGGTGAACTCGCTTTGATGATAAACAAAGAGATGATGTCTCCTACTCCTTGCCAGTTAGAGGTAGTGAAAATGAAGAAATGGAAACGAAAAATGAAATTTGAGGATACTAACTTACAATGGGTTCCTGCATCTCCACATATTCCATTTGCCCATTCGGCAAACTTCTACCCTGTATCGGGCATTCTTGGTGAACTAGGTTATATGTCAATTGGCGTTGGTTACACACTCCCTTTTGAAATGTTTGCTGCAGAGTGGACCAATGCTGAAGAGTTTGCTAAAGCGCTCAATGCAAAAGGTCTTGCTGGAATAGAGTTCCGCCCTATTCACCTCAAGCCTTTTTACTCTGTAGGAAAAGGTGAAAACCTGCAAGGTGTACAAGTGCATCTGATGGATTTTGACAAAGCTCGCTTGTCCGATATACAATTTCATGTAATGGAAGTCGCAGCAGAACTCTATCCTGACAAAGCTGTTTTTGATAATGCTGATAAAGGAAGATTCAACATGTTTGACAAAGTGAGTGGTAGCGATTTCATCCGAACAGAATTCTCTAAGAATCATAAGTTTTCAGACATTCAAAGTTATTGGATGAAAGATGAGACACAATTCAAGAATCAATCTAAGAAATATTATTTATATAAATAAGTTGTAATGAAGCAAGCATCAACATTATGAAACCTACAGTACAATCAAGTCGCCTACTGTCGTTAGACATTCTCAGAGGAATTACCATTGCGGGTATGATAATGGTAAACAACCCCGGTTCGTGGGGGTCAATTTACCAACCATTGAAACATGCAAGTTGGCACGGATTAACACCCACCGATTTAGTGTTTCCCTTCTTCATGTTCATCATGGGTGTATCCACATTCATGTCGCTCCGGAAATACAACTTCCAACCATCCAAAGAAAGTATTTGGAAGATAGTGAAGCGTACGTTTCTCATTTTTCTTATTGGTCTTGGTCTCAACTGGTTCGGTCAATTAAGTAGAGGATTGGGTGCTGGTGAAAGCTTTGCAACCGCAGCAACTCACTTCGACACCATTCGCATACTTGGAGTAATGCAGCGTTTGGCATTGGCTTATGGTTTTGCAGCTTTAATTGGACTGCTATTCAAACCTAAACAAATAATTTGGGTGATTGTCACATTGCTCATTGGATATTTCTTCATCCTTTTATTTGGAAATGGATTTGAATTGTCAGAGCAAAACATTATTTCAGTAATTGACAGAAACCTATGGGGCGAAGCCCACATGTACAAAGATTCGGGCATAGCTTTAGACCCTGAAGGTCTATTGAGTACCCTGCCCTCTATAGCGCATGTATTGATTGGTTTCTTATTTGGAAGAATGATTATGGAGACGAAAGACAATCACAAACG
>DENY01000073.1:8227-9491 GCA_002359825.1 Bacteroidales bacterium UBA2632
ATCAACAAGAAGATATGGAGCCCCACCTTTGTGTTAACTACAACAGGATTTGCTGCACAGTTATTAGGCCTTTTGATTTGGATTATCGATATCAACAAACACAGCAAGTGGAGCAGGTTCTTCCATAGTTTTGGTGTAAATCCATTGTTTATATATGTACTCGCCGGCATTTTGGCTAATGTGATTGGAAACGTCAAAATAACACATGCAGGAGAAGCCATTAGTTTGAAAGGATATATTTATTCAATTTTAATCCAGCCATGGGCTGGTGCGCATTTTGGATCATTGATATATGCTTTGCTTTTTGTTTCTTTGTGTTGGTTGGCAGGGTATATATTATATAAGAGGGATATTTATATTAAGATTTAAATAGCCTTTTGCAATAAAACATTTAAAATAACATCGTTCACAACAATTGAATATGAACAATCATATAATACTAATCGCCGATAGCGGTGCCACCAAAACAGATTGGTGCTTGTTACAAAAAGGAGAAATCGTACATAGATTCAACACAAAAGGTATTAGCCCTGTATTTCAAACAGAAGACGAAATTGCCGAAGAGATCAAAACGCACGTTTATCCACAATTGAAAGATAGAATGCCAGATGCTATCTACTTCTATGGTTCAGGCTGTATACCAGAAAAGATTGAAAGCGTGAAGAATGCAATTAAATCTTCATTTCCCATTGATAAAGTGGAAGTGCATAGCGATTTAATTGCTGCTACACACTCTTTGTGTGGAAACAGACCCGGCATTGCTTGTATTTTAGGAACCGGAAGCAACTCCTGCGAGTGGAACGGAGAAGAAATTACAAAACAAATATCCCCACTTGGCTTTATATTGGGCGATGAAGGTAGCGGAGCATCCATGGGTAAACTATTGGTGGGAGATGTGTTGAAAAATCAGTTGACAGAAGGATTGAAAGAAAAGTTTTTAGAACAATACAACTTAACTCCTGCCATCATTATAGAGCATGTTTATCGTAAACCATTTCCAAGTCGTTTCTTGGCCAGTGTTAGCCCTTTTCTTTTGGAAAATATCGAAGATGAGTCAATTGCACGCATCGTAAAGCAATCATTTTTTGATTTCTTTGAGCGCAATGTGATGCAATATAATTGCAAGAAATATAATGTTAACTTGGTTGGATCAATTGCGTCATATTACGCAGAGATACTTCACGAAGTAGCCCAAGAAAAAGGACTCACTATCGGTAAAATATACCAACCACCTATGGAAGGACTGGTTGAATACTACAAATCG
>DENY01000010.1:0-2897 GCA_002359825.1 Bacteroidales bacterium UBA2632
TTCAACAACCTCTTTACAAGAAAAAAAAAATGAATTGGAATGGGATTGAAGAATTATTATAACTGAATAATGAAAAACTCATTTAATAACAGAACTCTAAATATAACCTACAATCATTTATGTGTTTGTGAAAACAACGTTTCCCAAATAGGCTATTGTGATGTTGGATAATATTCCAATTCAAACTATCAATCCGATAAGAGCTGATATGCAATTTACACGCGGAATGAATATACCCTAAAACAAAAACTTCTTACTAAAAAGCGATGATCCTTACAAAGACGACCATTTCAGAACTATTGTGAGTAGTGAATATAAAGGATTTAGTGCCTCCTCCTCAAAAAAACACTGATAATCATCTTTTTACAAGGGTCACACCCAAGAGTGAGAGATTGGGTGTTTTTGTTTATGAAGTTGACATATCCTTGTTCTTTTACTTAATAAGTTTGGAAAAGAAAATATGAAACTGCTAGAAGAGTTAACTGTAAGTTCTGAAATTGATAATAGAAAAATTGAATGGGAAGGTGTTTTTCTAAACACTCTACAATAAATCTGCAAAAATATATAGCGACACATACAATATATTGGAATTATTATATATCTTTGTATAGCCAAATTGATTTTGAACCTATTTAAAGGCGAAAATATCAAGGCAAAAAAATAAACCGCTGTTAGAGCAGGGTTTATTTATAATAATGAATGCTTGGAGAGCGTTCACAAATATTTTTTATATGATAAAAGAAAATGTTTCAGAAACAAAAGTATGGAATAATACTCAGAAAAGGAGAATTATTTCAAGAAAAGAAGCTTTAAAAGACTTAAAAGATGTTTTACCTCTTATGTTTCAAAGCTTTAATGAAGGGGTTCAGTTATATGCTGAAAGAATTATTATTTTTCCAATAGATTGCAGGGATAGTCTACTGGAGACAAAAATTTTAAGAAGTTGTGTTATAGAGAATTTAAAAAAGAACTTTCCTGAAAATGTTCAAATAGGAAAGTACAAAAGGGTTATTCTTAGGAAGAATGGTTATCAGATACTATTTAAGAAATTGGATAGTTATAATCTACCTATGAGTATTGTAACTGGTCTTTCTTCATCTATTTACAATCAGATGAAATTACCGTTATTTAACAACGATTTTGGAATCACAGAACCAATTATATTTCTGGGGTATCAAAAAAACAAGTTTGGTATTATTCGTAATCCTAAGTTAGTATATATTGATGATGAACGAATGCAATGGGTGATTGACGGATCAGATATTCAAAGCATCAATAGAACATTACTTAGAGTAGAAAGACCAAACATAGGTAATGGTAAGCTTGTAAAAGCAAAAGATTCAGTTCAAAAAAAGAAAACTAGTTAATTAACCGAATGCTCTCCTGCTTTCTTTTATTCAAAAATCAATTAAAAATAAACCGCATGAAATCAAGGCACTTTCAATTAACAATTGCTCGAGAATTTAGAGGATTGAACTAAGGCGAATTAGCGAAAAAAGTTGAAGGTTTGTCACAACCTAATCTCTCTAAATTTGAAAAAGGATTCAATACTATATCTGATGATTTACTAGAAAACATTGCAAAAGAGTTGAATTTTCCGATAAGTTTTTTTGATCAAACAATTCACAACTTTTCAGNNTCTGAGAGTATAATATTCCCAGATTTTAATCTCCGTTATATTGATCTGGAAGATGGTTTTACTCCCACAAAAGTTGCTCAATATATAAGAAAAAATTTAGGCTTATTTGAAAGCAGAGAGCCTGTTAAAAATATTTCCACCTTACTAGAAGAGTCAGGAATAATAATAATAGAATCAGATATAGAAATTGACAAATTTGATGGAGTGTCATTTNNAAAGTTATTATTGATAAACTTATTGATAATGACAGAAAGCGTTTTACAATTGCTCATGAACTAGGACATTTAATAATGCATAGTCAAAAAGAGTTCCTAATAAATAATCATCGCGACAAAGAAGTTGAAGCAAATGAATTTGCCTCAGAGTTTTTAATGCCCAAAGAGGGAATCTATAATGATCTTCAAGGGCTTGGATTAAGCTCGTTAGCTGAGTTGAAAAGATATTGGTTAACCTCTATGGCATCTATAATTAGAAGAGCATATGATCTTAAGATTATAGATAGCAATAAATACACTTACTTTAATATTGAAATGAGTAGAAGAGGATATAGAAAGCAAGAACCAATAAATGTTTTTATTGACAAACCAACTATTTTTAAAGATGCTTATAAGATTCATATTGAAGATCTAGATTATAGTCCAGAAGAACTATCAGATGCTTTTTGTCTTCCGATTGATATTATCGAAAACTTTTGCAATATTCAAGATACTTCAAATCTGCGTATTATGGTTAGCTATTTATTCAATATTCAATTAAGACTTTAAAGCGAGAAAACTCTCGCTTTTTTCTTTCAAGAGTATTAAATAAAAAGATTAATATATTAAATTGGATATCAATCTTCTATTTGGAATAAAGTCTATGAGAAACTTCAAGAATTAGATATTTAAAACTCGATATACTACTGATAACTTTAAAGTCAAACTACTTTAATTCATACCTAACTTATGTAATTTGATTAATCTGCTACAATGTTAATTAGATTTCAATTCTGCAAACGAATGTAATAGTAATTTTGTATATTTGTATGAACAAAATATTGATGAAGAAAAAATGAACGTTTTTTTATTTTATAAAAGTATTTATGATCGAGAATTGAAACGGAGAATTGATTTAGATAATTCAATTAATATACCCATAACTATTCTGACGTTAGTTATTGGATTGAATTCAATATACATTCATAAGTTTCTTTTCCGTGAATTAGGTATTATACAAATTTTAAGTGTAATCATTGGTGTAACAATTATAATAAGTAAAG
>DENY01000010.1:2911-10557 GCA_002359825.1 Bacteroidales bacterium UBA2632
ACAATCTATTTAAAGGTTTTAAGTATCAAAACTTGCCTTTAACAAAAGAAATAAGAGAATATGAAACGAAAGATATGCCAGAGTATAATTCAAAAGTTGAAGAGGAATACAAATTATCATTTGAAGATTATATAATAAATCAACTAATTGAGACAACGGATAGTCACATAAGTTTTAATGACCGAAGAAGTCTTGATATTTATAAAGCGAAAGTTTTTTTAATAATATCATTAATACTAACGAGTATACAACTCATTATAGTAACCTTTAAATAAATAAGATATGAGTGATAAAGAAATTCCAAAAAAACCTGATAGACCAGTTCCTCCTAAACCACCAAAGCTCCGAGTTGAAAAAGGAATAAAACCAATAAATCCTAAAGATAAAAATAAATAGAGTTATCTAAAACTCAGATTGTAATTGTCAAAAACAATTCAAAATTCAACATAAGAACAACAAAAACATGCCAACACTCCATTGGATAGGAAAAGAGAAAGTAATAAATCATCACCAAGATGTGCCATACAGAGTATTGGAGCACAAATATGGTTTCACAGCTGACAAAGGTGAACAAACTGAACCTATCGACTGCGGAAATAAAATCATTCATGGTGACAACCTTGAAGCCCTAAAAAGTCTATTGCCCGAATATGAAGGTAAAATAAAATGCATATACATTGATCCTCCCTACAACACTGGCAACGAAAGCTGGGTGTATAACGACAATGTAAACCATCCAAAAATAAAGAAATGGTTGGGCGAAGTGGTGGGAAAAGATGGAGAAGACCTGACTCGACACGATAAATGGTTGTGCATGATGTATCCTCGGTTGAAGCTTTTACACAAACTATTGGCTGACGATGGTGCAATTTTTATTAGTATTGATGATAATGAACAGGCTAATCTGAGGTTGATGTGCGATGAGATTTTCGGTGTAAGGAATTTTATTAATAATATTATTTGGCAAAAGAAATATAGTCCGCAAAATGATGCTAGATATCTTTCTGATATGCATGATTTTGTACTTTGTTATACTAAATCAAAAGATAAATGGAATAGAAATTTATTACCTAGAACTCAAGCTCAAAATAAAAGATATAAAAATCTTGATAATGATTCCAGAGGACCATGGAAGTCAAGTGACCTTTCAGTAAAAACATATAATATTAATACAGATTATCCAATAACTACTCCATCTGGCAGAGTTGTAAATCCACCAAGTGGTTATTGTTGGAGAGTATCTGAAGATAAATTATCAGAAATGATAGGTGAAAATCGAATTTGGTTTGGGAAAGATGGTTCGAATGTGCCTTCAATCAAACGTTTTTTGTCAGACGTGCAACAAGGTACTGTACCTGTTACATTATGGTTTAGAGATGAGGTTGGAGATAATCAAGAAGCAAAACAAATGCTTAAACAAATTATAGATGATAATTCACACCCCTTTGACACACCCAAGCCTTCTAGGCTGATAGAAAGAATACTTAATATTTCTACAGATAGAAACTCACTAATACTAGATAGCTTTGCTGGAAGTGGAACAACTGCACAAGCAGTTTTAGATCTCAATAAAAAAGATGGTGGCAATCGTAAATTTATATTAGTAGAAATGGAAGATTATGCCAACTATATAACAGCTGAAAGAGTGAAACGGGTGGCCAATGGATATGGCAAAAATAAAAGATATGTTGAAGGTNNTTACTATTTCGTTTACGAGAAAGACCGAATGACAACATTGGATTATGACTCACTGGAACTTGTGAAGACAAAGGGTGAGCAATATATCATATATGCAGATAATTGTCTTTTACCTAAAGAGTTTATGGCAAAGAAAAACATTATCTTCAAGAAAATACCAAGGGATATAACAAGATTCTAAAATTATGAGTGAAATAACTATTCATCCTTTACCCCCGCAGTTTGATTGCGAAACAGTAGATATTTTAAAATCATTGACTAGAGCATCTCGTGCATTGGGTCAGCTGAAAGGGGAAATATCTAAAATACCCAACTCGCAAATTCTCATAGACACACTTACATTGCAGGAGGCAAAAGACAGTAACGAAATAGAAAATATAGTTACTACTGATGATGAAATGTATAAAGCAAGTATCGATAAAACCTTGGCAACAGTTACAGCTAAGGAAGCTCTCAACTATGCTGATGCTATAAAGTTTGGCTTGAATATTGTGAAAACGAAAGGGTTACTTACAATAAACGATATAAAAGAAATTCAGTTTCTTATTGCTCCAAATCACCCCATTCGCAAACTCCCTGGTACTGTGCTTAAAAACCCCAAAACTAATGAAGTGGTTTATACTCCTCCACAAGATCACTTAGAAATTGTATCCTTGTTAAATAACTTGGAGACTTATATCAATGATCCGCAATTTCACAATATAGACAGCTTGATTAAAAGGCCAATCATACATTTTCAATTTGAAAGTATTCACCCTTTTTATGATGGAAATGGCAGGACAGGAAGACTGCTAAACATTCTCTATTTAGTACAGCAGGGTCTTCTAGATATTCCTGTTTTGTATTTAAGCAGCTATATTATAAAAAACAAGGCAGAGTATTATCGTTTATTGCAAGAAGTGAGAACAAAAGATGCTTGGGAAGAGTGGATTATCTGGATGTTGAAAGGTGTTGAAATTACTGCTCAAGAGACTATTGTGGTAGTAAACAAAATAAAAAAGTTGATGGACGAATATAAGATTGTAATTAAGGAGAAATTCAACTTTTACAGTCATGACTTGATTAATATTTTGTTTAAACATCCCTATACAAAGAACAGCTTTTTAGAAAGAGAAATGAATCTGCATCGAAATACAGCATCAAACTATCTAAATTCTTTATCGGAACACGGATTGCTTACCAAAATAAAAATTGGAAGACATAATTATTATTTAAACGATCCCTTACTTAAAATATTAAGAAACAGATAATGCTTATTAGAAAAGTACATATTAATCTACATGCACAAGAAAGTGCGTTTTGCTGTGCACGTTGTGCTGATATGCACAAGAAAGTGCGTTTTGATGTGCACGTTGTATAGATATGCACTAAAAATGCACTATTCTGTGCACATTATGAATTATAACTTAGAATAAAAAAAAGTGGAATTAAAAAGCTATCAACAAAAGGTAATCGAAAATATTGAAGAGTATTTGACCTACGTTCAAAGAGAGAAGCATTTAGCCAATGCCTTCAATAAATATTGGGAAGACAAAATTGGACCTTACAATCCGTTGGATGGGACAGGAATGCAACCCTATAAGAACAATATACCCAATGCTGCTCATGTTTGCGTGAAAGTCCCCACTGCTGGCGGTAAGACATTCATTGCTGTAAATGCTTTGCACTCTATCTTCTCGGCTTATGATTCCAATAAACCCAAAGTTGTAATATGGTTAGTACCATGGAGCAACTTGTTGCAACAGACTGTCGGTGCACTTTCGAATCCTGAACATCCCTATCGTCAAAAGTTAAATGCTCTTTTTAATCATAGAGTAGAGATTTATCAAAAAGAAGATTTGTTGCAAGGGTCTAATTTCAACCCAACTGTGGTAAAAGATCAGTTGAGTATTGTTGTGATGAGTTTTGCTAGTCTTCGTGCAAGAAACAAAGATGATAGAAAGGTGTATCAGGAGAACGGACAGCTTGAACCTTTCATCTCGCAGTTTAAAGATGATGAACATATATTGGAGGGAGTGGATGATACTGCCTTAATAAACATATTGCGATATTTGAATCCTGTATTGGTAGTGGACGAAAGCCACAATGCTGAAAGTGATTTGAGTGTGGATATGTTGAAAAACCTCAATCCTTCGTTCATTCTTGATTTAACTGCCACTCCAAAAGAAAACAGCAATATTGTAAGTTTGGTGCCAGCCATTGAGCTAAAGAAAGATCACATGGTGAAGCTCCCTGTTATTGTCTATAATAATCACGACAAGACAGAAGTAATCAACAACGCTTTGCACTTGCAACGCAAACTGGAGATACTTGCTAAAAAAGAAGAGATAGATGGAGGAAGGTACATTCGACCAATAGTGCTATTTCAGGCACAACCCAAAACTAGAGATGACAACACCACTTTCGAGAAACTAAAAGAGCAGTTGTTGAATCTTAAAATTCCAGAAGAGCAGATCAAAATTAAAACTGCGAATATTGATGAGCTGAAAGGAGTTGACTTGATGAGCAAGGAGTGCGAAGTGAGGTATATTATCACTATCAACGCTCTGAAAGAAGGTTGGGATTGCCCTTTTGCATACATTTTAGCATCATTGGCGGACAAATCGAGTGCGGTGGATGTTGAACAGATTTTGGGACGTGTGTTGAGACAACCTTATGTGCAACGTCACGCTGCCTATCAGTTAAATCTTTCATATGTATTGACAGCCTCTGCTAAGTTCAACGAGACATTGCAGAGTATTGTAAAAGGATTGCAAGAATCAGGATTTAGCGAAAATGATTATCGCAAATTGGATAAAATGACAGAAGATGAAAAGGAAGCTGTTGTTGTTAATCCGGTTGAGTCTTTCTTATTCCCTGAACAAAACGTAGAAGAGACAGAAGAGACAATTGATACTGCAAGAGTTACTTTTGACCCTCATGCAAGTGATGAAGACNNTAATTGAAGAAATTGAAGCTATTGCAGAAGAAGAGAGTCGGAAATTAGAGGATCAAATTAAAAAACAGGAACAAAAACCTGTTGATGAAAACATATTTCAAGAAATGGGGGATAAAGTGAAACGCTATAAAGTGAAAGAAGTCAATAAGAAGTTTGTTGACAAAATTGAGTTTCCTCAATTCTATATTAAAGTAACTGCAAGTGATATTTTTGAAACAAACGAAGAGTTGCTCAACAGAGACTCTTTGTTAAAAGACTTCAAACTGTCTAATGAGGATATCAAGATAGACTTTGACCAAATCTCTTCTGATTTATATAAGGTTGATTTGGAGGAATCGAGCAAAAATGACTTTAGCCCTACCTTTACGAAAATTGAAAACAGTTTAGTAAAAGATCCAATTCAAGAATACATTTTAGCCAAACCAAAAGCCAATCAAATAACTGATATCACACACCAAATAATGCAAATTATTGGCAAAATGTATCCCATACCTGACCAAGAGATAAAAAAATATATTGGTAGAGTTTTAGATAGCATGAACAGTGAACAACTGCGCGATGTGCTGATTAGAAAAGAGAGCTTTACATCAAAATTGAAAGGAAAAATTCGTGGTTTAACTGATTTATATGCAGAGGGTCGCTTTATGGATTTACTCAAATCAAAACGTATTACCACCAAAGAGAGCTGGAAGTTAAGCAAAGCAATTGTTCCAGGACAAGTAAGTTCGTCAATCGGTAACTCACTATATGAAAGAGAAAGGGTGATGAACAACTTTGAGGAACGTGTTGCTATGGAAATAGGAACATCTTCAAACATTGCTTTCTGGCATAAAAACTTAGAACGAGGTAAAGGCTTTTTCATCAATGGTTTTAAAGACAATCATTATCCTGATTTCATCTTTCAAACTAAATCAGGAAAAACCATTTTAGTAGAGTCTAAAGGAGACCATTTNNGCGAAGGAGTTGATAAGGGGGATGTAGATTCTCTGGAAAATAAAATAAAGCTTTTTTAAACTTGGATAATAACAATAAATTGTTTGGATGAAGATTACTGGTAGCGGTAAATTGTATGAGTAGTGGCAGATTGCATGGTAGTGGTAGTTTCCTGTCAAACCGCTATGCAGTTTGAGCAGATCACAAACCTTGATAGTTAGAGCTTTACCTGCCATTATTTATACAAAGTGTTATGGTTTGTGTTTGATTTTATTTTTTATCAAGCTTTTTCCTATTCTCAATTGAAGTTGTCGATAAAACGCCAGAAAAATTTCCATTCTGAAGGTTTTTAACATCATCTTCCTTTATCTTCTGTTTGGATACCAGTTTGTAATCTTTCCATTTGTCAGTTAAAGCATGAACTTCAAGCTCAAAGGAACCATCTTCATTATTTATAATTGATGTTTTTTTGTCTTGAGGCATAAAAAGAATTTCAAAGTCGAATTGGTACGATTCTTTCGCTGGAATACTTATCGGAAGGGGGATTTGTCCTTTCTGAAATTCAACAATCTTCTTTGGAACACCCATTGACTCGATGTAATAAGTTAAATCCCATAGCATTATTGGTTCATAGATAATTTTTTTACCTTTTTCAGTCTTGGCTATTATCGCGAAATCCTTAATTGTAGTAGGTCTTGTACTAGGATTATTTATACTTATTTTGATAATAAAAGTCGAGCCGTTTTTACCATTATTAGTAATTCCAAAAGCAGTCCATCTACTAATGCTAAAAATTGGGTCAGATTGCCATAGAAATCCATACCAAAAGCTAAAAGCCGAAATCAGAATTGCAAAAATTGATATTATTAATGTTGTTATTTCCATGGTATTCCGTTTTTACATAAACCATAACGTTTGGTATAAGCGAAGTAGCGGGATTGACGCACAAACATTTCGGTTTATAACTGACTTTAAATTTATAAAATTACTCTTGGTTTAAGCCATTATCCGCTATTGCTTTTATACTCGTGTTAGGCACAGTTTTTATCCCATTTAGATATTGTTTCGCTATAGATAACCTCGTTCGGTCTATCGATGTTTTAAAGACTCTTTCGATATCTTTTATTTGCTTATCAATTGTCGGTGAATTTTCGAGTAACGACCACAAATTCACTACACCTTTAAACTTATTCAAAATACGCTTTTCTTTAATTTTATCCCAAGCTAAAAATCCAGCTTTTCCAGCAACTTTCCCGAGATTTAAATCTTTAAAAATGTCGACTGCTGATTGAGTATCAATCAAATTATCTAATGAATTTTGATAGTCTGATTCTTTAGCAACATCTAAAAATCTGAACATAAGTCTTGTTGATTCGTCACTATACTTTTTTACTAATGCAGCCCAAAACTTTTTATACTCTTTAACTGCATCTATTTGTTCCTTTATTGTGCTTGCATCATTTAAAGTTTTCTCAAACTTTTCGCAACATTTTCGGAAATCAGTAAAGTCCTCTCTTATTTCGTTTAGAACTTCGGGAATTTGTTCAATTGATTTTGTTTTAGATAGAACTATACTTACTAAAGGTGGAATAGCTTGTAGTTCAGTTCTGCTATGATTTTCTGCATCTTGAATCTTCTGTCCTTGTAGCTCACTTATTTTTGAATATATTTCCTTTGAAATTGCTTTTTTACCTAATTCCTTTAATTGTTCTTGATAAGTAAATACTGGTAAAGCAGCTTGAACATTATGGTTTGTTATTGTATTAAAAAAAGATTTGACAATTTCAAAAGGCTGATTTGTGGTTTCTCCAATCAATACTTGACTTTTGCTACCGAATTCAGGTTGGTCTTTTCCTGCAAATCCTAAAGAGTATGTTTTAACACTATTAATTGGTTTTGTGAAGTCCGATAATATAAAGTTGCCTTTAATTCTTTCAGAATCTCTGTTACGAAAAGTTTCAATTGCTTTTTGTGCAGTTTCAGCATCATTTTTGTCAACCTTGTCGACATAAACGCATTGTGTAATATTATTTCCAAAGCCGCTTACAGTAGATATATTATTTGACTTTGACAGCAT
>DENY01000144.1 GCA_002359825.1 Bacteroidales bacterium UBA2632
TTTGTTATGAAAGACGAGCATAAGGACAAAGAGGCTACATTTATGGAATTTGCTAAAGCACAAGGTATGGTTGGAATTAAAGGACATCGTTCAGTGGGAGGTTTCCGCGCATCAATTTACAATTCATGTCCTGTTGAATCTGTTGAAGCATTGGTAAAATGTATGCAAGAATTTGAAGAGAAGAACTCTTAGTTCTATTTCTTTAATAATATAGTAACTAGTTGAACCATAACCTTAATCAACTAGTTGCTATAATAAAAGTTGTTTAATCAAATACTTCTTATAGGAATATTAAGCTTAATAAGATACCAATTATGAAAATATTAGTAGCAACAGAAAAGCCTTTTTCCAAGCAAGCTGTTGATGGAATCAAAGAGATTACTAAAAAAAGTGAACATGAACTTGTTATGCTCGAAAAATATACTGCTAAGCAAGAACTCCTTGATGCTGTTNNCCTATAATTATTAGGAGTGATCTTATAGACAAAGAAGTGTTGAATGCGGCCAAAGATCTTAAGATTGTAGTTCGTGCAGGTACCGGATTTGATAATGTTGATTTGGAAACAGCAACTGCAAATGATGTTTGCGTGATGAACACACCTGGTCAGAACTCTAACGCAGTGGCCGAATTAGTAGTCGGTTTGCTCCTATATCTTACCCGAAATGGGTTTGATGGAACTTCAGGAACCGAACTGAAAAGTAAAAAGCTTGGATTACATGCCTTTGGTTATATTGGTGAAATTGTGGCGCAAATTGGGCAAGGACTTGGCATGGAGGTGTATGCTTATTCTCCATCTTTATCAAAAGATCCTGAGCGTGGTAAAGAACATGGTGCTATTGCTGTGAAATCTCCAGAAGAATTATACGATAGAAGTGAAATTATTTCACTGCACATGCCTGCAAATGCTGACACAAAAGAGATTGTCAATTATGATTTGTTGAGACGTTTACCAGAAAATGGAATTGTTGTCAACACTGCACGTAAAGAAGTTATTAATGAGGCCGACATGGTAAAGATAATGAGTGAGCGTCCTAAATTTAAATATGCAACTGATATTAAGGGAAACAATCATGATGAAATGGTGGAGAAATTTGGTAAACGCTATTTTGCTTCTACAAAAAAATGTGGCGCTCAAACAGCTGAGGCCAATATGAATGCTGGTTTAGCAGCTGCTGAACAAATAGTAAACTTTTTTGAAAATGGAGATGAGGAATTTAGAGTGAATGAAAAACTCGTGCTGAATATATGAGCTCATTTTAATATTGAGAAAAAAGACACTAAAAGAGATGAACAATCTCTTTTAGTGTCTTTTTTTGTATATCAGCACTTAAGCTATAGAAATCCCTCAGGATACTGCATTGTAATGCAATGCAATGAGCCATGTTGCTTAATAAGTGTTCGACAATCTATACCAATTATCTCTTTATTGGGGAATGCTTTTTGAAGCTGTTGTTTTGCAAGTATGTCTCTTTCGGAGTTATAAGTTGGAATTAATACAACTGTATTCATTATAAGGAAGTTGGCATAAGTGGCTGGAAGCCTATAATCATCTTCAAAAACTGGTGTTGCCATCGGGAGGGCTATTAAGTTATAGGGCTCCCCATCAGTGGTGCGGAAAGAAAGAAGCTCCTCTTCCATCTTTTTCAACTCGTGGTAGTGCTCATCGGTATCATCATTGCATTGCACATAAGCAATGGTGGTTTTATCACAAAATCTTGCCAATGTATCAATGTGATTATCAGTGTCATCACCAGAAAGGTAACCATGGTGTAGCCACAAAATTTGTTTTAGTCCTAAAGTTTTTTTCAAAAACTCTTCAATATCAGCTTTTGTTAGAGGTTGGTTCCGATTCGGAGCCAATAGGCATTTAGAAGTCGTGAGTAAAGTACCCTCACCATCAGTTTCTATTGCACCTCCTTCAAGTATGAAGTTGAGGTAGTTGTTATAGATAANNATAATGTACTTGTAATTTGGTTATCGTAGTTAGCTGCAAACTTTAACCCCCAAGCATTGAATCCGAAATCATAAATAACAGGTTTGTCGTCGATAAAAACCGAAATAGCACCATGATCACGTGCCCAAGTGTCATTGCTTTTAGCTTCAACTAATGACATATTGGTAAGCTCTGTTGAGGTGAAATATTTCTCTATTTTTACCGAATCATTACACACAATCAAGAGTCGAGAGTGTTTCAAAATTTCTTTCGAGAGATGGATGTAAAACTCGGTTACCTCATCTAACATATCAGCCCAATCAGTACTTTCATGGGGCCAAGTAATCTGAATGGCACTTTGAGGATACCATTCAGCAGGAAAATTAATTGAAGTCATAAAATATTTATGAGAGGTGGTAACGTTAATCCATATTTCCTCTAACAACTCCACGAGAAGAGGCACGAACGAAATCAATAATATCAGTGCGTTCGTCCGATTCTGTAAGTTCGCTCTCAATCCTTTCTATAGCTTGAGTTATGTTGTAACCCGAAAGATATAAATAACGGTAAATTTCTTGTATAGTATTTATTTGCTCTCTGGTGAACCCTCTTCTGCGAAGACCAACAATGTTGATTCCTACATAGCTAACAGGTTCTCTTCCTGCAACAGAATATGGAGGAATATCTTTGCCTAAACGTGTGCCACCCTGAATCATAGTATGTTTTCCTACTCTTGTAAACTGATGTACGAGCGTTCCGCCACTGATAATTGCATAATCATCAATTTCTACTTCTCCAGCAAGTTGAACAGTGTTTCCAATTATTACATGATCTTTCAAGACGCAATCGTGTGCAACATGACAATAGGCCATAAGTAAGCAATTGTCTCCCACAACAGTTTGTCCACGAGATTTTGTTCCTCTATTTACTGTCACACATTCCCTAACGATTGTATTGTCGCCAATTATTGCAAAACTCTCCTCGTTATCAAACTTCAGATCTTGAGGTATACCTGAAATTACAGCATTCGGGAAAATAGTGCAGTTTTTACCAATTCTCGCACCAGACATCACGCAAGCATGTGGCATAATGCGAGTTCCTGCACCAATTACTACATTATTTTCAATATATGCAAAAGGCTCTACAATTACATCTTCTCCGATATCAGCACTGGGGTGTATGTAAGCTAATGATGAAATATTACTCATGATAATATTAAGTGTTATTTTGTTTTTTCTACTAATGCTGTGAAGACAGCTTCAGATACTACTTTTTCTCCAATAAATGCAAGACCTCGCATTGTAGCGATTCCACGTCTTATTTCGCTTGTCAATTCTACTCTTATTATTAAAGTATCGCCCGGAACAACTTTTTGCCTGAACTTAACTTCATCTATTTTCAAAAAATAAGTAGAGTAGCTTTCAGGGTTTTCCAATCCGGAAAGTACAAAAATACCTCCCACTTGCGCCATAGCCTCTACCTGCAACACGCCTGGCATAACAGGCTCTTGGGGGAAATGACCAGGAAAGAATGGTTCGTTGACAGTAATGTTTTTAACGCCAACTATATATTTATCTGTTTTCTCAATAATTTTATCAACCAACAAGAAAGGATATCTGTGAGGGATGAGTTCTCTAATCTGGTTGATATCCAGAAGAGGTTCTTTGCTCACATCGTAAATGGGCCGTTGAACTTCGTTTAGTTTAATATCTTTTCTCAACTTGCGTGCCAATAGATTGTTGATCTTGTGACCAGGTCTCGTTGCGATGATACGACCTTTGATTGGCTTGCCCACCAAAGCCATATCTCCAATCACATCAAGTAGTTTATGTCTTGCAGGCTCATTGGGGAAAACTAATGCTTTTTTGTTGAGGTAGCCCAATTCTGTCGCATTGTGAGGAGGAACTCCAATCAATTTCGCTAATTCATCGAGTGACTCTTGTGGCATTTCTCTTTCATATATCACCACTGCATTTTCGAGATTTCCACCTTGAATTAAGCCCGCTTTGTGTAATTGTTCTATTTCACGCACAAAAACAAATGTTCGAGCTGGTGCAACTTCCTTCTCGAAGTCTTTCATATCTTCGATACTGGCCGACTGGTTATGAATATATTGAGATTCAAACTCTATAAACGAGTTGATGCTGAATGTGTCATCGGGAAGAAGTGTCAATTTTGCGCCTGTTGCTGGATCACTCACTTCCATTTTTCTGCGAACAATGTAGTAGTCTTTATATGAGTCTTGTTCTTCTGTGCCAACTTCATTTATCGCATCTACATATTTACAAGCACTTCCATCCAAAATAGGAAACTCTGGAGCATCCACTTCAATCAGACAGTTGTCAATGCCCATGGCATACAATGCAGCCATAGCGTGCTCTACTGTGCTCACTTGAGCGCCTCCTTTAGATAGGATAGTTCCGCGCTGGGTGCCAGTTACATTTTCCGCCAGTGCAGGAATAATTGTGGCTCCCTCCAGGTCTATTCTTTTTATTTTGATGCCGTGATTTTCAGGCGCAGGTAAAAAGTTCACATGGATGTTTTTTCCTGTATGGAGTCCTATCCCATTTAACGTGAAGTTTTTCTTTAAAGTTTTTTGCTTTACTTGGCTCATAAGTTCGTTCCTATTTATTTGATTGTTACTCTAATGGATATATTAATATAGCATTAAAGAACTATTATTCACTTGTTTCTTCTTTGAGTTTGGTTATATCTCTTTTTAATTGCGAAAGATCTCTGTACATTTCTGGAAGTTTTCCAAATATTACACTCGATCTGTACCACTCTTTTATGGGTATAGCGGGCGATCCAATTAATTCAGCACCATCTTTCAGGTCTTTCATAATTCCAGATTGCGCACCAATTTTCACTTCGTTGCCAATATTGATATGGCCCGCTAATCCTACTTGACCTCCAAAGACACATTTTTCGCCAATTTTGGTCGATCCAGAGATTCCCGTTTGAGAAGCTATGGCTGTGTGCTTTCCAATTTGCACATTGTGTGCTATTTGTATGAGGTTGTCCAATTTCACGCCTTCGTGAATGATCGTTGACCCCATCACTGCTCTGTCAATTGTAGTGTTGGCACCTATTTCCACATTACTCTCAATCACTACGTTTCCAATCTGAGGGATTTTGCTATAAGATCCATCAGGCTGAGGAGCAAATCCAAATCCATCAGATCCAATGATTGCACCGGCATGAATTATTGAGTTGTCACCAACTTTGCAGTCAGCATAAATCTTTACTCCTGAATAAAGCGTAACGTTGTTACCAATCTTTACATTTTCACCAATAAATACATGAGGATATATTTTGCATTTGTTGGCAATCACTGCTTTTTCGCTTATATAAGCAAATGCGGCAATATATACTTCTTCGCCAACCTTTGCACTGGGTGCAACATAGCTCATAGGTTCTACTCCTACTTTTGCAGCTTTGGTCATTTCTACCAATTGCAACAATTTGGCAAGAGCTTCATAAGCATTGTCCACACGAATGAGCGTTGCACTGATATCTTTGNNTAAAATCAGCATTCACTAAAACGATATCTGCCTTAGTTTCATATATATAGTGGGTGTACTTTGGATTTGAAAGGAATGTAAGGGTTTGAGGTTTGCCTTCTTCAATTTTAGCGAAGTTATTTACTTTTACATCAGGATTACCTATGATTTCGCCTTTCAGGAAATCGGCTATTTGTTTTGCAGAAAACTCCATATTTATTATTTATTCGGCTTCTTTTAATCTATAATGTTACAAATTAAGGCATAAATTCTTAGTTATACAGTGTGTAAATTCTTAATTAAACTTTAAACCACAATTTATCGTTCTTATATTTGGGTTAATTGAATTAATAAGCTAATTTTGCACTCGGTTTTTCGGGATGTAGCTCAGTCCGGTTTAGAGTACTCGTCTGGGGGGCGAGGGGTCGCAAGTTCGAATCTTGTCATCCCGACACATTACAAGGTAATGATAATTAAAAGCATAAGCGGTTTTCGTTTGTGCTTTTTTTATTGTCCACTGGCTTCTAAAATGTCCTGTTGCATCTAGTCCAACCAACTCTCGGAGCTATTTCTGACACCTCAAAGTTGTTGTTTATTAAACTCCTCCCAATCTAAGAATCTCTCTTCTTGTTTGGTCGCTTCAACATCTGCATCATATTTTGTAGCGGATCACCATCCTTTTCAGCTGTTTCCGTTATAGGGAATGAAGGTTGTAGATTTTCTTTTTTCCCTTTAGTGTCTTTTAAAGTCTCTTTCTTTTTCAACTGTGGCAATGATTCATTAGGATTTTCGCTTGCTTGTGTGTCTTTCTCTGCTATTTTTGCAGCTGCTTTTTTCTTGCGACTTTTAGTCCGTGATGCGCGCGTGTTTATCAAACCATTGTAT
>DENY01000233.1:0-4246 GCA_002359825.1 Bacteroidales bacterium UBA2632
ATCTTCCTGTAGAATCAGTCCTCACAAACTAAGACATACGCCTGTTCTTTACGGTAATTATCACATTTTCAATTTGAATAATGCCAATACATCAAAGAGCTGATTATTATCATCAAACGCTATTCTCATATTTTTCAGTAATACTTCTAAACTCCTGGAAAGTCAGGGATAACTATTCAGCCAAAGCTTCTATGCGTTTAGCATCAATCAAAAGGTATTCTTATTCTAGGGTGCAAGATTCTTTTTAGACTCTTACTGATAATCTTATAATCATCTAATTACTTTTTCATCTAAACAGTAAGGTACAAGCTCAATTTAAAGAGAAAAGAACATTTAAAATTTTAGATAAAACAGAAAATCAGTGNNAATGGAGCTGATGCCTTTATGGCATTACATTCCGTAACTGATACCACTTGGATAAATAATCAATCACCTTTTGATACTTTACTCTCACTCTGTTGAGTGTGAGTAAAGCTATATGAATTTGGTTGAAAGCTACAAGTCTTTCAATCTGTTAAAGTGGATAAATAGAACTGTTTTGAGATTATAGGTATAGGCGCTTAGACCACGGAACTTTTTATTAATTTATTACCTTTGTCCAATGGATAAAAGAGAAAGATTTACTGGACTGAATTCAATAAAATTCACAGTTAGATTTCATGAAGATGAAGCGTGCTACAAATACCTTTCGGATATTAAATGGGAAAATGGATATGTTTGTAAGAAATGTCAGAACACAGTTTATTGTATTGGGGTTAAGCCTCATTCGAGAAGATGTATAAAGTGCGGATATGATGAAAGTTCGACTTCAGGAACTATGTTTGATAAGAGTAAAGTTCCAATTCATATCGCATTTCATATTGTGTTTCGGTTGTGTACAAAAAAGAAAGGGATGTCATCTTTGGAGCTTGCTAGTGAGTTTGAACAAAGACAAAAGACGTGTTGGGAGTTTAAATGGAAAGTGCAACAAGCAATGTCAAGTAACTTAAAGTACCCACTAACAGGGGAAGTTCACGTAGATGAATGTTATATTGGAGGAGAAGAAATTCAAAAGAGAAGAAGGAGCAAAGGTAAGAAAAAATTAGTAATTGTCGCTTTAGAGAATGTGTCTTTTAACGGAGTTGGAAGAGCATACGCTCAAATAATAGAAGATGCTTACAACAATTCGTTTCGTCCGTTCTTTGAAGATCATATTTCAAAAGATGCTGTTATTAGTACAGATGGGTGGACTGGATATAGTCCATTAAAAAAGGATTATCCATACTTAAAACAGATTCTGTCAAACAGTGGGAAGAGTCATCCTGATATGCATATTCATATTATGAATCTGAAAGGTTGGTTACGAGGAATACATCATCATTGTAGCAGTGAAAGAATGCAAGGATACCTTGACGAATATCATTTTAGATACAATAGACGCAATAATATGGAGACTATCTTCGATACTCTACTTAAAAGAATGGTGAAATATGACCCGAAGCGCATTAACACAAGGGAATAATCCTGTGGTCTAACCGCCTATACCTATGAGATCAATTCTCCTAATAACTAAAATATTGATATTTCTTTGAAAAAATCCACTCTAATCCCTTTAAAGAAATCCTAAACCATCCACGATCCTTACCCACGCATATTTCTCATATTTTTGCTAACCTAAACCTTTTAATAGCAAATAATATGGAAACAACTAATCCCGACAACTTCGTTCTCGTACTCGAAGACAGAAGCCAAAGCAAAACTGCCAGCGAAGCCGGCAAACTATCTGTAGTATCATCCATTGATAAAGATGGAAAGATAAAAACCGTAGAGCCACTGGATAGCAATAGCACTGCATTCATGAAGTTCAAGAAGAACGACAGTATCCTTTCCAACTTCTTTTCCAACCTTACCAAACAGTTCAAAGAACCTTCCCATTTCGGTGTATACCGCCTGATGGCAGACAAGGTGGAAGAATCTGTCGGCGTATTGAAAAAGATGCTCGACAATAAAGATACCCCTGCTAATAAAGCTGCTATTGATGACATAAGAATTACTGCCGACGATTTTGCGCCCGTACAAAAAACCACCGCCATCAATCCAGAACAAGTCGATTGGAAGGAGATGGAACACTTGGGACTCTCTCAAGAAAAACTGCAACAAACCGGCGATTTGGAGTGAATCTTGAATTGGCAAAAATCCAATTTAGTACCCATAGCCATTCCTTTTGGTGACAGTACTGTTTACACCGAAGCCCGCGTTGCACTTCGTCACGGCGAAGACGGCTCGCTCGGTTTAGCCATCCATGCTTTACGCAAAGAACCACAGCTTGAATATCCCTATATGGGTTTCCGTTTCAGCGATGAAGACAAAGAAATTTTGCGCCACAGTGGCAATTTAGGCAAGCAGGTGCAACTCACGCCAAAAAACGGTGAGCCGTTCAAAGCCTATGTCTCCATCGACCCACAAACCAACGAGCTGGTCGCTCTGAGAGCTGACAGAGTAAACATTTCTAACGAAATCAAAGGTGTACTACTTACTCCCGAACAACACCATGACTTAATGGAAGGAAAAGGCGTGAAAGTAGAAGGAATGCTATCGCGCAACGGAAAACCATTCGATGCCACCCTTCAGGTAAACGCCGAACGAAAAGGCATCGAATTTATCTTCGACGAAAAACAATCCTATAAAGAACGACTGACTCCCGATCAAAAAACCGAATCCAAACACGGCGTTCCGGGCAGCCTCTGCAAACTTACCTTATCCGAAAAACAACAAAAAGCACTATCGGATGGGAAAACGCTTTATCTGAAAAATATGGTCGATAAAGAAGGGCAATCGTTCAACGCTTATGTCCGTATGGATAAAGAACAGAACCGCCCCCGTTTTTATCGGTGGAATCCCGACAAAAAAGAGGGAAAAGTGGAAGCCATAGCCGAAAATAACAAAACCCAAGTAGCAGTAAATAACGAGGGTAAAACCAACGAAGGCACGAAGAATGTAAAAGGATCGCTGAAAAGCGGACAGAATAAGGCGGACGAAAAACAACACACCAAGCAACAGGAAAAAGAACAGCAAGAAAAGNNAAGCCCCCAAGAAAAGAGGCAGACGCATGTAAACTTTTCGATATATGGGCAAGCGGATTTATCATTTGCTTGCCCATTCTTTCACACATAAACATTTTTGTTAACCAATTATTCTAAAACCTTATACAGTTATGAAAATCTGCATCATAGCGGAGAAACCCTCCGTAGGTCGTGATATTGCCCGCATTGTGGGCGCAAATCAAAAAGAGGATGGCTTCCTTTCAGGAAATGGCTATTCGGTAACGTGGGCATTTGGGCATCTTAATACATTATCTATGCCCAGTGCATACGGATTTGAAAAATACAATGCCGAAGACCTGCCCATCCTTCCCAATCCGTTCCACCTGTCGGTACGCCAAAACCGAAAAGGTGCGACATACACATCGGATCCTTCGGCACTTAAACAGTTGAAAATAATTCGCACTTGCTTTGATAAATGCGAACGCATCATTGTAGCCACCGATGCAGGAAGAGAAGGTGAACTTATCTTTCGCTACATTTTTGAGTACCTGCACTGCAACAAACCTTTCGACCGCCTTTGGATAAGTTCATTAACGAACAAAGCCATTTATGAAGGATTTCAAAAACTAAAGAAAGGCGACGCATATAACAACCTTTACCAATCGGGTAAAGCCCGAAGCGAAGCCGATTGGTTAGTGGGTATCAATGCCAGTCGTGCCCTTTCACTTGTCGCCCGAAAAGGCGGTTACTCCTTGGGAAGGGTACAAACACCTACGCTTTCGATGATTTGCAAAAGATATCTCGAAAACAAGAACTTTAGCAGCATCCCTTATTGGCAGATAAAAATAGACATAAACAAAGAGGGCGACAGCTACCAAGCCGTGAGCGAAACCAAATTTGACAATCGCGCCACCGCCCAATCCGTCTGCAACGCACACTTTGCTGACGGAATCGGCNNACCCCTCTTGTTCGACCTGACAAACTTGCAAAAAGAAGCCAACCGCAAACACGGTTTTTCCGCCGACAAGACCCTCTCACTTGCCCAGAGCCTCTACGAGAAAAAGAATATTACTTATCCCCGTACCGGCAGCAGTTATATCGGCGAAGATATTTTTGAAGAAATACCTTCGCTTGTCGAATCCCTGAAAACCCATCCAACATTGGGAAGTGTCGCCCTATCGTTGAATGAAAAACCGCTTAACCGCCGAAGTGTGGATGCCGCG
>DENY01000233.1:4337-4603 GCA_002359825.1 Bacteroidales bacterium UBA2632
ACCGAATTGCCGCTCGAATGCTCGAAGCCTTTTCACAAAGATCAACGCAAGAAGTGCAACAAGTGGAGTTTAGGGCAGGGGAGCATCGTTTTTGTATGAAGAACACACGTTTTTTGATAAACGGATGGAGAAGCGTACTGAATGAAAAAGATGAAGCAGTAGAGAGCGATAACCAAGACTTACAAAATAATCTGCCCGAATTTTGCGAAGGCGAACTTATTTCCATTCAATCAAATAGAATTACTGAACATCACACCAAACCCAAG
>DENY01000233.1:4624-10384 GCA_002359825.1 Bacteroidales bacterium UBA2632
TACAATGAAGCAGCATTGCTTTCGGCGATGGAAACGGCAGGAAAAGATATTGCCGATGAAGAAGCCAAAGCCGCAATGAAAGACTGCGGGCTAGGCACACCGGCTACGCGCGCTAACATCATCGAAACACTTATACTGAGAGAGTATATCAAACGAGAAAAGAAGCTTTTAGTTCCCACTGAAAAAGGTTTCGCTGTTTTTGAAATCATCAAAGACAAGAGAATAGCTGATGCCGAAATGACCGGCAGTTGGGAAAAAGCATTAACGGATATAGAAATGGGTAAAATGAATGCCGACACTTTTCACAAAGGTATTGAGGTTTACACCCGCCAAATTTGCCAAGAGCTGCTATCAACTTCATTTTCAACAAATACAGCATCTGTGCTTACTTGTCCCAAATGCAAAACGGACCATTTAATGCTTTATCCCAAAGTTGCCAAATGCAAAGCGTGCGATTTTCTAGTATTCCGTCAACTTTGCGGGTTGATGTTGTCCGATGAACAGCTAATAGCATTGGTTACAGAAAGAAAGACACCCTTATTAAAAGGCTTGAGGAGCAAAAATGGCAATAAATTCAATGCCCGTTTGGTATTAAATCCTGAAGGAACCACCTCTTTTGCTTTTGAACCAAAACCAAAATCCAAACGATAACCCTGCACTATGGCGTACAACAAGAAACAAACCCTCATTGCCAATACCAAAGCGATACAAACACTCTTTCGTTTGGAAGAAGAACATCGTTCGCCCACTGAAACTGAGCGAGAGATACTTTCCCAATACAACGGTTTTGGCGGACTCAAATGCGTTTTGAACCCTACAGATACGTTGGCTGACCGCAACCGCTGGAAGGAATCCGAACTGGAACTGTTTCCGTTGGTAGTCAATCTAAAAAGTATTATCAGGGAAGCATCATCGAGTGACACGCAAGCGAAAATGCTCTGGAACAGCATCAAACAAAGCGTACTAACCTCTTTTTATACCGACCAACGAATAACAGATGCTGTTGCAAGAGCTACGTACACCGCCGATATTCGGCTTAATACATTACTTGATCCATCAGCAGGAATGGGCGTATTCAGCCAATCTTTTGCTCAGCAACAAACAAAAGTAACAGCTTTTGAAAAGGACAAACTGACCTGACGAATTCTGCGTGTTTTATCGGCGGACAACCCTATGGCAGAGATACACGTCAAAGGCTTTGAAGAAATAAGCAGTGACAAGAACGAAAAATACGACTTAATCACAAGCAATATCCCGTTTGGGAATATGGTCGTGTACGATCGGGCGTATGCCAAAGGAAAAAACCCGATCAAAGAACTTTCCACACGTGCCGTACACAACTATTTTTTCGTCAAAGGATTAGAGACACTGCGTGAAGGCGGAATCATGGCATTTATCACTTCGCGCGGTGTATTGGACAGTCCACAAAACGAAGTCATACGCCGCTACCTGATGGAAAACAGCCGATTGGTATCGGTGCTACGCTTGCCCGATAAAATGTTCAGTGAAAATGCGGGAACAGAGGTGGGTAGTGATTTGATTATCCTACAAAAGCAATCAGGTAAAGGAATAGAGAACGACTTGGAAGAACTTTTTATTGAAACTTTGCAGATTCAAAAAGGAGATAATTCCGAGGTTGCATTTAATCACAATTCACTCTTTGAGGGAGAAAGCCTTGCAGTTAAAAACCGCATCATTGCAACACATCGAGTTATGGGAACAGACCCTTACGGAAAACCGTGTTGGATATATACGCATGAAAATGACATCAACGGGATCTCCCAAGATATAGAAAGCAAACTCTCACACGCCATTGTACATCATTTGGATAAGCAGCTGTATAAAACGGGAGAGCCCGGAAAGAAGCAGCAGTTTTTTACGGAAACAATTGAAGAGAGTCAACATGAAATTGAGAAAAATAACGAAAGCGAGAATAAACAATTAAAAGAAATTCGGTCAAAGATTGACAATCCATGGTTAGTATTAGAATTGGAGCGAACCCAATTTCATAAACCTAAAGAACCTATGGATCTGCAAGAGGGAGATGCAATACACATCCGTTTTTTAGGGATCGAAACATTGGCTATCTATACCGAAAATCCCACACCTTCGCAAAGTGATACTGTCCGGGCCATTATTCATGCCGATGAAGACGGAGAAAACCGAGGATTAATTACTGTTCCCATGGGCGATGTTTTAGGCGTTTACCCCGTTAGTCCAACCATTGAACAAAGTATTACCCAGCAAAATGAAACCGGTAAAGCACTTAATCCCAACCAGTCGCCGATAGAAGCCTTGCGAAAGCTACAAGTGGATATATTATCCAAGCAGAAAGACAAAAACACATTGGTATTAATGCGACACGGTGATTTTTACGAAGGCATCGGAAAAGCGGGCGAAGTGGTTTCTGAAGCGTGTAACATCCCTCTTGCCATGAGAGAGAATGAATCTTACGTCAGTTTTCATCATTCAAAGCTGGACGATTACCTGCCACTATTGGTGCGCAACGGAAATCGGGTAGCCCTTGTGGACTCACTGGAAACACCAAAACAGAAAAAAGCGGAGGAGATCAACCTAAGACCAACAAATAACAAGATTCAAAGCAGCGTAAACAAAGCAGAAGAGGAAGCAGGGAAAGAAGAACAAAAACAAGCTTANNCATTTAATCTCCAAATCCATTCAAAAACAAGTACCCAAACTTTATGCAACAGAAAACGAACTGTTGGGCGACCGAACCGCTTATGCCCGTTACTTTCACCCCATGAGTTCTTACACCGCTTATCTCTTGGAATACGATCCAAAAGAAAAGCTGGGATTCGGTCTAACCACAATGGGATACGAATGNNATGTCCCTTGAAGAGATGCAGTCAGTAAAAGTAATGGGATTGGGGATTGAACGTGATATACATTTTCAGCCAAAAACACTGCACCAAATCGAAGAGCTAAAGGAGTATGTCGGAGAAAACTATACTCCCATCGAAGAAATCCAAATAATAGAACCGGTAAACCCGACAACAATCGATGATAAATCAAAAGTAAGGGAGACAGAAATTTCTCAATCAACATTGCTAGAAGAACAAGATAAAGCTCCCGATGGCGTTCCCGTATTTACTCTTTTTTCTCAATACGAAAGCCAAGTGGAATCTGAGATTCCTATCGATATGGAGAAACCGCGCAAAATGGGCGATCAATACATCTTTTTCGATGAAGACCACCATCCTGTGTCGCAGCACTTTGTCGATGATAGTAGCCTTTTTCCGGCTGAAGAAATAGTCTCCTGGAACCACGAAATTGAAATATTTAATCATAACGAAAGACAGCAGAAAACGCAACTGCTTGTAAGTCCAACACCAACTCCTGTATCGCACTCTATACCCACACCAACTTCACAGACAATACCAAATCTCAAGCCAAAACAGCTTGTTCGCAATCGAGGATTTAAGGCGAAAAAAAACACTTCTGCTGATCAACCAGACCTGTTCGCCGGAATGTGGGACACACCCGCAAGCGGAATTGCCATCAAAGAGAAAGAACCTGCACCTCAAGTCGTCAAATCACTTTTTGACACCAATCCCCGTCCTTATATTTCCGCCATTGGAGAGCATTTGCGAGACGGTTCAATTGTCATACAAGGAAAACAAATCGGTAACTTGTCCGGGATCAATTCATCCAATCCACAATTCAATCCCATCGACTTGCCGTATGCACAACTCTCCAAAATGAGCCTGTACATTGATATACGAGACACCTACCACCGTCTGTACGATTACGAGTCAACCAAATCCATTGAAGATAAAGAGCAACGAAGTCGCCTAAACAGTTTGTATGACCGATTTGTCAATAATTACGGNNCAGTTCCGAGATATTCTTTTTGGAACGCAGCCGGGATGGCTTGTACATCAAAGCCGATATTTTCGACCATCCCACGTCATTTGCCCTCAATGTATTGGAAACCGTCTCCGATGCCATGGAAGCTTTGTCTGCTTCCCTGAACAAATACGGCGATGTGAACCTTTCCTATATGGCATCGCTTTTACCCGACAAAGAAGAATCTGAAATAATCTCCGACTTGGAAGGACGTATCTTCTATTTGCCCGAAGAAGATACCTATCAAATAGGCGACAAATTTATTTCGGGTAATGTAATTGAGAAAGCGGACAAGTTGGAGCAATGGCTGATGCATCACACAGAAAACGATGCAGTCAGAGAGAGTCTGCAGGCTCTTCGGGAAGCAATACCCACACCCATTGCATTTGGTGATTTGGATTTCAACTTTGGGGAACGCTGGATACCCGCAGGCGTTTATGCCAAGTTCGCATCAGCACTGTTTGAAACTGAAGTATCGGTGCATTATAACTCCTCGGCAGACGAATACACCGTAAAATCAGACCAAAAAACACCACAGATTTACCATGCCTTTGCAGTGAAAGGCGAGTTCAGGACATACGATGGCATCAACCTAACTAAACATGCATTGCAGAACACCATTCCCGACATCAGTAAAACCAAAATGGTTGTCGATTCCGCAACAGGAGAAGACAAGCAAATCAAAATGCGGGACGGCAAAACCATACAACTGGCAAACAGCAAAATAGAAGAAATTCGCGAACATTTTTCTGAATGGCTTTCAAGACAGCCAGACGATTTTAAGAATAAGTTGGCAGACCGCTATAATCGCCTGTTTAACTGTTTTGTCCGTCCTAAATTCGATGGTAGCCACCAAGCATTTCCCGGCTTAGACATCCCGGGGTTGGGAATACCGAGTTTATACCAAAGTCAGAAAGATGCTGTTTGGATGCTCAAAACCAATGGTGGTGGCATTTGTGACCACGAGGTTGGTGCAGGTAAAACCCTGATTATGTGTTGTGCAGCCTATGAAATGAAACGATTAGGATTGTAAAACAAGCCGATGATCATCGGACTGAAAGCCAATGTCTATGATATTGCCAATACGTTCAGCAAAGCATATCCCAACGCCCGAATTCTTTATCCCGGAAAGAACGATTTTACTGTTAAAAACAGGAGCCGTATTTTTAACGACATCAAAAATAACGATTGGGATTGTGTGATTCTAACACACGAGCAATTTGGAATGATACCGCAATCGTTGGAGATACAACAGGGGATTCTTCAGACAGAACTGGATTCGGTAGAAGAAAATCTCGAAGTATTCCGTCAGCAGGGCTATGAAGTATCTCGGGGAATGCTCAAAGGATTGGAAAAACGCAAGAACAATTTAGAGGCTAAGCTATCTCTCATTATGGACGATATATCCGAGCGGAAGGACAATGTGGTGGATTTTAAACGAATGGGAGTTGACCACCTCTTTGTCGATGAATCGCACAAATTTAAGAACCTGACCTTTACCACCCGACACGACCGCGTTGCCGGTTTAGGAAACTCAGTCGGTAGCCAGCGAGCTTTGAATATGCTCTTTGCCATCCGCACCATACAAGAGCGTTCGGGAAAGGATTTGGGTGCCACCTTCCTTTCTGGAACAACTATTTCTAATTCCTTGACAGAGCTTTATCTGATTTTTAAATACCTGCGGACACAAGCCTTGGAAAAGCAAGGAATTCGCACCTTCGATGCATGGGCTGCTGTATTTGCTAAAAAAAGCACCGATTATGAGTTTTCCGTTACCAACGAGATTATTCAGAAAGAACGTTTCCGTACTTTTATCAAAGTGCCGGAACTAGGTACATTTTATAGTGAGATCTGCGATTTTCGTACTGCCAAAGATATCGGTATAGACCGTCC
>DENY01000233.1:10488-13439 GCA_002359825.1 Bacteroidales bacterium UBA2632
ACAAGGCATCACATTGTGCCAAAAAAATCAACGATTATTACCACAAATACGATGAGCAAAAGGGAACGCAGTTCATTTTCTCCGATTTAGGAACATATAAACCGAACAAGTGGAATGTATATGCCGAAATCAAGCGAAAACTCATAGATAATTACGGCATTGCGGGAAGTGAAATACGATTTATTCAAGAATGCAAGACAGAGGCTGCCAAGAAAGCGATGATTTCAGCAATGAATGACGGACATATCCGCATACTTTTCGGTTCCACTGAAATGTTGGGAACGGGTGTTAACGCCCAGCAAAGAGCGGTTGCTGTGCATCATCTTGATACTCCATGGGTACCCAGTGCGTTGGAACAGAGGGATGGACGTGCCGTGAGGAAAGGGAATGAAATAGCGAAACATTTTGCGGATAATAAAGTAGATGTGCTTATTTATGCTGTAGAGCGGTCGTTGGATAGTTATAAATTCAATCTCTTGCACAACAAGCAGCTTTTCATAAACCAACTAAAGACAAATTCTATGGGAAGTAGAAGAATTGACGAGGGAGGTATGGATGAAGCCACTGGAATGAATTTCAGCGAATATGTGGCGGTGCTTTCTGGGAATACCGATTTATTGGAAAAGGCGAAGTTGGATAAAAAAATACTGGCGCTGGAGAGTGAAAGGCGTAACTTTCTGTACGAACGTGATACTGCCAAATCGAAACTAACAAGCATTCAAATGTCAATGGAGTTTCACACCAAAATGATTGTCGAAAGCAAAGAGGATGTGAACTTATTTTCTCAAAGGATAAAGAAGAACGAAGATGGAACTTATNNGCCCGTACTAAAGGAGTACATCTGCCAATTGGTGAGCTTTACGGCTTTCAGATATCAGTCAAAAGCGAGGCTTCCATGAAAGATAGCTTTGATTTTGTGGACAATCGATTTTTCATCAAGGGTAACGGCAGTATCTACTACACCTACAACAATGGGCATTTGGCCAACGATCCGAAACTGGCGTGTATGAATTTAATTAATGCCTTGGAGAAAATTCCCCGCATAACGGATAGTCATACCAAAGAGATGGAGCAGATAAAACAGAAAATACCGGTGTACGAAGCCGTTGCAGCCACTTCGTGGAAAAGGGAGGAGGAGTTGAAAAGCCTGAAAAGTCAGACTGCGGAGTTAGACCGCAAAATCGCTCTTTCGCTCAAGAAAGAGGATAACAGCGAGATAAAACCGGAACAGGCGGTTGTCGCCAAAAAGAGTGAGCTTGTATCTGAGGAGAAAATGGTAGGTGTGAAGATAAGGATGTGAGTTTCCTCGCAAATATAAAGTATTTTTTCAGATAAAATGAAGTTGTAAATACACTACACACAATTGCAATTATTCGATTTAAGTGAGAAAAGAGGCAAATAAAAAATCAGTTCGACCTGTTTTTTTGCCCCTTTTATGTGAAATACTGATAAACCCCTATGATTGTTCGTCNNNCATTGCATTTCAATCAGGCTGAAAAAATCTGTCGATAAGCCTTGAAGAAATCTGATGATAGGAAGAGAGAAAATGACTTTTTTTAGAATTTTATTAAAAACATGAAGAAGTGCCATTTATGTAAATTAATTACTTTATCATCTTATCAATTATTCCCTTCTGAACAACCTGATACGCTTCCTGCATATCAAACGTTTCGCTCGGATGGAGTAGATTATCCATATCTCCTAAAAAATCCGGGTCTATCATTTTGCTTTCCAAGTTCTGAGCAAACTGCTTGTAGGTTGGTGCTTTTGCTACTGAAAAATCCATATAGCGATTATAACATCGAAGCAAAAGTTCCTTATCAATGTCTTTTTCGATAATTGCTTTGTATAAATCGAATAAATCACGCCCCTTCTTGCGCTGATACAAAGCTCGAAGTTTTGTTCCCAACAACTCTTCTAAATGATAGGTTGTTAATTGGCATTTTCCCGAAAACCAGCTGTTTTCAACAGAAAACGGTAACTTGATCATGCCAAGTTCATTGAAGTGTTCAAAGCAATTTATTTCAACTTTTAACCGTAAGGGGACAACCGGTGGAATTTCGCTCTCCATACGGAACAACATCGTGTTGTTATAACGTTTTTGTTTGACAACTTTTCCGGGCAAAAAATCCAATACTTCTCCCAAACGCATCAAGATGGGTTTAATTGGTCCTGAGTTTATTTGTACTAAATCAATGTCTTCCGAGTAGCGACTTTGAGGGGTTAGGTATAGCTTGTGCAGTGCTGTTCCTCCACGAAATGCTAATTGGGTTGATAAAAAAGCGTCACTAAAAATGGCTACCAATGCACGACAAATTATCAAATCTTGCTCTACCTGTTCATTGCTATTCCAAGGTGCTGTTGCACGCCATTGGGCAATAGATGCTCTGTTTATCATATATCGTCTGTTTCTATTTCCGAGTTAATATTTATTTTCCAACGGCTGTCTCGTAGCGTGGTTTCTTTTCTTGAGCGGGTGCTTAATAGTACATAATTCAATCTTTTCCCATAGTCGAGAAGTTTTTCATACAAAGCATCAGCTTGCTTTTTTTGTTCTAAGACATTCTCTAAAATATACCCAAGTCGTTGAATGACAGAAATGGAAGTAAAATCCAGTAAATCATTATTTACTTTGGTAAAATCGCATTGCTCGCAAAGCTCATCCAGCACGGTTGCCACGCGCGACAGCCCGCCAACAGCATTCTCATATTGAACTAAATCTATCGCCGTTAACTCCGCATTAGAAAAACGAACAGTCCCAGTTTCCGAGTTTTTTAGCAGTAAAAACTCTTCGGAAATATCTTTTCTAAACAACCAATTCAATAGTTTATTTTTGTCTTTGGATACGTTTGTTGACGGCAAAATAGTTGTTACAAAGAAACGCTGGGAACGCTGATGTGCGGCACCAAAAAATTCCGCTGCACTGAGCAAACTGACATAATAGGGTTTAT
>DENY01000233.1:13450-19385 GCA_002359825.1 Bacteroidales bacterium UBA2632
ACAATCCCTTTGGCTGCGTAATGTGGTGGTATTATTACATAAAACCCCTTATACATGGAAGCAATTCTATTATTTAATGAAAAACGATGAAGTGAGTTTTTTAAATTTTGTTCAGAAATGCCGGGAAACTGAATACGTACTTCTTCAACAGAAAAAGTATTTGTTCCGTTTATTTCTAAATTTCTTATCCATTCTGTCAAGGTATCTGGTTTCATATTTGCGCTAATTATTATGCAAAGGTAATCATTATTTGATTACTTTTGCTATATTTTTAGCAAAACGGATTTGTTTTCTATAAAAATAATTCCAGTTCATTTATTACTTTATTCAACAATAATGACAGAGTTGATTATTTCCTAAACAATATTGCTAAGCATTAAGACAGTTACAAAAATTGTCAGTAATTAACTTTTCATCTACTTAACTGCCTTCTCAACGCCAAAATCTCTTCCGAAGGGAAATACCGCCTGTTCCCAATTTTGAATGAGGGCAACTTGCCTTCTTTTCCCCATTTTAAGGCAGTTTTGAAATGTATTCTTAATATTTTTGCCACGTCAAAGGCATCATAATATACCTGTTCGTCCTTTTGTGACTTTTTTTCTGTTAGTAATGTCATCATAATCACATTTTTATATAGTAAATATTATTTGCGTCTTGGCTGATAATTTCGTTGCTTTTCATATAGCTGATATAGCTCTTTGCCGTACGATCTTTCACATCAACAGTCTGCATAATGAGATTGGTAAGTTCGTTGTATGAGAGCCGTTCGTGTGAACGGAAAACCTCTTTGGCTATCAGGTTGAGTTCGGTTATTTTTCTCTTCTCTTTATCTTCATGCGACTTTTCACCCCTGTAAATGTGCATATCTTTTTCTTTGTCCCAGCCGAAAAGCATCATTGGAACATCCAACGGACTACCGTCTCTTACTTTCAAGGCTTTTACCACCGACAATGTCGGATTGTTGTCTTTTTCTATTGAGAGAATGGCTGCTGCTTTACGTTGGAGTTCCGAACCAATATGTCCGCGAAGCTTGATTCCGTTAGGCACAAAATGCAGTACACAGAGTATGCAAGTGTTATAAATTCCCGCAAGTCGGTAAAGCTCATCTACAATTGCGATACTTTCGGTCTCATCGTTCGCGCTGCGTATTAAGTCGGCTATTCCGTCAATTACCACCAAATGAATGCCACCGAAACGATGGTGATATAAATCCATACTGTCTTTAATCAGTTTTAGACGCTCTTTTCTAGANNAAATTGGGCATATAATTAATCCCGGCACGTCTTAACGTTTTTCCAATATTTTTATGAAGTTGATATTCCGACTGTTCAGTATCATAGTGCAAAACAACTTTATTTTTTGTGTTGGGACAAACATCCAATCCCAATAGATCGGGTGTGTGTTCAGACTTTTCAGCTGATAATGTTCCAGCTATGATTGCCGACACGTAGTTGCTTTTTCCGGTTCCTTCGCCACCTGTTATGCAAAATAGGTTGTCATAAGTTCCTAATGGTACATCGTTTACCGAAACAACCGTTATTGATCTGTCAGGCGGATTGTTATAATCAATTTCGCAAGAATTCAACATCATAATGGTTTGGGTATATATTTTTTCTAGACAATCAGCGACAAGCTTCTTGAAATCGTCGGTGGTATTACCCAATCGAAAATAATCTGAAACGTCTTTTTCTTCTTTTGTCCCCGACAAGGGAAGTTCTAACCGCATTGTTTTATAAGCTGCAAACATTTCACATTGTCTCTCAGATTCACGCTTGCCGGTTTCGTCCATATCGTACAAAAAAAGAACGTGCCGAAATCGGCGGATAAGCATTTCTATCATTTCTTTGCTGATGATTGACGTTTCGCTATTGAAACAAACGGCATTGAAACCGTGTGCCGAAAGGCTCAGTACATCTTTTTCACCTCCGGTGATAAAAATAATATCACCTCTTTGTGGTAATTGTTCTAATCCGAAGCAGTAAATTTCAGGCATTTGTCCGCCATAAAGAAAACGCAATTTGCTATAGGGTCGATATAGTTTAACAAATTTGTTGCCGGAATAAGCAAATATTGGTTCCGATCGGCTTGCTTCCAAATTAAACGGCGATCCTTCTTTAGTTTTGCTTCTGTAAGAAGCCAATGTCTTGACTTTGTATTTGCTCAGCTCTTTTAACGAAATGCCAAATTGTTTCCAAAACAATAATTCGTATTCTGAAAATGACTTTTCGACGGCTTTGAATGGTAGGCCTGGTTCTTGCTCACGAGCTGTGGGTGCTGTGTGTTTTTGCACAATAATGGATGATGTGTTTGGTCGAGTGCTTTTTTGATTGTTTGGAAAAGGTTTCCTTTCAATATTCAAGCACAAATCTTTATTGATAAGTTGTAAGACTTCCGGAAAGTGTAATCTAACATCTAACTGGTTTATCATAGCCACTAACCAAAAACAATCACCAGAAAATTCACTGTTGCCAAAATCGTGCATTTTGTAGCAGTTTGCCCTGCCGTCAAAATAGATGTTACACGATGCCCTGCGATCGTCATAAAACGGATTCTTGAAATTTCTTTTGGGCTTAAACTCGAAAGGCATATAGTAATTAAATATATGCAATCCACGTTCGGTTTTATCCAGAATTTGTTCTTTCATATTTCGGTTAGCATACATAAACTCTATTCTTTATTTTCTAAAAGGTTTTTCACTGCACCCTCCCGAAAGGCTTCCAGTTGGTGTAGGGCTTCTATTTTTCTAAAGCCGCGAAACGTAGCTCGTCCACTTTTAATAGCTGCATAAACTCCTCTAAATGGGTAGGCAACATGATTTGAGCTGATATACCTAAAAGGAATCACATTGTTTGCTCTCCAGCGACCTAGCTCTGCTCTTGAAATCCCTACAAAACGTATTATCTCGGCTGAAGACAATTCCATATCATCTACTTGGGCATAAGTCTTGTGGTATTCTTGAATCAATACTTCTATTTTGGAAGCTCTTTCATCCAATTTTGAAAGAATATCATGTATATCTTTTAAATAAGTTTCTGCATCATCCATGGTGCTCATTTATTGAGGATGTTAAGCCTATTAGAGCCTGATGGATTTTTTGATTAATATCTTTCTGGCTCAGCTTGTTCTTTTTTGCTAATTGGATTACATCAAACAAATTGTCTATTGCTGATATTATCTCACTATTTAAAGAAGGAGCCTCTGCATCAAAGTCTTCTTTCAGATGAATTAGTTCGAGGAAATCGTTAAAATTTTCAATATGTATAACTCCTTCTTCATTGTTATACTTGAGCAACTCAGATTTAATATTTTTTGATGGCACAAAAAATATTATGGGAAAAACACCAAATCCTGTTGCCAATTTTCGCAGGGTATTCTTACTTATATTTCTTTTAAAATCTAAAGAACCTCTCATATTGGAGTCTTCAATACCTGCAGTAAGGGCTGCATTCTTTTTTAAACCTGCATCCAAAAGAGTATAAATATCCTTTAAACTTGTTCCGATCAAGATAATAGGTTGCATTTTTGTTTTTGTATTATTTTTCATACGTGCAAAGGTCGTAACAGGAACCAATTTAATACAATAATATATAACTATTACCTATTATATATTACTGTTTTTTTTAATAGGGTGTTTACATCAGGTTCTTTTAGTGCAAGGTGCAAGTCCCCTTATATAAAGGGGCTTGCACCTTGCACTAAAAATGTAGCCAAAGAAGAATGCAATCAATTATTTTTCAGAATGTTTTGTAGTTGTTCAAAAAGTATCTATCTTTGAACCTGAAAACAGTAGAGGAGATAAACTCTACACGTGCTCTCAAAGTTATCTGAATTGGCTACATTTTGGCTACATAAAAGATAAGAGTTCGTCTAAAAGATTACGATATATCGGGTTAAAGTGGATTAGTTCATTTCCCGTCCATACCGCAAGAGAGAAAAACAAGGGTTTCAATGTAGCATTCATTTAGCCCTTTAAATCAAACAAAACGTCGTAGATATCAGTATCTTACGACGTTTTTTTATTGTATATGACGGCTAAATGATGACTTGTTAGCAGGAGTTAGCATTCAATTAAACGTCATAAATTGCTACATTTACTGCTACAGAAAAAAAATCAAAAAATAAATGTAGCAATGAAGGCCAAATGGAGGCTAAAATGAAGACCTGCACATAACTCATAATTAAACATTTAAGTTGAACTTTGTAGCATTAAATGCTACAGTAAAAACCTACAATTATGAGAATGATTTTNNAACATCACACTCTCGTTGAATCAAATCTTCAAGAAATATGAAAATGATGAAGGTATTAGTTTAGAAAAGATTAAAAACGATTTTCTAGGAAATGTTGAAAAGAGTGATACTTTTTTAGAGCTATTTTGTAAATACAATGCCGATTTGAAGTTATTGATAGGTAAAACAAAATCTAAAGCTACTTATCAAAAATATGAAATTACACGAAAAAGATTTACTGACTTTCTTAAGCATAAGTATAATCTTAATGATATCAGAGGACGTGAATTAAATCATATAACACTTCACGATTTCGAGGTTTATTTGAAAACTGTAGCAAATTGCGGAATAAATACTACAGCTAAATTTATGTCTCGTTTAAAAACCATTGTTCTTTTTGCTCAACGTTCCGGAATGATGACACACAATCCTTTTCAAAACTATAAAATAACAGTAAAAAGAGTAGACCGAGGATACCTTACAGAAGAAGAATTAACCCGCATCCTCGAAAGAGAGTTTACTATTAAACGTCTTGAACAAGTTCGTGATGTTTTTATCTTTTCTTGTTTTACAGGATTAGCTTATATAGATGTAAAGAATTTGAACCATGAAAATATCCGCAAATCATTTGATGGCGAAGTATGGATAATGACCAAACGTCAAAAAACAGATGTACAATCAAATGTTTTGCTTTTAGATATTCCGAGACGAATACTTCAAAAATATAACGGTAAACTTCCAAATGGTAAAATCCTTCCCGTGTTAAGCAATCAAAAGACGAATGCTTACCTTAAAGAAATAGGCGATCTATGTTCCATTAATAAAGAAATAACCTTTCATTTGGCACGTCATACGTTTGCAACCACGGTAACGCTTGCAAAAGGTGTGCCTATTGAAACCGTATCTAAAATGTTAGGACACACCAACATTCAAACTACTCAAATTTATGCACGTATTACCAATTCTAAAATAAGCAAGGATATGGGTGATTTGGTGGATAACTTGGGTGATATGAATAAAGCTGTGCATATTTAATTAATAGAGAGAGTGGGAGGAGATTTGTTTATTCTTCTCCTACATTCCCACTTCATCAGCTTCGATGTTTTCGTAAGCTGATTGGTTCATCAATCAACTAACCTCCACATCTTCGACACTTCCGTTCGAACAAGCCTTTTGTTTCGGCAAAAGCTAAAGAGGTTACTCCTGCCAATGAGCATAAAACACAGGTAGCAGTGAATTCTGAAGGTAAAACGAATGAAACGACAAAAAAAAGGATGTTCCTTTAAAGAAAGGTCAATCAAATCCAACGGATGCTCAATCAGAAAAGCAGCAGAAAAAAGAAACTAAAGCAAATAGTCAGTCAGAATCTCCAAAGAAAAGAAAGGGACGAAAAGTGTAGATAAAAGAGTAATCATACTAAAATAGTTAGTGGAAATTCGGTATAACACGATATAGAGCGTGTTGTATCGGATTTTTTGTATTGTCAAAATTTTACGACTTTTGATTAGCAGTAATAACCTTGCAGTCTCAGTTTTTCAGTCTCATAAAACGTGTGTCAATAATTAGCGTAAAAGCATCGCCTAAAAATCAGCGTTAGAGCATATAAGTTATGAACAAAATTGTGTGTCATAAAAGGTTGGTTTAATGAGAAATAATAACTCTGAAATGGATTAATATTTTAATCAAATATTAATCACAGAAACAGT